>NZ_BAAAQK010000028.1:289768-328396 GCF_039531635.1 Pseudonocardia ailaonensis | reverse complement strand
CCTCGTTCAGGGTCTTGCTGGGCTTCATCACGGCGTCCGTCTTCGCGCGGTCGACGTAGTAGTAGCCACCCAGGTCCACCGGGTTGCCCTGGACCGCGTTCAGCTCGTCCACGATCGTGGCCTCGGCCGCGGCCAGCTTCTCCGCGAGCGGGGCGAACTCCGCCGCGAGCGAGGCGTCCTCGGTCTGCCGGGCCAGCTCCTGCGCCCAGTACAGCGCCACGTAGAAGTGCGAGCCGCGGTTGTCGAGCTCCCCGACCTTGCGCGACGGCGACTTCCCCGTCTCCAGCAGCGTGCCGGTGGCGGCGTCGAGGGTCTTCCCCAGCAGCGCGGCGCGCGGGTTCGAGGTGGCGTCCGCGAGGAACTCGAGGGAGACCGCGAGCGCGAGGAACTCACCGAGCGAGTCCCACCGCAGGTGGTCCTCCTTGACGAGCTGCTGCACGTGCTTGGGCGCCGAGCCGCCGGCACCGGTCTCGAAGAGGCCGCCGCCGTTCATCAGCGGGACGATCGAGAGCATCTTCGCCGACGTCCCGAGCTCGAGGATCGGGAAGAGGTCCGTCAGGTAGTCGCGCAGCACGTTGCCGGTGACCGAGATGGTGTCCTCGCCCGCCTTGGCCCGCGCCAGCGTGTAGCGGGTGGCCTCGGCGACCGGGAGGATCTCGATGGTCAGGCCGTCGGTGTCCAGCTCGGCGAGCTGCGAGCGCACCTTCGCGATGATCTGGGCGTCGTGGCCGCGGGTCTCGTCCAGCCAGAACACGGCGGGGGCGCCGGTGGCCCGGGCGCGCTGCACGGCGAGCTCGACCCAGTTGCGGATCGGGGCGTCCTTGGTCTGGCAGGCGCGCCAGATGTCGCCGGCCTCGACCGCGTGCTCGAGGAGCACGTCGGAGCCGTCGAGCACCCGGACGGTGCCGGCGGCGGCGATCTCGAACGTCTTGTCGTGCGAGCCGTACTCCTCGGCCTTCTGCGCCATCAGGCCCACGTTCGGGGTGGTGCCCATGGTCGTCGGGTCGAAGGCGCCGTGCTCCCGGCAGAAGTCCACGGTCTCGGCGTAGAGCGGGGCGTAGGACGAGTCCGGGATGACGTACTTGGTGTCCTGCAGCGCGTCGTCGGCGTTCCACATCTGGCCGGACGAGCGGATGGCCGCCGGCATCGACGCGTCGATGATGACGTCGCTGGGCACGTGGAGGTTGGTGATGCCTCGCGAGGAGTCGACCATCGCGAGCCGCGGGCCGGAGGTGTAGCCGGCCTCGATGGCGTCGGAGATGGCCTTCTTCCTGTCCGCGGGGAGCTTGTCCAGCGCGGTCAGGATCGAGGCGAGCCCGTCGTTCGGGTTGGCGCCGACCGAGGCCAGGTCCTCGCCGAACTCGGCGAACACCGACGGGAAGTACGCGCGGACCGCGTGCCCGAACAGGATCGGGTCCGACACCTTCATCATGGTGGCCTTGAGGTGCACCGAGAACAGCACGCCCTTCGCGGCGGCATCGGCGACCTGCTCGGCCAGGAAGGCGTTCAGGGCGGCGGCGCTCATCACCGCGGCGTCGACGACCTCGCCCTCGAGCACCTTCAGCCCGTCCTTGAGAACAGTCTCGGTGCCGTCGGCGGCGGTGTGCACGATCCGCAGCGTGGTGGCGGCCGGGATGGTCACGGACCTCTCGGAGTGCCGGAAGTCGCCGTCGCTCATCGTGGAGACGTGCGACTTCGAGTCGGGAGACCAGGCGCCCATCGAGTGCGGATGCTTCTTGGCGAAGTTCTTCACCGACGCGGGGGCGCGGCGGTCCGAGTTGCCCTCGCGCAGCACCGGGTTGACCGCGGAGCCCTTGACGGCGTCGTACGCGGCCCGGGCCGACTTCTCGGCGTCGCTCTGCGGGTTCTCCGGGTAGTCCGGGATCGCGTAGCCCGCGGCCTGCAGCTCCGCGACGGCCGCCTTGAGCTGCGGGATCGAGGCCGAGACGTTGGGCAGCTTGATGATGTTCGCTTCGGGCGTCCTGGCCAGCTCACCCAGCTCGCTGAGCGAGTCCGGCACGCGCTGCTCCGCCGTCAGCAGGTCCGGGAACTGGGCGAGGATCCGGGCGGCCAGGGAGATGTCCCGCGTCTCGACCGCGACCCCCGCCTTGCCCGCATACGCCTCGATCACGGGGAGGAAGGAGTGCGTGGCCAGGGCCGGCGCCTCGTCCGTGTAGGTGTAGATGACCTTCATCGTCACTGCCGCGCCTCGCTGACGTGTTCGACTCCTGTGCTCGCCCGACACGCTATACCGTACGGGCGTTCTGGTGGGCGCGAGGTAGTGCGGCACACGCTACGGTGAGCAGCGGACCGGCTGTGTCCACGCGAGGGACAGGGGTGGGAGGGGCCATGGCGCCGAAGTTCAAGGTGCCCAAGCTGGAGGCGAACTCCTTCAAGGGGTGGACGTTCGTGCTCGTCGCGGGCGTCGTGCTGGCCGTCGTGGCGCTGTTCGCCCAGGGCTCGCTCAGCGGAGTCACCAACTCCACCGGGTGCGTGATGGCCGTGCAGGGCACCGCACCGCTGGACGTCTACCGCAATCCCGGCACCGAGCTCGGCCCGGTGGAGACGCTGCGCCCCGGCCAGAAGGTCGACGCGCAGCGCGGCGCCATCCAGAACGGCTTCCGCCAGCTCGTCGGGGACCAGCGGTGGGCGATCAACGAGCGCCTCGCCGCCACCTCCGGCAGCACGTGCTGAACCCGACATCGCGCCCCCGCGCCGGGTGGGGGAAAGTGTCCGGATGACCGTCGTCAGCTCCGTCAACGTGAACGGGGTGCGGGCCGCGTCCGGCAAGGGCCTGCTGGAGTGGCTGGCGACGAGCGGTGCGACGGCGATCTGCCTGCAGGAGACCCGGGCCCGCCCCGCGGACCTGCCGACGGCCTTCACCTCGGCGCTCGCGGGATGGCACCTCACGCTGGAGCCCGCGGAGGCACCGGGGCGCAGCGGCGTCGCGGTGCTCAGCCGGGACGAGCCCACCGCGGTCCGCCGCGGGATCGGCGCACCCGAGTTCGAGCGGTCCGGACGCTACGTCGAGGTCGATCTCCCCGGTGTCACGGTCGCGTCGCTGTACCTGCCCAAGGGCGAGGCCGGCACCCCGCGCCAGGAGGAGAAGGACCGTTTCCTCGCCGCACTGGCCCAGCACCTCGCCGAGGCGCGGGAGAAGGCCGCGGCCGGTGGCCGGGAGATGGTCGTCGCCGGGGACTTCAACATCGCGCCGGCCGAGGCGGACATCCGGAACTGGAAGGGCAACCTCGCCCACTCCGGCTTCCTGCCGCACGAGCGCGCGTGGTTCGCCGGGCTGTGCGACAGCGGCTGGACGGACGGCGTGCGCGCCCTGCACGAGGGCCCCGGCCCGTACACCTGGTGGTCCTACCGCGGCCGCGCGTTCGACAACGACGCCGGCTGGCGCATCGACCACGTCCTCGCCACCGCGGGCCTGCGCCCCGAGCACGCCGGGGTGGAGCGCGCCGCGGCCTACGACCGGCGCTGGTCGGACCACGCGCCCGTGACCGTGCGGTTCGGGCGCCCGTGATCCCGAGCCGGATGATCGGGGGGCGCTACGTCCTGCTCGACGGGCTGGGCCGGGGCCTGATGGGCCCGGTGTGGCGGGCCGAGGACCGGGTGACCGGCCGGCCCGTCGCCGTCCAGGAGCTCCCGCTGCCGACCGGCCTGTCCACCGCCGAGCACGCCGCGTTCCGCGAGCGGCTGCTGCGGGAGGCCCGCAAGAGCGGCGCGCTGGGCGATCCGGGCCTCCTCGGCGTCCACGACGTGCTGAGCGACACCGGAACCGACCACGTCGTCACCGAGCTGCTCGACGCCGTGCGCCTGTCGGACCACGTCGCGAGCGGCGGGCCCCTCGGGTCGGAGGAGGCCGCGGGGATCGCCCGGGGGCTGCTCGGGACGCTGCAACGCGCCCACGCGCAGGACCTCGTGCACGGGGCCGTCCGCCCCGGCGCGGTCTGGCTCGCCGCGGACGGGCGCATCGCCCTCGGGGACGTCGGCCTCGCCCGCGCCGCGGGCCCGGTGCTCCCGCCGCTGGCGGGACCGTTCGTCGCCCCCGAGCAGCGCGCGGGTGCCCCGCCCGCCCGGGCCGGCGATCTCTGGGGGCTGGGCGAGACGCTGGCCGCGAGCGGCGCCTACGGCGCCCCGCTGCACGACCTGGTCGTCGCCCTGCGCGCGGAGGACCCGGAGGACCGGCCCTCGGTGGACGAGGCGCTCGCGATGCTCGACGACGCCGAACCCGCGCGGCGGCGCGGCTGGTGGGCCCGCTTCACGAGATGACCGGGCGGCCCGCCGCCGGGTGTGGTCGGGCGGCCCGTCGCGGGCGCGATCGGCCGGCCCTCCGCGGGTGCGACCGGCCGGCCCGCCCCTGTGTGATCGGGCGGCCCGCCGCGGGTCTGATCGGGCGGCCCGCCGCCGTGTGATCGGGCGACATACTCTGGCGGGATGGTCCTGCTCCCCACACCGGCGGTCGAGACCCGGCCCGCCGCGGCGGACGTCCGGGCGGCGCTCGAGCGCGGCCCGGTCGACACCGACACCGCCGCGCTCCTCCTCGGCGCCCGCGGCCCCGAGCTCGAGGCGCTGCTCGCCGCGGCCGCCGCGGTGCGCGACGAGGGTCTGCGCGAGGCCGGGCGGCCCGGCGTCGTCACCTACTCCCGCAAGGTGTTCATCCCGCTGACCCGGCTCTGTCGGGACCGCTGCCACTACTGCACCTTCGCGACCGTCCCGCACCGCCTCCCGGCCGCCTACCTGGAGCTCGACGAGGTCCTGGAGATCGCCCGCCAGGGCGCCGCGCAGGGCTGCAAGGAAGCCCTGTTCACCCTGGGCGACCGCCCGGAGGAGCGCTGGTCGGCGGCCTCGGAGTGGCTCTCGGCCCGTGGCTATGCATCCACCCTGGAGTACGTGCGGGCCTGCGCGGTCGCGGTCCTGGAGGAGACGGGCCTGCTCCCGCACCTCAACCCGGGCGTGATGAGCCCCGACGAGCTGGCGATGCTGCGCCCGGTCGCGCCGAGCATGGGCATGATGCTGGAGACGACGTCCGTGCGGCTCTGGGCCGAGAAGTCCGGGCCGCACTTCGGCAGCCCCGACAAGGAGCCCGCCGTCCGGCTCCGCGCGATCGACGACGCCGGCCGCGCCGGTGTCCCCTTCACCACCGGCATCCTGATCGGCATCGGGGAGACCCGGGCCGAGCGCGCGGACGCGATCCTCGCGATGCGGGACTCGGCGCGGCGCCACGGGCACATCCAGGAGGTGATCGTGCAGAACTTCCGGGCGAAGCCGGACACCGCGATGGCCCACGATCCCGACGCGGACCTGGAGGACCTGGCCGCCACCATCGCCGTCACGCGGCTGGTCCTCGGCCCGCGGATGCGCGTGCAGGCGCCACCGAACCTGGTCGGCAGCGAGTTCGCGCTCATGCTGGCCGCGGGTATCGACGACTGGGGCGGCGTCTCACCGGTCACCCCCGACCACGTCAATCCCGAGCGGCCCTGGCCGATGATCGACGAGCTGGCCGCCCGCTCCGCCGAGTCCGGCTTCACGCTGCGGGAGCGGCTGACCGCCTACCCGCCGTACGTGCAGGCCGGCGCGGCGTGGATCGACCCGCGGCTGCACGCGCACGTCGGCGCGCTCGCCGGACCGGACGGGCTGGCCCGCGAGGACGCCGAGCTCACCGGCCGGCCCTGGCGGGACGCCGCAGCGTGATCGGAACAGCGTGAGCGGAGCAGCGTGAGCGGAGCTGCCTGATCGGAACAGCCCGATCCTGTGTCCCCGGTACCGTGGTGCCATGGGCGTACTCGGTGAGCTGTTCCCCGGTCCGAAGATCTCGGACGAGGCGGGTGAGGCCGGCGACGGCGAGAAGTTCCGCCTGGGCCCGATCGACCTGGAGAACGGCGTCGTGACGATCCGGCGGACGCAGGGTGGCGGGAACGACGCCGCCGTTGCCGGGACCGTCGCCGACGCGGGGCCGGACGGGGACGGCGACTAGGACCGCGCTGAAGGGCTCGGGCCTACTGCGCGCTACGGCCGGAGCCTTTCGGCACCGCTCCTAGCTCGCCTCCGGGCGACGCTCCTCCGTGGCGGCGTCCGCCTTGATCTCCTGCTCCGTGCGCTGCGTGGGGATCTCGCCGGACCCGGCGATCCGCACGGCGTTGCGGCCGGAGTCCTTGGCCTGGTAGAGCGCCCGGTCCGCGATCGCCATCGCGGACTCGACGGTCGTCCCCGGCGCGTGCGGCACCATCGTGCCGCCCACCGAGATGCTCAGGCCGCGGATGGACAGCGGCCCGTCGGGCGTGTCGACGGGGACGACGAGCGTGGTCACCCGGTGCCGGATCCGCTCGGCCACGGCGTAGAGCTCGGCCGCCGCGCGGTCCTCGGGCAGCCCGGGCAGCAGCACCACGAACTCCTCGCCGCCGAACCGGCCGACCAGGTCGTCCCCGCGGACCTCGGCACGCACCGCGTCCGCCACGGCCGCGAGCACCCGGTCGCCGGCGAGGTGGCCGTGGGTGTCGTTGACCCGCTTGAAGTGGTCCAGGTCCAGCACGAGCATCGCGAGGCCGGACTGGTCGCGGCGGGCACGGACCATGGCCTCGCCCGCGTGGGCGTTCCACGCCGCCGAGGTGAGCAGGCCGGTCTTGCCGTCCGTCGTGGCGGCGGCGGCCAGCTCGCGGTAGAGCACGGCACGCTGCAGCACCAGGATCGGCGCGAACGCGAAGAGCACGAACCACCAGGACACGGTGAGGGTGAGCGCCAGCATCGCGCCCAGGCACAGGGTCGCGAGCTCGACCGTGAGGTCGTCGAGGTGGCCGAACAGGTCCGTCATGCCCGCACCGGGCCGGCTCGTGGCCACGACGACGGCGATGAGCAGCGAGTTGACCGCGGCGTAGACGACGGTCGCCAGCGCGAGCGAGACGAGCCCGGTGATGCCGTCGGACCAGGTCTGCGAGCCCCCGCCGAGGCCGACCACGCCCTGCGCGGCGAACGCGGAGCCCAGCACCACCGCGGTGCTGAACACGTGCCGGTAGAAGGGGAAACGCCCCGGCTTCCACACCCGGAACCACAGGTACGTGTAGATGACGATGATCGTCGCGGTGCCCAGGGCCGGTGGCAGCAGCAGCGCCGCGGCGAAGGTCCAGATCGACGACAGGTCCGTGTAGGAGTTCTCGCCCACTCGGCGGCGGGCGCGCTCCACGCCCGTTGCCACCTCGGTGTGCACGATCCCGGCCAGCGCTAGCACACCGGAGAGGACGATCCCCTGTACGGATGTGTCGAGTCTCACCCAGGACACCGCAAGGAGGCACAGGACGGCCATCTCGACGACGCCCAGCACAGCGATCACCCGACTGGGCTGTGTCCACACGGCCCATCGGGTGATGCCACACCTCCGTCGAGGTGACTGCGCCACGAGTGTGACTCCTGTCCGGTCAAACTGGGGAGCGTTCATCCTCAGCGTAGTCAAGCGATCACACGGTTCGGATGCCCCGAACCGGTACCGAATTGGACCGTTCAACTACTCTGGGTGACGCAGGTGGGTCCACCCGTCCCGTGACGGTGGGCGACGCGCCGCGACGGGCGTACCCGACCTCGTAGTCGGGTCGTTGCCCGCTGTATCGGCGCGCGCCCTCTCGTCGTGGCACGGACCTCCGGATGCTCGATTGATCGGAGGGGGCGGTGCGGCCGTTACCCCGGACCGCACCTCGGGGAGGAGGGCGGGTGATGCGCGATCGCGCGGCGCCTGCCCCCCGGCCGACCCCCCGCCACGCGTCTGAACTGCTCTGTCGTCCCGCCCGTGTCCCCACGAGAGGGGCGATCCCGCCGTGCTGCGTGGGATCCGGCACTCCGGGAATGGAGCGACGCATGTGGGTGAACGGTCGAGAACACGTCGGCAAGAGGAACCCTACGCGCAATCGCGTCCGTTTCGGCGGATCCCGGGGCGAAGAAGATCACGGTGCGCGACGGAGCCCGGTGAACGGTGGAGATTCGGCGGCTGAACGCGTGGAAGGAGTGCCCCGTGCGCAATCGCGTCTGGTAATCGGTAATGATCCTGGGGAATGGCGGAAAGGGGCGCACAGTGCGTAACCGCGTCTGGTGACTCAAAGCGACAAGTTCGGTGGCGAAGGGAAGGGGAGTCCGTTGCGCAACCGCGTGTGGTGACCCGGGACGGCAGGACGGGCGACGACGGAAGGAGAGCTCGATGCGCAACCGCGTGTGGTGAGTGGGGACGACGTGATGGACACGAGAGGAAGGGGCGGCCGGTGCGCAACCGCGTGTGGTGAACCGACGGCGGCAGGACGGGAACGAGGGGAAGGAGAGCCCGGTGCGTAACCGCGTCTGGTGAGGAAGAGCTGAGGGAGACGGGAGCAGGACATGACAGGGAGGAGCAGCCGGTGCGCAACCGCGTGTGGTGACCAGCGAGGACGAGTCGGGAACGAGCGGGAGGAGTGGCCAGTGCGCAACCGGGTGTGGTGACCAGGGACCGGCTGACGGGAGCGAGCGGAAGGGGAGGCCAGTGCGTAACCGGGTGTGGTGACCAGGAGTCGGCTGACGGGAGCGAGCGGAAGGGGAAGCCAGTGCGCAACCGCGTGTGGTGACCAGCGAGGACGAGTCGGGAACGAGCGGGAGGAGCGGCCAGTGCGCAACCGGGTGTGGTGACCAGGAGTCGGCTGACAGGAGCGAGCGGAAGGGGAAGCCAGTGCGCAACCGCGTGTGGTGACCAGCGAGGACGAGTCGGGAACGAGCGGGAGGAGCGGCCAGTGCGCAACCGGGTGTGGTGACCAGGGACCGGCTGACAGGAGCGAGCGGGAGGGGAGGCCAGTGCGCAACCGCGTGTGGTGACCGAGAGCAGCAGGACGGGAACGAGCGAAAGGGGAGCCCGGTGCGCAACCGCGTGTGGTGAGTGCCCACGGCCGGCAGGAATCGACAGGAAGGGCGTTCGATGCGCAACCGCGTCTGGTGACCGTCAGTGAAAATCGACCGGGAAAGGAGGGGCTGTGCGTAACCGAGTGTGGTGAAAGAAGGGTGTCGGGCCGAATCGTGGAAGGAGCGCGCAATGCGCAACCGGGTCTGGTGAGAGAAATGATCGACTACGCAACGAACTACACCGTCCGTCATCGAAGGAAGAGATCGAGATGCGCAATCGCGTCTGGTGAAGGTCGAACGGCTCGCCGCACGGGCACCCGACCCGCCGCTCGTCCGTCCGCCCGCTCCGCATCCCGGGTGGACCGTCGCAGCGGCCGCGATCATCGAGGACCCGCGTCCCTCCTCGGACGTGAGATCGGTCCCCGCCGGGTGAGACAGCGAGACAGCCGCCCGCACCGTCGACCATGCTGGGGAGAACCGGTCACCGCTGAGCGCCGACCGCCCGGCGCGTACCGGGTCGAGACTCTCCGGATCCGACTGATCACGTTCAGTATCGACTTGCGACAGAGATCGACTGCGCGGCCGCGGGCCGCCTCGGGGGGCTTGTGCACCGGCGTCACGGGAACACGGGAGTGTTCCGGATCGGGGAGTTCCGTGCCCTGTGGGCGGCGGAGCTCGTCTCCATCGCCGGCGACCAGCTCGCGCGCGTCGCGTTCTCGGTCCTCGTGTACGGGCGGACCGGTTCGGCCGCCTGGTCGGCGGTCGTCTACGCGCTGACGTTCCTGCCCGCCCTGCTCGGCGGGGTCCTGCTCGGCTGGGTCGCGGACCGCTTCCGCCGCCGCGAGGTCATGGTCCTGGCCGACCTCGCCCGTGCCCTCCTCGTCCTGCCGCTGGCGCTGACCGGCCTCCCGTTGTGGCTGCTCTGCCCGCTGCTCGTGCTCGTCGTCGTGCTCGGTTCCCCGCACAGTGCCGCCCAGGGCGCCCTGTTGCCGGACGTGCTCGGTTCCGGTGAGCGCCTCGAGCGCGGCTTCGCCGTCCGCCAGATCACCAACCAGACCGCCCAGATCGGTGGCTTCGCGATCGGCGGCCTGCTGCTCGTCGTGATCAGCCCCGGCGTCGCGATCCTCGCCAACGCCGGGACCTTCCTGCTCTCCGGCCTGCTGGTCCGCTTCGGCGTGCGCCGCCGCCCCGCCCCGGTCGCCGCGGCCGACACCGACCGTCCGGTCGGCGCCGCCCGCAGCTGGTTCGACGACATCGCCGAGGGCGCGCGCACGGTCTTCGCTCATCCGCGCCTGCGCACGCTGGCCCTCGCCGTCTGGCTGGTCGGCTGCTTCGTCGCCCCGGAGGCGCTCGCCGCCCCGCTCGCCGACGCCCGCGAGGCGGGCTCCGCCGCCGTCGGGCTGCTGATGGCCGCGGATCCCGCGGGCAGCGTGCTCGGCGCCGTGATCGTGAGCCGCTGGATCCCGGAGGGCCTGCGCGAGCGGCTCGTCATCCCGTTCGCCGCGCTCGCGGGGGTGCCGCTGATCGTGTCGATGCTGGTCCCGAGCATCCCCGCCACGATCGTCCTGTGGGGTCTGACCGGGGCCTTCTGCACCGCGGCGCTGGTGCCCGCCCAGGCGGCGTTCCTCCGGAACACCCCCGCCGACCTGCGCGGACGGGCCACGGGGCTCGCCGCGTCGGGGCTCATCGCCGCGCAGGGGCTCGCCATCCTGGTCTGCGGTCTGGTGGCCCAGCGGTGGAGCGCGCCGGTGGCCGTCGGGGCCTGCGGTGCGGTCGGCCTGGTGCTCGCCCTGGGTCTGCTGTGCACGCGGGGTGCCCGCCCGGCCGCGACGTCGGAGCCGGCCACGGCCGCCCAGCAGGGCTAGCAGGACTCACCAGGTGCGATTGCGCACGACGTCTCTCCCGACCTCGGACGGAGTTGTGCCCGGTCGATTGTTCTCGCTCCGGCCGGCACCCGAGGGTGAAATCCGCAGCGACCTCGATCGCTCTGTGTGCACCGTCACACATCATGCGGGTGCGAACGGGTGATTCCCGACCTCCGGGGAGGTGCCCGCGGGCGGCCGCGCCGGCCCGCCGCGGCGCCGCCGGGAACCGGGTGGCGGCCGGTTGAGAGACTGGACCCATGACCGGGACCGACCCTGCCGCCCACCGTCCCCGGGTGCTCTCCGGCATCCAGCCCACCGCCGACTCGTTCCACCTCGGGAACTACCTCGGCGCCGTGCGGCAATGGGTGGCCCTGCAGGACGACCACGACGCGTTCTACTTCGTCCCCGACCTGCACGCGCTCACGGTCGACCACGACCCGGCCACCCTGGCCGCCCGCACCCGCAACGCCGCCGCGCAGCTGCTGGCGCTCGGGCTGGACCCGGAGCGCTGCACGATCTTCGTGCAGTCGCACCTGCCGCAGCACTCGCAGCTGACCTGGATCCTGGACTGCTACACGGGCTTCGGCGAGGCCTCGCGGATGACGCAGTTCAAGGACAAGGCGGCCAAGCAGGGCACGGACCGGGCCTCGGTCGGGCTGTTCGGCTATCCGGTGCTGATGGCCGCGGACATCCTGCTCTACCAGGCCCATCGGGTGCCGGTGGGCGAGGACCAGCGCCAGCACCTGGAGCTCACCCGCAACCTCGCGCAGCGCTTCAACCAGCGCTTCGGCGAGACCTTCGTGGTGCCGGAGCCCTTCATCCCGGCAGGCGCGGCGAAGATCCAGGACCTGCAGGACCCGACCGTGAAGATGAGCAAGTCGGCGTCGACGCCCGGCGGCATCGTCGAGCTGCTCGACGACCCGAAGCGGATCGCCAAGAAGATCCGCTCGGCCGTCACGGACAACGAGCGGGAGATCCGGTACGACGTCGAGACCAAGCCCGGCGTCGCCAACCTGCTGACCATCTACTCCGCGCTCACCGACCGGAAGGTCACCGAGCTCGAGGCCGACTACGAGGGCAAGGGCTACGGGGACCTGAAGAAGGACCTGGCCGACGTCGTCGTCGCGTTCGTTGAACCGCTGCGGGAACGGGTACAGGAGTACCTGGGAGACCCGGGCGAGCTCGATCGCGTCCTCGCCCGCGGCGCCACCCGTGCGGGTGAGGTCGCGAGCGCGACACTGGACGCGGTGCACGGCAAGATCGGGTTCCTGCCGCCGACCACGTAAGAGGGGTGCCCCATGGCAGAGGAACCGGCCGAACCCACTGCCATGGAGAAGGCCAGGGCCCGCGCGCCCTGGCTGGACCACGTCATGCGGGCCGGCACCCGCTACACGGACAAGCACGGTGACCACTACGCCGCCGCGATCACCTACTTCTCGGTGCTGGCGCTGGTGCCGATCCTGATGGTCGCCTTCGCGATCGCCGGGTTCATCCTGCGCGGCCAGCCCGCCCTGCTCGAGCAGATCCAGGCGGGCATCGCCGAGCAGGTCCCCGGCACCCTGGGCGACACGATCAACGACGTCATCAAGCAGGCCATCAGCCAGGCCGGCGCGGTCGGGGCGTTCGGTCTCGTCGGTGCGCTGTACTCCGGCATCGGGTGGATGAGCAACCTGCGGGAGGCACTGTCCGAGCAATGGGCGCAGCCGCCGGACGCGCCCAACGTCGTCAAGAAGACGCTGTTCGACCTGCTGGCCCTGCTCGGGCTGGGCCTGGCGCTGATCCTCTCCTTCGCGGTGTCGGCGGCGGGGAGCGCCTTCGGGGCGCTGCTGCTCGACCTCGTCGGGCTGGGGGACCAGGGCTGGGCGCGGTTCCTGCTCGGGCTGTTCGGCGTGCTCCTGGGCCTGTTGGCGAACTGGCTGGTCTTCCTGTGGGTGATCGCCCGGCTGCCGCGGGCGCCCGTCGCGGCCCGCAGCGCCGTCAAGGCCGCGGTCATCGGCGCGATCGGCTTCGAGGTGCTCAAGCAGGTCATGCAGATCTACCTGTCGAGCGTCACCAAGTCCGCGGCCGGTGTCGCCTTCGGGCCCATCATCGGTCTGATGGTCTTCGCCTTCTTCACCTCGCGCTTCATCCTGTTCATCACCGCCTGGGCCGCCACGGCCGCGGAGAACGAGCAGGACGAGCCGGTGGACGTCCCCGCCCCCGCCGTGATCCGCCCGGAGCTGGTCGTGCACAAGCGGCCCAGCCCCGCCGCGGCCGCCGGGCTCGTCGGCGCGGGCGCGGTCACGGTCCTCGGCGGCATCCTGGGCGTCCGCGCCTTCCGCCCCCGCCGCTGAGCCCTCCCGACCGGCCGCCCCCGACCCCACCCACCCCCCCGCGAGTCGGCACTTTCGGGAGGCCGAATGTGCGATCTGCGACGTCAGCGGGTCCCGCTCGGACCAGCCGGGTCGTGAGCGGCACACCCCCTCCGGGGGGCGTCGCCGCTCACCGGGGTCGGCGGCGCAGGACGACGACGGTGGCCGTCGCGGCGATCACGGCGAGCAGCGCGATGCCGGCGACGACCCACGGAGCCCGGGAGGGGACCGGCGCCGGTGCTGCGGCCCCGGCCGGGAGCGCCGTCGCGGTGGACTGCGGGGGAGGGGCCGGGCGGGCGTCGACCAGGGTGCCGACCGGGCTCGCGGCGGACAGGGCGAATCCGTAGTCCAGCAGGGCCGCCGCCTGCGCGACCATCCGGGTGGGCCGCTGCTCGCCGCGCACCATCGCGACGATTAGCCGCCGCCCGTTCCGCTCCGCGGCACCTACGAAGGTGTGCCGGGCCGCGTCCGTGAAGCCCGTCTTGCCCGCCAGGGCGCCGGGATAGGACCCGAGCAGCGGATCGTCGTTGGAGAGCAGGAAACCGGGCTTGGCCGCGAAGCCGGGGAACGGGACCGTCCTGGTCGCGAGGGTCTCGCGGACGAGCTGGTCCCGCAGCGCGACCCGGAACAGCAGGGCGAGATCGTAGGCCGACGTCGACATGCCGGGACCGTCCAGACCGGACGGGGTGGCGGGCCGGGTGTCGAGCGCGCCGAGCGCCTCGGCGTGCTGCTGCATGTCGGCGAGGGTCGCCGGCACGCCGCCGAGGGTGCGGGCCAGCGCCATCGCACAGTCGTTGCCGGAGTTGAGGAGCAGCCCGGTGAGCAGCTGCCGCACCGTGTACTGCCCGCCCGGTCCGATCCCGGCCCGGCTCCCGTCGACCTGGACGTCCTCGGGGGTGGCGACGACGACGGCGTCCGGATCGAGCCTCGCGCGCACGACGAGCGTCGTGAGGATCTTGAGGGTGGACGCCGGGCGCTCGCGGGCGTGGGGATCGTGCGCGGCGAGCACGGCGCCGGTGTCCAGGTCCGCGACCACCCAGCCCGTGGCGGTGACGGCCGGGGGCGGCCCCGCGCCGTCGGGGAGCACGTCGCCGCACGCCCCCATCCGCGCACCGCCGACCGGCTCGGCCGGCACGGGGACCGCGGGAACCGCGACCGTCTCCTCGACGGCGGGCGGCCCGCTCGGTGCCTCCCGCCCGGCACAGACCGCGGGGACCGCCCCGGTGGCGGGTGCCGCCTGCGCGACGGGCGGGCCGACGAGCAGCACCGCAGCGACCACCCCGAGAACCGCCCCCACCCGCACCCCTGCACCCTACTGTGGGCGCCGCCGCCCCTGCGACGGGTCACCGGCGCTCATGACCGGTTTGACCTGCGGAAACGTGCCCCGTCCGGGGACGGCTGACGGGTCAGGCGGGGGTGCGTTCCAGCTCCGCCTTGATCCGGTCGAGGGTGGTGCGCATGCCGTCGATCATCATCGTCTCGCGGTCACGGCCGAGGATGCCGCTCGCGGCGAGGAGCTTCGCGGGGACGGCGAGGGCGCCGGTGCGGTCGCGCCACTGCACCAGCCGGACGCCGCCCGCGACCGGTTCGATCCGGTAGCCCCAGGTCATCGCGCTCTCGAGCACCGTGAACGCGAAGGCCCGCTCCGGCTCGCAGGTCACGACCCTGCAATGGGTGGTCCACCGGATCCGGCCGTGCCGGTTGCGGCCCACGAACCGGGCGCCCGCGGCGGGACCGGTCGCGCCGCCCTTCCACGCGCCGCCGGTGCACTCCGGGCTCCACTCGCCCACGCGCGTGATGTCGCTGATCAGGGCCCAGGCCTGCGCCGGGGTCGCGTCCACCTCGACGCTCGTCTCGTCCACGGCCGCATTGTGCGCGGCCGGTGACCTGCGCGGCACGCCCACCACGCGATCGGGGTCATGATCGTCGTTCTGGTGCTCACACGCACACCCCGAATGTCCTGGCGCACGCGAATGCCGATCATGGGCTCGGTGCCGATGCCGGTCATGGGGCCTGTCGGTCGTTCACGGACGAGTGTCTCGCCACGACGCGGCGTGCTGGACGCACCTCGGGAGCCGCGGTCCGGCACCATGGACGGGATGCGCGAGTACGGCAGCACCCCGCAGACCGACGGCCCTCCGGCCGACGGTCCTGCTCCGGACGCGCGCCCCGAGGGCCCGGACGCCAGCACGGAACAGGTGGGCAGGCCCGAGGAGGACGCGGCGGTACGCCCGCCGGTCCCGGGATCGGGTGCCCCGTCGGGGCGGCACGCGGTGGGGCCGGGGGAGCGGCCGAGCATGTCGGTGGCCCCGGAGCGTTCGCGCGCCCGGCCGGCCCCGGCCCCGCCGACCGCCCAGCCGGGTCCGTCGGCCCAGCCGGGTCCGTCGGCCCAGCTAGGTCCGTCGGCCCAGCCGGGTACCTCTGTGCAGCCCGGACCCTCCGCGCAGCCGGGGCCCGCTGCTCACCCCGGACCCTCCGCCCAGCCGGGGCCCCCTGCTCACCCCGGACCCTCCGCCCAGCCCGGTCCGTCGTCCCCGGGGCCGACCTCTCGGTCGCGGCCCTCGACGCAGCGGGCCCCCGGCCCCGGGGCTCCGTCCGGCCCCGGGGCTCCGTCCGGTCCGGGGGCTCCGTCCGGCCCGCCGGCCCGGTCCGGTCCGCCCGGTCATCCGGGCGCCCCCGCCCCGCACCAAGCCCCCGCCCCGCACCAGGCACCGACCCCGCACCAGGCACCGACCCCGCACCAAGCACCAGGCCCGCACCAAGCACCAGGCCCGCACCCCGGCCCGGCCCCGCACCCGCGCGGCTCCGCGCCGCACCCCGGTGGCCGGCCCGGTCCCGGCGGGCCGCCCGGACCGTCCGCCCAGCCCGGACCGTCCGCCCAGCCCGGACCGTCCGCCCAGCCCGGACCGTCCGCCCAGCCCGGGCCGCCGGGCCAGTCCGGCCCGCCTCCCGGTCGCCCGCGCCCGCCGCTGCCTCCGCGCCCGGGTCCCGGTGCTCCCGCGCGGTCCGGGCCCCAGGGCCCGCCCAGCGCGTCCGGGGCCCCGGGCGGCCCGCGGGGTGACCAGGGCCCCGTGACCCGGCGGCCCCCCGCCCGCCCCGTCCCGCCCCCGTGGCTCCGCGTGCCGCAGCCCGAGCCACCGCGCCGCGACGACCGGCGCACCGAGCTGATGCCGCCGTTCGCGAACCTGGACCAGCCGACCATCCGGTTCGCGCCGATCCGGGTCGAGCCGCGGGAGGACCGCACCGAGGTCATCGGCGGCGAGGCGTCGAAGCCGGCCGGCCAGTCCCTGCTGCGCTCGAGCTCGATGATGGCGGTGGCGAACCTCGCCAGCCGCGTCACCGGCTTCCTGCGCCAGATCGCGCTGGCCGCGGTGCTGTCGTTCGGCCTGGTCAACAGCTCCTACACGGTGGCGAACACGCTGCCCAACATCGTCTACGAGTTCCTCCTCGGCGGCGTGCTGACCAGCGTGATGATCCCGCTGCTGGTCCGCGCGCAGAAGGAGGACGCGGACGGCGGCGAGGCCTACACCCGCCGGCTGCTGACCATGGCGGGCGCCGCCCTGCTCGTCGCCACGGTCATCGCGGTGGCTGCCGCGAAACCGCTGGTCGCGCTGTACGTCGGCGGAGAGACCACGAGCTCGGCGAATCCCGAGCTGGCCACGGCGTTCGCCGTCCTGCTGCTGCCCGAGATCTTCTTCTACGGCATCGGCGCGCTCCTGGGCGCGATCCTCAACAGCAAGGGGCGGTTCGGCGCGTTCGCGTGGGCGCCCGTGCTCAACAACGTCGTCGTGCTGGGCGTGCTGCTCGTCTACGTGCTGGTCCCGGGGGAGATCTCCCTCGACCCGGTGCGGATGGGCGACACCAAGCTGCTCATCCTCGGCATCGGCACCACGCTCGGGATCGTCGTCCAGGCCGCCGTCATGCTGTCCGCGATCCGCAAGGTCGGGATCTCGCTCAAGCCGCTGTGGGGCTGGGACCCGCGGCTGTCGTCGGCGGGCGGGCTGGCGCTGTGGGTGGTCGGGTACGTGCTGGTCGGGCAGGCCGGGCTGATCGTCACCACCCGGGTCGCGTCCGCCGCGGACCCCGGCGCCTACGCGATCTACTCCAACGCCTGGCTGCTCCTGCAGGTGCCGTACGGCGTGCTCGGCGTCTCGCTGCTCACCGCGCTGATGCCCCGCATGAGCCGGGCGGCGGCGGAGAACCGGATCGACGACGTCGTCAAGGACCTGTCGCTGGGCAGCCGGCTCTCGACGGTCTTCCTGGTGCCGATCTCGGTCCTGCTGACCTTCTTCGGTACCGAGGTCGGCCTCGCGCTGTTCTCCCTGGGCGCCGGCAACGCCAACGGGGGCGCCGCCAAGCTCGGCACGGCGCTGGCCTTCTCCGCCTTCGGCCTGATGCCCTACGCGGTGACGCTGCTGCAGCTGCGCGTGTTCTACGCGATGACGGACAGCCGGACGCCGACGCTGATCATGCTCGGCATCGTGGTCGTGAAGATCCCGCTGCTCCTGCTGTGCCCGGTGCTGCTCCCGCCCGAGAACGTCGTGCTCGGCCTGGTCGCGGCCAACAGCCTCTCGTACGTGGTCGGCGCGGTGATCGGGCAGGTCGTGCTCGCGCGGCGGCTGGGACCGGTCCGCACCCGCGAGGTCCTGGACACCCTCTGGCGCACCCTGATCGCCTCGCTCGCGGGCGGCGCGGTGGCGTACCTCGTCGGCCTCGGCATCGAGTCGGGCGTCGGGGGCTCGGCGGGCGGGGCCTGGCTGGTGCTGGCCGTGGCGCTGGTGGTCGCGGCCCCGGTGATGCTGGTGCTCATGAAGCTGCTGCGCCTGCGAGAGCTCGCCCCGCTCTGGCGCCGCCTCCCCGCCCGCTTCCGCTAGATCCGGAGATGAGCGAACGGCCCCTTCGCTCATACCTAGTGAGCGAGAGTGCCGCTCGCTCACACGGACACGACCCCCGCACCACGAGGGTGCAGGGGCCGTTTCCGCAGCTCAGCGGGGGGTCGTAAGTGGTGATCGCCCTCCGGGGGGCGGTGCCACTCACGGGGTCACTCGTCGGGATCGTCCGCGAGGTCCGCGGAGGCGTGGCCGTTCGTGGTGCTCTTGACGGTCGCGCGGGAGCGGGTGGAGCGGCGCTGCGCCGGGCGCGGGGGCGGCGGCGGGGTGGCCGAGGAGCCGCCGGGGCCGCGGCCCAGGATCAGCTCCGCGAAGGTGGCCATGGCCTCGTCGAGCTGGCCGGCGTTGCGGCGCTCCGACTCCTCGTTGGCCTTGGCGACGAGCGCGGTGACCGACGTGGTGTCCGGGCGGGCCCGCAGCACCGAGTCGATGTCGCCGAGCTTGCCGTCGAACTCGCCGAAGCGGGAGTCGACCGCGCCGGACAGCTCGCCGAGGCGGCTGTCGACCGCGCCGGAGAACTCGCCGAGGCGGTCGCCCAGGCCGGACTCCACGGAGTCGATCTTGCCGGCGACGGCCTCGAGCCGGCCGGCGAGGATCTCCAGGCGCTCGGCCAGGGAGTCCAGGGCCTCGGTGGGGTCCACCGCGGGGCGGCCGGCGAGGTCCTCGAGGCGGCGGTGCAGGCCGACGCTGGTGTCGCCCAGCAGGTTGCGGACGCCCTCGTTGTTCTCCTCGACGGAGCGCAGCGCGCCGTCGAGCTGCTCGCGCACCATCTTCTCCACGCCGTCGACGCGCTCCTTGATCGGCGTCGCCACCGAGTTCGGCATCGCGTCGAGCCGCATCTCGTGCCGGTCGAGCCGGTTGTCGAGGTCGTCGAGGCGCTTGTGCAGGCCGCCGAGGCGGTCGTCCAGCCCGTCCATCCGGCCGGAGACGCCCTCGAGCCGGCCCGCCATGCCGTCGAGACGGCCGTCGAGCTGGGCGAAGGGCTTGGCCAGCTTGTCCGGCAGCGACTCCACCGCCCGCAGGACCGACGCGAGCGTGGCCTCCTGCTGGTCGACCTTGGCGACGGTCTCGTCCAGGCGCTCGGCGAGCACCCCGACCTCGGTGCGGTCCGGCAGCTCGGTGAGGCGCTTGCGGACGGTGCCCAGCGCGTCGAGCGCGGAGAGCCGGGCGTGGATCTCGTCGAGGGAGTCGAAGATCTGCTGCTGTTCGGAGTCGCGGATCTCGGCCGCGCGCATGAGCATGCCGCGCATCCGGTCGAACGACATCGTCGAGTTATCGCTCATGAGGCTTCGGGGAGCTTCCTGTGATCCGGATGGGGGAGCGGGGAACGCTGCAGTGAGGGTAGCGAGTCCGGTTTCGCGGCTCACACTAGGCCGTCCGGGTGGTGGCTGTGACACAGCGTTCGCTCGATCCGGCCAGGTGGGGGCCGGGTATAGCGTGCGCCGATGGCCGCCGCGCTGACGCCCGAGAACATCCGCACCGCCCCGAAGGTCCTGCTCCACGACCACCTCGACGGCGGCCTGCGGGCCGGCACCGTCGTCGATCTCGCCGACGCCGCCGGCTACGCGAAGCTGCCGACCCGGGACGCCGAGGAGCTCGCCGGCTGGTTCCTGGGCGCGGCGCACTCGGGCTCGCTGGAGCGCTACCTGGAGACCTTCGGCCACACCGTCGCCGTGATGCAGACGCGCGAGTCGCTCGTCCGCGTCGCGCGGGAGGCGGCGGAGGACCTCGCGGCCGACGGGGTGGTCTACGCGGAGATCCGGTTCGCGCCCGAGCTGCACGTGGAGCAGGGGCTCGATCTCGACAACGTCGTGCAGGCGGTGCTCGAGGGCTTCGCCGCCGGGCCGTCGTCGATCACCGTGCGGTGCCTGCTGACGGCGATGCGGCACGCCGCGCGCTCACGGGAGATCGCCGAGCTCGCCGTCCGCTACCGCGACGCGGGCGTGGTCGGCTTCGACATCGCGGGCGCCGAGAAGGGCTTCCCGCCCACCCGGCACCTCGACGCGTTCGAGTACGTGCGGCAGCAGAACGCCCACGTCACGATCCACGCGGGCGAGGCGTTCGGGCTGCCGTCGATCTGGGAGGCCATCCAGTGGTGCGGGGCGGACCGCCTCGGCCACGGTGTCCGGATCGTGGACGACATCACGATGGACCGGCACGGCACCCCGCAGCTGGGCCGGCTCGCCGCCTACGTGCGGGACATGCGGATCCCGCTGGAGATGTGCCCGACGTCCAACGTCCACACCGGCGCCGCCACCAGCCTCGCCGACCACCCCATCCGCCTGCTCCGCGACCTGCGCTTCCGCGTCACGGTCAACACGGACAACCGCCTGATGTCCGGCTGCACGATGAGCTCCGAGTGCCAGGCCCTCGTCGACACCTTCGACTGGGGCTGGACGGACCTGCGCTGGCTCACGATCAACGCGATGAAGAGCGCCTTCGTCCCCTTCGACCAGCGCCTCGCCCTCATCGACGAGATCATCAAACCCGGCTACGAGAAGCTCCTGTCCCCGTGAGTGGCGATGGTCGCCATGGCGACCATCGCCACTCACGAGGGGGTCCTTCGCCGGTCAGAGGGTTGGCGCGAGCACGGCGGGCCAGGGCGCGGTGCGGCCCTGGCACAGCTCCAGGTGCAGGCCCTCCGCCGGCTGCGGGGTGCAGGTCGCGAAGCCCGTGCGGAAGGTCGCCGGCAGCGGGTCGACGCCGATCCACAGGGCCCGGTCCGCCCGCGACGGCGGCGGGGTGAAGTAGGCGTAGCCGCGGTGGCCGCTGTAGGCGGGGACGCCGGCCTGCTCGACCGCCGCGGCGATCGGGTAGATCTGCGCGACGACGGCGGTGCGGTCCCGGTCGGGCAGCGCACCCCAGGCCCGGGTGACGAGCTGCGCGGCGGGTGTCATCGTCGCTTCGCCGGACTCGGCGAGCGCCGGGACCGGCCGCAGCCCGGCCGGCAGCAACGGCAGGTACACCGCCACGACCACCAGGGACACCGCGAAGCCGAGGCCCGCGAACCACCCGCGGGTGCGCCGCAGCCGGGCCGACGACGTGATCTCGACGGCGCCCAGCGCGAGCGCGGCCGGGACGATCTCCAGGACGTAGTAGCTCCGCCCGCCCGCGACCGCGATCATCGCCGCGACCAGCGCGACGGTCAGCGCGAGCCAGCGGTTCCGCCCGCGGATCCCGCCGACCAGGCCCGCGACCAGCAGCACGATCCCGACGAGCCCGCACAGCGCGAACGCCGTGACCGTGAAGGTCCCGGGTCCCTCGGACTCGCGGCGCACCACCGTCGCCATGCCGAGGTAGGGCCAGCCGTGCGCGGCCTGCCAGAGCAGCGTCGGGACGGTCGCGGCCGCGGCGATCCCGAGACCGGCCCGGAGCGCGGGGGACCGCAGCAGATCCCGGGGCCGCGCGACCGGCCCGCTCCCGCCGCCGGAGGGCCCGGGCTGGCCACCCGCGGCGAGCGCGCGCGACCGGACCGCCCCGCCGCACACCGCGAGCGCGACCACCAGCCCCACCCACAGCGCCGGGACCAGGAACTTCGTGTTCAGCGACAGCCCCGTCACCACACCGGCGAGCAGGAGCAGCCGGTCGTCCCCGGTCCGCAGCCGGCGCGCCACGAGCCACACGATCGCCGTCCAGAAGAGGGGATCGAGGGTGTAGGTGGCGAACCAGTGCGACAGCAGCACGATCCCGGAGCACGCCGTCGCCGCGGCGGCCAGCGCCTGCGCCCCGCGGCCGCCGCCGAGCTCGCGGGCGATCGCGCCCGCCAGCACCACGGTCAGCGCCGCGCCGAGCGTCACCGGCAGCCGGAACACGACCAGCGAGCCGGGCGCGAGCAGGTTCGTGAGCGCGGCGAGCGCGGGCACCAGCGGCGGCTGGTCCATGTACCCCCACGCGAGGTGGTCCCGGCCCGCGGCCAGGAAGTACTGCTCGTCGAAGAACCAGCCGGCGGAGTGGCTCGCGACGCCGAGCACCAGCGCGGTCAACGCGCTGATCGCGAGCACGGGGCCACGGGCGAGGCGGGTGGGCGCATCGAGGGTGCGGGTCATACGGTCCAGGAGACCGGCGGGCCCGCCCCGCGCACCACGGCCGCCCGCCGGGACCCGATCCGACGAAAGTCGGGTGCCCACCCGACGGCGGAGGGCGGTCCGCCCAGGTCAGCGGGGCTACGGTGATCCGTATGCATCCCACGTTCGTGGGCTCGGGCGAGGTCGGTGACCCCGCGGGCTGGCCGTGGCCGCGGCTCTGGCCGGACCGGTACGCGCGGGCGTTCCTGATCCTGACGGCGCTGCTCTTCGTCGCCCTGGACGTGCTCGGCGCCGTCCTCGGCGGCCGCACCACGGGCGCGCTCGGCCCCTTCGCCGGCCTCGCACTGCAGCTCGTCGCGGACCTGTCGTTGCTGGTCGTGCTGCGGATCCCCTACGTCGTCGTCGGCTTCCTGACGGCCGGGGCCCTCGCCGACGTGATCGCGCCCGGCCTGTTCGTGCCCACCCTGGTGGTCAACGGCAGCCTCGGGCTCCTCGCCCCGACCGGCGTCGCGATCTTCGTGCTCGTCCAGATCCGGAACCGGCGCCTGACCTGGGTGTTCGTCGCGGTGCTGACGCTGCTGGCCGTCCGGGTGTGGGATCCGGGCTGGGACACCGTGCCGCTCGGCCTGCTCGGCACCGCGGTGACCGCGCTCGCCGGGCGCCACCTCGCCGCGCGCCGCCGGATCCTCGACGACCTGCGCGAACGCGCCGAGCGCACCGACCGCGAGCAGCGGCTGCTGGCGGACCGGGCCCGCGCGGAGGAACGGGCGCGGCTCGCCTCGGAGATGCACGACGTCGTCACCCACCGTGTCACGCTGATGGTCCTGCAGGCCGGGGCGCTCGAGGTGACCGGGCCCGAGATCAGCACCGAGACCGCCCGCGAGGCGGCGCGGACCCTGCGGGAGTCCGGGATGGTCGCGCTCGACGAGCTGCGCGAGCTGGTCCGGGTGCTGCACACGCCCGAGCCGGTGGGCGCCTCGCCGCGGGTCGGTCCCGGTGGCGGCGAGCCGGACCTGCGGGCGCTCGTCGCCGCCTCGGCGGCGGCCGGGATGGCCGTCGAGCTGGACGGCGACGACCTCCCGGAGGGCGCCGTCGGGCGCACCGCGCACCGCGTGGTCCAGGAGGCACTGACCAACGCGCACAAGCACGCGCCGGGCTCCGTGGTGCGGATCCGCGTGCGGTGCGGGGAGGATCTGGTGGTGAGCGTGCGCAACTCCGCCCCCGACGCCCCGCTCGACGGCGAGCTCGCCGCCTCCGGGTCCGGCACCGGCCTGCGCGGCCTGCACGAACGCGTCTCGATCACCGGCGGGACCCTCGAGGCCGGGCCCCGCGCGGACGGCGGCTTCGAGGTCCGGGCCGTCCTGCCGGGAGCCCGGTGATGGTCCGGGTCCTGCTCGCGGACGACGAGCCGATGGTCCGTGCCCACCTCACGACGATCCTCGGCGCGGCGGGGATCGAGGTGGTCGGCGCGGCCGCCGACGGGGCCGAGGCCGTGGAGCTCGTCGTGCGCCACCGGCCGGACGTCGTGCTGATGGACCTGCGCATGCCCGGTGTCGACGGGATCACCGCCACCGTCCGGATCACCGCGCTGCCCGACCCGCCCGCCGTCGTCGCGCTCACGACGTTCGACGGCGACGACCACGTGCGCCGCGCGCTGCGGGCCGGCGCCGCCGGGTACCTGCTCAAGTCCACGCCGCCGGACGATCTCGCCGACCTCGTCCGGGTCGCCGCGGGCGGGCACACCGTGCTCTCGCGCTCGACCGCCCGGACCCTGGCCGGCCGCGAGTCCGGCGCCGGGGAGGCCCGTCGCACCCTCGCCGCGCTGAGCGAGCGCGAACGCGAGGTCGCGGACCTGCTCGCCGAGGGCGCGAGCAACGCCGGGATCGCCGCCGCCCTGCACCTCACCGAGGCCACGGTGAAGGGGTACGTCTCCGCCGCCCTGGCCAAGCTGGACCTGCAGAACCGCACCCAGCTCGCCCTCCTCGCGCTGCGGGCCCGATAGCTGTCGTCGGATCCCTTTCGCACCCGATGAACGAGGCGCCGAAACAGTGCTGCCACCGGACGGATCCCTCGCGGACGGGTCTTTCCGGGCGCTCCGGCGAGCCGTGTGGGCGAGGTCACGATCCTTCCCGCGGGGGGCACCGGGGGCGCTGTTAGCGTCCGCAATCCGTCCTGGCCCAGAGGGGGCCGGCGGAGCGGGGTGAACCGTCCGGAGGAGCCGTGGGCAGCAGCGCTCGTCGAGGTCGGCCACTGTCGCTGCGGACCAGGCTGCTCGCGGGCATCCTGGTCCCCGGCCTGCTGGTCTTCACGGTCGCGGCGGTCGTCGGTGGGCGCGAGGTCGCCTCGGCGCTGGAGCAGGCGGGCGGGGCGGACACCATCGTCCGGGACGTCCGGGGGCCGGTCGGGGGCTTCTTCCAGAAGACGATTGCGGAGCGCGCGGCCAGCATCCGCTTCGTCGCCGACCAGAGCCCCGCGAACCGGCAGGCCCTCGTCGCGGCACGAGGCGAGCTCAACCAGGTCGTGACCGCGACCGCGGCGAACCTCGGCGTCCTCCAGCCGAGCCTGCCGGCGACCGTGCTCGAGGCCTTCCGGGCGTTCGGCACCTCGCTCGAGGCCCTGCCGACCCTGCGCGAGCGGGTCGACAACAGGTCGATCCTGCCCCTCGGCGTCGTCGAGGGGTTCGCCCCGATGACCGACACGCTGAACGAGGCGTCCCTGGCGCTGGCCTCGACCGCCGACGACGACGTCGCGAGCGGGCTCTCCCGCGCCGCCGACCTGCTGCGCGCGGGTGACCTGCTGGACCGGGCGACCTCGCTCGCGCACAGCCGGCCGCAGCGCGGGATCGACGTCGCCGAGCTCACGAAGGTCGCCCAGCTCTACGGGGTCTCCGACGACCTGCTGCGGCGGGCCGTCCCGCTGCTCACCCCCGAGGCCGCCCGGCAGGTGGACGACCTGCAGGAGACCCCGGAGTGGAAGAACACCCAGGCGGCCGTCGTCGCGTTGCTCGCGTCCCGGCTCAGCGGCCCGGCCACCCTGGCCGTCTCCCTCGACGACGCGCAGGCCGCCGCGGCGTCGGCCCAGCTCGTCACGATCGGCGGGAACGCCTACGTCGCCGCGCAACGGCTGGCCGAGACCCGGGCGCAGGCGTCCCTGACCACGACGCTGCTGCTGGTCGGCGGGCTGCTCCTCGGCCTGGCGGCGATCACGGTGATCTCCGGCGTGGTGGCCTCGCGGGTGGTGCGCCGGCTCGGCAGGCTGCGCAGCGACACACTGGCCCTGGCCGACCGGACGCTGCCGGAGACCGTGCGGCGGCTGCGCGCCGGCGAGCGGCTGGACATCGACGAGGAGGTGCCGGTCCTCGACTACGGCACGGACGAGATCGGGCAGGTCGCCGCGGCCTTCAACCACGCCCAGCGGACCGCGGTCCAGGTCGCGGTGGACGAGGCGAGCGCCCGGTCGGGGTTCAACGCGGCGTTCCTCAACATCGCCCGGCGCAGCCAGGCGATCCTGCACCAGCAGATCCAGGTGCTCGACCGCGTGGAGCGCACGGAGTCCGATCCCGACCAGCTGGAGCTGCTCTTCCGCCTGGACCACCTGACCACCCGGGAGCGGCGCAACGCCGAGAACCTGATCATCCTCGGCGGCGAGCGCCCGCGCCGGCGCTGGCGCAACCCGGTCGCGCTGAGCGAGCTCGTCCGCGGCGCGGTCGGGGAGGCCGAGCAGTACCAGCGCGTCGCGCTCGGCAACCTGCCCGAGGTCCAGGTGGCGGGGCCCGCCGTGGGGGACCTCGTCCACCTGCTCGCCGAGCTGATCGACAACGCCACCGCGTTCTCCCCGCCGGAGTCCCCGATCGTGGTCCGCGGCAGCGTCGCCGGCCGGGGGATCGCGGTCGAGGTCGAGGACCAGGGGCTCGGCATCGAGGAGGAGCGCCTCGCCGAGCTCAACCGGGTCCTCGCCGATCCCCCCGACTTCGGCCTGTTCCGGCTGACGGAGGACACCCGGATCGGGCTGTTCGTCGTGGCCTGGCTGGCCCGCAGGCACGGCGTCACCGTGTCCCTGCGGTACTCCCCGTACGGCGGGGTGCTGGCGGGGGTGCTGATCCCCAACGAGATCCTCGTCGTGGACGACGTGCCGGGCGCCGTGGGCCGGGTCGACCTGCCGGCGCAGCGGACGAGCCCGCCGGCGGCCCGCGACGAGGCCGTCCCGCCGGCCGGGCGCGGCACGCCCGCCGCGCCCGAGCCGGATCCGGCGGTGTCCCGGGGGCAGCGGGGCACGGTGCGCGGGGTTCCGCTGCGCGGGCGGCCGCAGATCACGGCCGGGCAGCACGTCGCCGATCCGGGCGGTGCGCTGCCGTCGCTCCCGCGGCGCCGGCGGCAGGCCCACATGAACCGGCAGCTGCAGGACACGGCCGTGACCCCGCTCCACGCGCCGCCGGTCGCCGAGGCCGCGTCGCTGCCGAGCCCCGAGCAGGCACGCCAGCGCATGTCGGCCTGGCAACGCAACTCACGGGCCGTCCGGCAGCACCTGCCGGCCGGGACCGAACCGTCCGAGGAGAGCCCGTGACCGGACCGTACCCACAGGCCCCGCAGCCCGACCCGAACCGGATGACCCGCCCCGACCTGCGCTGGCTGCTCGACGATCTCGTCGACCGCGTGTTCGGCGTCGGCCGGGCGGTCGTGCTCTCGGCGGACGGGCTGCTCGTCGCCTGCTCGCGATCGGCGGACGACGACGCCGAGCACCTGTCCGCCGTGGCGTCGGCGTTCCACAGCCTCGCGCGCAGCGCCTCGCGGCAGTTCCGGGGCGGACCGGTGCAGCAGACCGTCGTCGAGATGGACGGGCTGTTCCTGTTCGTCACCGCGGCGGGGCCGGGCGCCTGCCTGGCGGTGCTCGCGGACGCGGAGGCGGACATCGGCGCGGTCGCCTACGAGATGGGGATGCTCATCCGCAGGGTCGGCACCGTGCTCTCGGCTCCTCCGCGGGTCTCGGCCGCGGACGGGCCGAACGGCTGACGCCCCGCGATGTCCGAGACGGGCTGGTTCGACGAGGACTCCCGCCGGCTGGTGCGCCCGTTCGCGATGGCCCGCGGACGGACGAGACCCGACCGGTACGACCTGGACATGATCACGCTGGTGGTCGCGGTGGCCCCTCCCGAGCGGCGCCGGGCCGATCCCGGACAGGCCGAGATCCTCGAGATCTGCTCCCACCCGCTGTCGGTCGCCGAGGTGGCGGCCAAGGCGGATCTGCCGATGGTGGTGGTGAAGGTGTTGTTGAGTGACCTGATCGAGAGCGGGGACGTGATCTTCCGCCCTCCGGTCGGCCGGGGTACGGCGAACGATCCCGACCTCCTGCGCGCGGTGCTCGATGGTCTCCGTCGACTCTGAGCCCGTGGCCCCGCGGCTGGAGCGGTCGGCGGTCAAGATCCTGGTCGCCGGCGGCTTCGGGGTGGGCAAGACGACGATGGTCGGGTCGGTGAGCGAGATCGTGCCGCTGCGCACCGAGGAGGTCCTGACGAGCGCGGGTGCCGCGGTCGACGACCTCACCGGGGTCTCGGGGAAGACGACCACCACGGTGGCGCTGGACTTCGGCCGGATCACGGTGAACCAGGCCCTGGTGCTCTACCTGTTCGGCACCCCGGGCCAGGAGCGTTTCTGGTTCATGTGGGACGAGCTGGCCACCGGGTCGCTCGGCGCCGTCGTCCTGGCCGACACCCGCAGGCTGGACTCGTGCTTCGCCGCCGTGGACTTCTTCGAGAGCCGGGGAATCCCGTTCGTCGTCGGGGTCAACTGCTTCGACGGGGCGCCCCGCCATCCCGTCCGGCAGGTCCGGGAGGCGATCGACCTCGCCCCCGGCGTGCCGGTCGTGCACTGCGACGTGCGCGACCGGGAGTCGAGCAAGGAGGTCCTCGTGACGCTCGTCGAGCACCTGCTGCAGACGGTGCGCTGAGGGTCAGCCCTTCTGGAACCGGGCCTCGGTGGTGTGGACGAGCTCGCGCCAGCGGGCGGCCTCGGCGTCGAAGGGCGGGCTGGGCGCGAGGCGGGTGGGATTGGGGCGGATCACGAAGGAGACGAGCCAGCCGAGGCTCTCGGACTCCGCGAGCGCGTGGGCCGGCTCGTCGTCGCCCGCCCACTCGGCGACGTCGAGGACCAGCTCGGAGGCCAGCTCCAGCTGGGTGGGGTCGACCTGCAGGGTGCCCTCGGCGATGTCCTCGTCGATCCCGACGAGCACGTAGTCGTTCATCGGGTCGACGGTCACCTCGAGCTCCCCGACGGCGGCCAGGTCGAGCACGTCGTGCCAGGTGGAGGCGGCGACGAGGTCGTTGTCCTCCTTGCCCGAGTCGGCCAGCCAGCGGGCCAGCGCGCGCTCGGAGTCGAAGGCGTCGATCCGGCCGCGGGTGCCGAGGAAGATCGGCCGGTCGTCGAGGTAGCAGCGCAGGGTGACCCAGGTGCCGGTGCTCGTGGTGACCCGGATCGGGTCGATGCCGACCTCCTCCCAGAAGCCGACCGGACCGTCGTCGGCCTCGTCGTCCGCCACCTGGTCGGCGATGGCCTCCTCGTCCGCCTCCTCGAGCTCGTCGATGTCGGCGGAGTCGTCCAGGGTCGACTCGGCGTCGGCGATCCGCGCGGCGAGGGCCGCCGCCTCCTTCTCGGCCCCGGCGAGCGCCCTGGCGTCCACCTCGGGGGTGGCGGTCATGGCGTCGAGCGCGTCGACGACGTCGTCCCAGTGCTCCTGCACCGTGTCGGCCACCTGGGACCACAGCCGGGCGCCCTCGCGGCCGGCGAACGGCAGGGTGCCCTGGTCGAGCAGGGAGAAGCCGGGCGCGGAGTCGAGGATCGCGGTGACGGCGTCGAGGTCGCAGACGTCCGCGAAGGACCGCACGATCTCGACGATCTCGGCGAGCTCGCCGATCGTCCAGGTGTCCGGATCCTCGGCGACGAGCTCGGGCACGCCGATGACGTCGAACCGGCGCGACTCCTCGGGGGTCAGCTCGGCGACGGTCAGCGTGGGCACCACGGACCAGGCGGGGTGGTCCTCGAGGTCGTGCTCGGTCGCCGTGCGGACGAACGCGGCGAGCTGCGCGACCTCGGGGAAGCCGAACACCGCCTCGTCGTCGCCGAGGAAGGCCTCCCACTCCTCGCCGTCCTCGCGCCAGCGCGGGGCCCAGAGTGTGTAGAGGTCGCCCTCGGTCAGGGAGAGCTGGATCGGGACGATGTCGCTTGCCACGCGGGGAGCCTAGCGGCGCCACCTGAGCGGCACGTGTGCGCCGGTCGGGAGGGGCAGCGAGACGGCGGGGCAGCGGCGCCGGTGTCGTTCCTGGGGGGAGCGACGACCGGACGGGAGCCGGTCGTGGCTCGGCGCCGTGCCGCCTGCCGTACTGCTCGGGCGAGGCTGTCGATTGTCCTGCGGGACGGGTCCCACCGGGGATCCCGGACGTCGGTTCCGCCGCGGTCGCGGCGGCGGGTGACGCCCCGGGGTGCCGGTCCGGCCCTCAGGTGGAGCTGTGCAGACGGACGACGCCCACTGTGACGTCCTCGAGCCCGCCACGGTCGAAGTCGCGTCGCAGCTGGTCCGCCTTGACCGTCGCGGTCAGCCCGTCGAACGGGCCGTGCGCGTCCACCTCCCCGGTCTGGGGGTCGACGGCGAGCACCACGTAGCCGTCGCACTGGGTGAGCTTCTCGGCGGCAGCGACCAGCGTCTGCTCGTCTGAAGTCGTGTTCTCCGGCACCGGATCACCTCCTTGTCACCTAGTACAGCGTCGGCAGGGGCTCCGGCGTGACAGTCCTGCGCGCTTACCACCCGTTCGGGTCAGGGTGAATGAGGTGATCGGTCACGGTTGGTGCGGAACCCGGGACTCAGAGCGCACGAAACGGATGATCACGGGGTGGAAGGGGGTCGTACGGGCACAGGGTGTGACCGATCGCCGGCCCGGCATGTTGATCTTGGTTGCTCGTGTTCACCGACCGTCCGCAGGTCCGCGTGCGGCCGTCCACCGGAGGGTGCACGCGGGGTCCCGCGACCGACGGCGCCGAGCGGTCGTTCAGCCACGCAGAGTGATGATCAGTGGGCGCGCTCACACCCGAACCGGCGGCACCGCCCCCACTCACACGGGGCCGGCCGTAGGCTCCCGCGCATGATCGTGCGGGTCGTCGACCATCCCCTCGCGCGAGCGCGGCTCACGACCATGCGGGACGCCCGCACGGACAACGCCGCGTTCCGCGCCGCCCTGCGCGACCTCACGCTGCTGCTGGTCGTCGAGGCGACCCGGGACGCCCCGCTGGCGGAGTTCCCGCTCCACACCCCGGTCGCCCGGACCACGGGCCACCGGCTCGCCCACCCGCCGGTGCTCGTCCCGGTGCTGCGGGCGGGCCTCGGCATGGTCGACGCCGCGCAGAGCCTGGTCCCCGAGGCCCAGGTCGGGTTCGTGGGCGTCGCGCGGGACGAGACGACCCACCGGCCCACCCCGTACATGGAGTCCCTGCCGGAGTCGCTCGTCGGGCGGCCCGTGTTCGTGCTGGACCCGATGCTCGCCACCGGGGGATCCATGGTCCACACCGTCGAGCTGCTCGTCGCCCGCGGCGCGGACGACGTCACCGCGGTCTGCGTGCTCGCCGCCCCCGAGGGCGTCGCGACGCTGGAGGCGAGCGGCCTGCCGGTCCGGCTCGTCACGGCATCGGTCGACGAGCGGCTCAACGACTCCGCCTTCATCGTCCCGGGCCTGGGGGACGCGGGGGACCGTCAGTTCGGGGCGGTCTGAACCCGCCAGCCGTCGACGGCGGCGCGCAGGCAGGGCGCGAACCCGTCCGTGGGATCGTCCGCACCGCGCGGCGTGTGCGCGTGCAGCTGGATGCTCACCAGGCCGTGCAGGACCGCCCACAGCCCCAGCACGACCGTCGCGGGTTCGGCGTCGGCGCGCAGCACCCGCTCGTCCCGCGCGCGCTCCACCGCGGCCACCAGGGGGGCGAAGGCCTCCTCCTGCAGCGCCCGGGAGCCCGCGTCGAGCGCGGAGCCGTCGAACATCGCGTCGTACAGGTGGGGGTCGGCCAGCGCGCCGGAGCGGTAGGCCTCCCCGAGCGCGACGAGCTGCTCGGCCGGGTCCCGCTGCGCCGGGACCCCGGCCAGCGTGCGGCCCAGCTGCCGGAACGCGTCGTCCACCAGGGACTTCACCAGGCCGGGCTTGCCGCCGAACAGGGCGTAGACGGCGGTCGTGGAGGTACCGACGTCCGAGGCCAGGGTCCGCAGCGACAGCCCCTCCACACCATGGGCGGTCAGCAGCTCCCCGGCCCGCTCGCGCAGCCGCTCGCGCAGCTCGTCGTCGTGGACCTTGGGGCGTGGCACCGGCGGAGGCTACCTCCGCCTCCGGGGCCCTCGCCTGTTCAGCGACATCCGCACGTAACATCCGGCGGCTCTTATCAGACACCTCATCGGGCGTCCGCACCGCGGGGGTGTGGGCCCGTGCCGGGGGAACGATGGGTGCGAGGCTCGCTGGACTGCTCGGCCGGGTCCGGATGCTGCGGTTCGGGGTGGCCACCCTGGTGACGGCCGGGCTCGTCCTCGCCGCGGTCCCCGCCGGCGGCGAGGAGCTCGTGGGCGTCCGCACGGCCGCCGAGGGTGCCTCCCCCACGGCCCAGCTCCGGGTCATGCCGCTGGGCGCCTCGAGCACCGAGGGGATCGGCAGCCCGGACACCGCGGGCTACCGGCTCCCGCTCTTCCGGGACCTCGCGGCGGACGGCGTCCGCGTGAACTTCGTCGGCTCGCTGCGCAGCGGCCCGGCCTCCCTGCCGGACCGGGACAACGAGGGCCACTCCGGCTGGACGCTCGAGGGGATGGTCCCGTACGTCGGCGGCTGGGTCCGCGCCGCCGATCCGGACGTGGTGCTGCTCCACATGGGCACGAACGACATCGGCAGCGGTGCCACCGGACAGGTCGCCGCGGGCCGGCTCGACGCGCTGCTCGACGAGATCTTCGACGCCGCCCCGCAGACGCACGTCGTCGTCGCCGGGATCTGGGCGAAGATGCCGCAGCGCGCCGCCGCCCGCGCCGAGCTCGCCCGGCTCACGCCCGGGGTGATCGCGCGGCACCGCGTCCTCGGCCACTCCGTGGAGTTCGTGGACACCTCGGACCTGCTGGCGTCGCCCACCGACTTCTCCGACGGGCTGCACGCCAACGCGGGCGGCTACGCGAAGATCGCCAGGATGTGGACGGGACGGGTGGAGGGCTGGCTGTCCGCGCAGCGCCCCGTACCGGCGCAGGCGGCCCTCACCCGCTGATCCCCGCCGCCAGGGTCGCGCCGAGCTCCCAGCAGGCCTCACGGGCGGCCTTGTCGGGGGCGCCCACGACCTCCACGGCCGCGGCGGCCTGCTGCCAGCCCATGCCCTCCGCGATCGACCGGACGGCGGCCACGGCGCCCTCCAGGCCCTGGTTGCCGTGGACGTAGAGGCCGTAGGGGAGCCCGCGGGTGTCGTCGCCGCAGACGTAGAAGACCTGGTCGAAGAAGTGCTTGAGCGCCCCCGACATGTAGCCGATGTTCGCGGGGGTCCCGAGCACGACCGCGTCCGCCTCCAGGAGATCCGACGGCGTGGCGGCCAGCGCCGCGCGCCGGTGCACCTCCACCCCGGTGATCTCCGGATCGCTCGCGCCGCGCACCACCTCGTCGAGCAGCTCCCGGCAGGCGGGGGACGGGGTGTGGTGGACGATCAGCAGCCTCGTCATCGCAGCAGCTCCTCCGCCTCGGTCCGCAGGTCCGCCAGCCGCTCGTCCGCGCGGGCCTTCGCCGCCGCCACGTTCGCATCGGGTGGTTCGACGACCTCCAGGTACGCCTTCAGCTTCGGCTCCGTGCCCGAGGGGCGCACCACGAGCCGGGCGGCCCTGCCGTCCCGGTCCGCGGGGCGCCGCAGCCGCAGCACGTCCGGTGCGGGGCGGTCCACCTCCCAGCCCGGCGGACCGAGCCGCTCGACGACCGCGCGGGCCTGCGCGGGCGGCATCCGCAGCGACAGCCCGGCGGTGCGGTGCACGCCGTGCGCGGCGAACAGCTCGTCGAGCCGGTCGAGCAGGGTGCGGCCCTCCGCCTTCAGCCCGGCCGCGAGATCGGCAAGGACCACCGCGGTGGCGATCCCGTCCTTGTCCCGCACCGCGTCCGGGTCCACGCAGTGCCCGAGCGCCTCCTCGTAGCCGTACACGAGGCCCGGCCCGGCGCGGACGATCCACTTGAACCCGGTGAGGGTCTCGGCGAACCGGGCGCCGTGGGCGGCGGCGATCCGCCCGAGCAGCGACGAGGAGACGACGGTGGTGGCGACGAGCCGGTCCCCGCTGCCCTGCCCCGATGCGCTGTGCCGCAACAGATGGTCGCCGAGCAGGGCGCCGGTCTCGTCGCCGGTGAGCATGCGCCAGGCCGGAACGCCGTCGCCCGTCGCCCCGCCCGGTCCGCTGTCGCCCGGCCCCTCGGCCGGCCCACCGCCGGCCGGGACGCCGATCGCGCAGCGGTCCGCGTCCGGGTCGAGGGCGATCGCCAGGTCCGCGCCCCGCTCGGCCGCCAGGGCGAGCAGGAGGTCGGTCACCCCGGGCTCCTCCGGGTTGGGGAAGGCGACGGTGGGGAAGTCGGGATCCGGGCGGGCCTGCTCGGCCACCACGTGCACGTCCGTGAACCCGGTGCGGGCCAACGCGTGCACCGCCGTCGCCCCGCCCACGCCGTGGAGCGGGGTCAGCGCGATCCGCAGCGGGAAGCCGTTGTGCCGCAGGGTCTCCATCCGGGCGAGGTAGTCCTCGGTGGGATCGAGCCCGCGCGCCGCCCGGTCCTCGGGTACGGAGACGGCCGCGGGTGCGGCGCCGATCGCGGCCTCGATCCGGGCGTCCGCCGGCGGGGCGAGCTGAGCCCCCGGCGCGTCGCCCGTCCCGAGGTAGACCTTGTACCCGTTGTCCTGCGGGGGATTGTGCGAGGCGGTGATCTGCACGCCGGCGACCGCGCGCAGCCGCTGCACCGCGAAGGCGAGCAGCGGCGTGGGCTGGGCACCGGGCAGGACGTGCACCGCGAACCCCGCGGCGGCGAGCACCCCGGCCGCGGCGCGGGCGAACGCCTCGGAGCCGTGCCGGGCGTCCCGGCCGACGACGACCGGGCCGCCCCGGTGGCCCTCGGAGACGAGCCAGGCGGCCAGGCCGGCGGTCGCCCGCCGGACCACCGCCACGTTCATCCCCGCCGGCCCGGGACGCACCGGCCCGCGCAGGCCGGCGGTGCCGAAACGCAGGGGCTCGCCCATGACCCCGGCCAGGTCCGCGGGGTCCGCGCCGGTCATCGCCGCGACCAGGAGCTGTTGCAGCGCAGCGCGATCCGCGGGCTCCGGATCGTCCGCGATCCAGCGCAGGGTGCGGTCGCGCAGGCCGGGATCCACGTCAGCGGGCCCCGGCCGTGCCCGTCGTCCCCGTGCCCGTCGTGTCCCCAGCCGCAGCGCCGACCGGAGCAGTGCCGACCGGAGCAGTGCCGACACGCGCCGGGCCCGGCCGCCCGATCACGCGCGGGCCACGAGATCGCGGAGCAGCTCACCCATCCGGGCCGCCGAGGCGCGGCCCGCCGCCAGGACCTCCTCGTGGTCCAGCGGCTCCCCGGTCATGCCCGCGGCCAGGTTCGTGACCAGCGACAACCCGAACACCTCGACGCCCTCGGCGCGCGCCGCGACCGCCTCCAGCACGGTGGACATGCCGACCAGGTCGGCGCCGAGCCCACGCAGCATGCGGATCTCCGCCGGCGTCTCGAAATGGGGTCCGGGAAGCCCGGCGTACACGCCCTCCTCGAGCGACGGGTCGATCTCCCGCGCGAGCGCGCGCAGCCGCGCCGAGTAGAGGTCCGTGAGGTCGGTGAACCGCGGGCCGACGAGTGGGGAGCGGCCCAGCAGGTTGAGGTGGTCCGAGATCAGCACCGGCTGCCCGACCGCCATGCCCTCGCGGATGCCGCCCGCGGCGTTGGTCAGCACGACCGCGCGACAGCCCGCGGCCGCCGCGACGCGCACGCCGTGGACGACCGGCGCGATGCCGTGGCCCTCGTACAGGTGGGTGCGGCCGAGCAGGACGAGCACCCGCCGCCCGCCGATCTCCAGCGAGCGGACCGTGCCGCCGTGGCCCTGGACCTGCGGCGGCACGAACCCGGGCAGCTCCGCCATGGGCACTTCGGTGCCGGTGCCGAGCACGTCCGCGGCCGGGCGCCAGCCGGAACCGAGGACGACGGCGAGATCGTGGGTCCCCGCGCCGGTCGCACGGGCCAGGGCGACGGCCGCGGCGGCGGGATCGGGCACGGTGGTATCGGGCACGGTGGGGTCCGGGGCCGAGGGGGCCGGGCCGGCCGACGGGGTGGCGCTCATCCGGCGGGCGGAGTGGTGAAGGTGGCGCCCAGGGACGCGAGCAGGGCGTCGGCGCGCGACCCCGCCCGCTGCTCGGGGACGGTCAGCGAGATCGCCCACGCCCCGTCCGCGACCGGCACGGTCTGCACGGCCGCGGTGCGCTGCTGGGCGCCGAAGACGATGCTGAAGTGGTTCGCCGCGGTCGCCGGGGCGACCGAGTCCACGCCCAGCTTCTCGGCGGTGAAGGACGCCGCGACGTCCCCGGTGGTGTGCCACACGGCGAGCTCCTCCGAGCCGTCCGGGCTCACGAACCGCACGGTCGCCTCCCGGCCCTCGCCGGAGCGGAACTGCGCCCAGGTCGACGGCACGGCGATGCTCCAGCCGAGCTGGTCCGCGTGCGGGGTGGTCGTGGTGCGGGCGGTGGTGACGGTGACCGTGGAGACCGGCGACTGGCCCGCGATCGCCCGGGTGACGACGTACCCGCCGACGACGCCGAGCAGCACCAGCAGCGCGCCCGCGACGGCCAGCGGCAGGGCCCAGCTGGCGGGCAGCGGGGGGCGGGGCGGGGCGGGGCGGGGCGGGGCGGGCGCGCGCATCGGGGGGCGGGGCGGCGCGGTGGGCGGGTGCGCACCGGTGGCGTACGGGCTGCCGGGCAGGGGGCCGGGCGCGGCGGCCAGCGGGGCGCCGCGGGCGGGGGCCCGGGTGGAGCGCTCGGCCGGACGTTCCTCGGCGACGGGCGGGACGGGCCCCGACGCGGCGACGCGCGGCTCGGGCACGGAGTCGTAGCGGGCCGACCGCTCGCCGGCGGGGGGCCGGGACGGCGGGACGACGCGGGAGAACAGCGTGGGCGCGTCGGGTGAGCCGGGGAACAGGGGATCGTCCGGGTCGTCGAGCAGCGGGCGCAGCCGGCGCCGGACCTCCTCGAGGGGCATCCGCGCGGCGGGCTCCTTGACCATCAGCCCGGCGATCACCTCGGAGACCGGGCCTGCGTCCCGGCAGTGGGGCACGTCGCCGTCGACCACCTCGGTGATCGTCGAGACCGGGTCGCCCTTGACGTCGTACGGCGGGCGGCCCTCGATGGCGGCGAACAGGGTGGTGCCCAGGCCCCACAGGTCCGCGGCCGGCGTCACCGCGCCGCCGGAGGCGACCTCGGGCGCGATGTAGGCGGGGGAGCCGAGCACCAGCCCGGCGGTGGTCATCGGGGCGTCCAGCGCGTTGCGCGCGATGCCGAAGTCCGTGAGCTTGATCCGGCCGTCGTGGGCGATGAGGATGTTGCCCGGCTTGACGTCCCGGTGCGTGATCCCGGCCCGGTGCGCGGCCCGCAGCGCCGCCGCCGTGGCGTACCCGACGACGGCCGCCTGCCGCGGGTCGAGCGGCCCCTGGTCGGTGATCATCGCCGCGAGGTTGCGCGAGGGCACCATCTCGAGGACGACGAGCGGCTGGCCGCCGACGTCGACGACGTCGAACACCGTGATGACGTTCGGGTGGGACAGACCGCCCAGGGCGCGCGCCTCGCGGAGCATCCGCTCGCGCATCGCGAGGGCCTCCCGCTCGGGGATCCCGCGGGGGACCTTCAGCTCCTTGACGGCGACCTTGCGGCGCAGCACCTCGTCGTAGCCCGACCAGACCGTGCCCATCGCTCCGCTGCCGAGCTGCGCGGAGAGGCGGTACCGGTCGCCGACGACGCGGCCCGGCTGCTCGTCTTCCTGCGTGGACACGACTCCATTCTCCCCGGAGCCCCCGGGCGCGCGTGCGGCGGGGTGACCCTTCCCGGGCCTCCCACCAGCACGAACCGGCACGTCACGTGACCGTCCGGCGACTGTGCGCAGTGGCCAGGGGGGCGACGAGCGGTGGCGACGCCCGTTCGTCGCAATCGCCGCTGACCGCTCGTCACCGGGGCCCGGGCCGTCCGCAGCAGATCACCGACCCCTTGGCGCCGATACCGGGTGAAGGCCCGGTTTCGGGTTGGTACACCGCCGTCCGGGTGAGCACCATGGATTCATGCAGGACAGAGCGAAGAGCGCTCGTGGGGTGGTCGGGACCGGTGGTCCCCGATGACCCTGCTCGAGGCGCACCCCGAGCTCGCGACCAGCGGTGACGGTGTGAACGCGGCCGTCACCGACCTCGGCGCGGGCACCGGCCCGGCCTGGCTCGACGCGTGGCTCTCCGACCACCGCGGCGCGGTCGTCGCGGCCCGCCGATCGCTGCACTCCGTACCCGAGCTCGGCCGTGACGAGCACCGCACGACCGCCCTCGTGGCCCGGCGGCTGATGGCCGCCGGACTCGAGCCCCGCACCCTGCCCGGCGGCACCGGCCTGGTGTGCGACGTCGGCCGCGGGGACCGCTGCGTGGCGCTGCGCGCGGATCTCGACGCACTGCCGCTCGACGAGGCGACGGGCCTCTCGTTCGCCTCCACCGTCCCGGGCGCCATGCACGCCTGCGGGCACGACGCGCACACCGCGATGGTGCTCGGGGCCGGTCTCGCGCTGGCCGCCGCACCCTCGCTGCCCGGCCGCGTCCGGCTGATCTTCCAGCCGGCCGAGGAGGTGCAGCCCGGCGGCGCGCTCGACGTGGTGGCGGACGGCGCGATGGACGGGGTGGAGCGCATCTTCGCGCTGCACTGCGACCCGCGCCTGGAGGTCGGCCGGCTCGGCACCCGGGTCGGCCCGATCACCTCGGCCTGCGACATCGTCGAGATCCGGCTCACCTCGCCCGGCGGTCACACCGCCCGTCCGCACCTCACGGCGGACCTGGTGCAGGCCCTCGGCCAGCTGATCACGCAGCTCCCGCTGCTGCTCACCCGTCAGGTCGACCCGCGCTCGGGCACCGTCCTGGTGTGGGGTGCGGTGGCGTCGGGGCAGGCGGCCAACGCGATCCCGCAGCACGGTGTGCTGCGCGGCACGCTGCGCACGGCCGACCACGCCACCTGGGCGGACCTCGAGGACAAGTTCCGCGCCCTGGTCGCGGCCGTCCTCGCGCCGCTCGGCGTGGGGTACGTCGTGGACTACACCCGCGGCGTCCCGCCCGTGGTCAACGAGGCGGACAGCAGCGGCATCCTCCGGGACGCCGCGATCCTCACCGGTGGCCTCGACGCGGCGGCGGACACGGAACAGTCCTCCGGCGGCGAGGACTTCGCGTGGTACCTGGAGAAGGTGCCGGGCGCGATGGCCCGCCTCGGCGTGTGGCCGGGGGTGGGCCCGATGAAGGACATCCACCAGCCCACCTTCGACCTCGACGAGCGTGCCCTCCCCTTCGGCCTCCGCATCCTGGTCAACAGCGCCCTCGCGGCCCTCGCCTAACCCGCGAGTCGGCACTTTCCGTAG
>NZ_BAAAQK010000028.1:0-289722 GCF_039531635.1 Pseudonocardia ailaonensis | reverse complement strand
CAGCCGGCGAGGAACTCCTCGATCGGTGCCATGAACCCGGCGCCGGCCCGGTTGAGCCAGTCGTGCCGCGCCCGGGGCATCGCCAGCGCCCGCGCGTGCGGCAGGGCCGCGGCCAGCGCGTCCGCGCTCACGCCGTAGTGCTTCGGGCCGGCGCCGCCGTAGGCGAGCAGCACCTCCGCGTCGATGGACGCGTAGGCCGAGGCCGGGCCGTCGTGTGCGACCGCGGCCCGGGCCTCGCCGACGACCGTCGGGAACCGCTCGGCCATCCGCTTGCCGATCGGCGTGCGCAGGAACAGCCGCCCCACGACCTTCCCGACCGGGATCGGCAGCGCCGGTCCCGTGTGCCGCAACCCCTTCCCGACGACGGCGACCGCCAGCGGCATGTCGCCCGCGGCCACGGCCTCGGCGAAGGGCTCGACGTACCAGCTCGGGAAGCTGCCGTCGATGCCGACGGCCGCGTCGTACACCGCGAGCCGGTCGAGCGGCAGGCCCTGCGCCGCGGCGTGCAGCAGGAGGAACCCGCCGACGCTGTGCCCGAGCGCCCGCCGCGCCCCGGTCGCCTCCAGCACGCTGCGGAGCAGCGCGACGTCCGCGTCGAGGTCGTACTCGCCGGGCGGCTCGGTGTAGCGGCTGTAGGCGTGCACCGTGAACCGCTGCGCCAGGCTCGCGATGGTCCGCCGGTAGTCGACCAGCCCGACCCCGCCGCCGTGTACCAGCACCAGCCCCGGACCCGACCCGGTGGTGCTGATCGGCACCACCCGCCCCTCGGCCCGAACCTCCATGACGACCTCCTACTGTGAACGTTGTTCGCAGTGTACCGCCCCACCCCCGCGAGTCGGCACTTTCGGGAGGTCGAATGTGACGCTCACGCGCTGCGGGGGTCCCGGTGCCGGCGCGGGCGCAGACCGTTGACGACGCGACGGGAGAGATCGACGCCTCGCCTGCGGAACGCCTGGGCGAGGTCGCGCTCGAGGACGTGGGAGCGCAGCTCGTCCTTCGTGACGCGGACGACCGAGGCCAGCGCCTGATCGGCGATCACGAGGGCCTCGCCCGGGGCGACCGTGCAGAGCACGTCGCACACCACACGTTCGAGCCTGAGCAGCGGCAACCCGTTCACCGGCACGGTGTCGTCGGCGAGGGCGAGTCCGTTGTGGACGAACAGGCCCGGCCTGCTCCGCCGTCGGGTCTCGTAGGTCACCGCGAGATGCACCGGGGTGAGGGGTGCCGCGGCGCACCCGAGGAGGTGAGCAGCGGTCGGCCCGGCGACGACGGAGTCCTCACCCACGAGCAGCCAGGCCGCGGTGACCGAGGTCCACGGATCCGTGGCGCGGCCGGCGTCGACGAGGACACCGGGCCAGGGGCTGAGCGCGGCCCGCGAGCGGACGGCGGAGCGAACGGAGTGCTCGCCGACGGCATCGACGAGGACGGAGCGGCGGCACGCACCGGCGACTCCGAGTTCCCAGGGAAGCATCGGATCAGCGTCCGCGACGCAACGCCGTTCCCGTGGGCTTTCCGTCCACCTGTGGACAACCAGGGTCGGGTGTGGACAACTCGGCGTCGTCAGCGTGTGTTTCGGCCTACCGAAAGTGCCGACTCGCGGGGTCTCGCCCTAGACCGATTTCTGGCTGGGGCGGTTGCGGAGGTCGGTGACGTAGTCGTCCGGGGCGCCCGCCAGTTCCGCTGCGTCGGCGAGGACGCCGAGGTAGCGGGCGCTGGGGGCGCCGCCCTCGTAGGCGTTGAGGACGTAGATCCAGGCCAGGGCGCTGCCCTCGAGGGTCTGGACCCGCAGCCGGAGCTTCTTGTGCATCCCCAGCTCCCCGCCCTCCCAGCGGTCGAGCTGGGCGGCGTCGTGGTCCGGGACGTCGTAGAGCACGACGAAGACCTGCGACGCCGGCTCCTCGACCACGGTGGAGAGGGCGCCCTCCCAGGCGTAGTCCTCACCGCCGAAGGTCAGCCGCCATCCCATCAGCCACCCCGTGCCCGCCATCGGCGAGTGCGGGGCGCGCTGCTTCATCTGGGCCGGGTCCATGTTCGACCCATACGCGGCGTAGAGCGGCACGGGGACAGGGTAGCCGTGGCCCCCGGGCCGGGTCCGCCGGGGACAGGAGGACACGCGTACGGTGTGGCCGGACGACGGGCGGTCCCGGCAGCGGCGTTGTCGGCGTTCGTCCCGGTGGGAACGAGCGAAGGACGTGGAGCACCGTGACCCGGATCGTGATCATGGGCGGGGGCCCGGCGGGTTACGAGGCCGCCCTCGTGGCCGCCCAGCACGGCAGCGACGTGACCGTGGTGGAGCGGGACGGCATGGGCGGCGCCTGCGTCATCCACGACTGCGTGCCGTCGAAGACCTTCATCTCCTCCGCCGCCGTGCGCGTGGACCTGCACCGCGCCGAGGACCTGGGCGTGCTGCTCGACCGCGACACCGAGGGTGTGGACCTGCCGAAGGTCAACGGCCGGGTGAAGGGCCTCGCGCTGGCCCAGTCCGCGGACATCCGGGACCGGGTGGAGGGCGAGGGCGTCCGGATCATCCAGGGCTCCGCGAGCTTCCTCGACGAGACGAGCGGCCGCCAGCCGCACACCGTCGAGGCCCGGCACGCCGACGGCACCGTGGAGAAGCTGCCCGCGGACGTCGTCCTGATCGCCACCGGCGCCACCCCGCGCGTGCTGGACTCGGCCCGCCCGGACGGCGAGCGGATCCTCACCTGGCGCCAGCTCTACGACCTGCCGTCGCTGCCCGAGCACCTGATCGTCGTCGGGTCGGGGGTGACCGGGGCCGAGTTCGTCTCCGCGTACGTCGAGCTCGGGTGCGAGGTCACGCTCGTCTCCAGCCGGGACCGGGTCCTGCCCCACGAGGACGCCGATGCGGCGGCGGTCCTGGAGGACGTCTTCGCCGAGCGCGGCGTCCGGATCCTGCCGAAGGCCCGGGCCGAGAGCGTCGTGCGGGACGGCGACGGCGTCGTCGTGACGCTGGCGGACGGTCAGGTCGTGCGCGGCTCGCACGCCCTGATGACCGTTGGCTCGGTGCCCAACACCGCGGACCTCGGGCTGGAGAAGATCGGCATCGAGGTCGACCGCGGCGGGTTCATCCCGGTCGACCGGGTGTCGCGCACGTCCGTCCCGGGCATCTACGCGGCGGGGGACTGCACCGGCCTGCTGATGCTCGCCTCCGTCGGGTCCATGCAGGGCCGCATCGCGATGTGGCACGCGCTGGGCGAGGGCGTGGCGCCCATCCGGCTGCGGACCGTGGCCTCGAACGTCTTCACCCGGCCGGAGATCGCGACCGTCGGGATCAGCCAGAACGCGATCGACTCCGGCGAGGTCCCGGCCCGGACCGTGATGCTGCCGCTGGCCACGAACCCGCGGGCGAAGATGCGCGGGCTGCGGCGCGGCTTCGTCAAGCTCTTCTGCCGGCCGGCGACGGGCGTGGTGATCGGCGGGGTCGTGGTGGCGCCGGTGGCGAGTGAGCTGATCCTGCCCATCGCGATGGCCGTGCAGAACGGGCTGGGCGTCGACGACCTGGCGCACACGTTCTCGGTCTATCCGTCGCTCTCGGGCTCGATCACCGAGGCCGGGCGGCAGCTCATGCAGCACAGCGACCTGGACTGATGCAGTGGCAGCCCACCGGGAACGGTGAGTTCCCGTACGCCTGCCGCCTCGACGGGCGGTGGTGGGTCGTGCGGGTCAACGCCTTCCCGGACCATCCGCTCTACACCGTGCTGGTCGACGGCCGGTTCGACTCCGACCTCGAGGACTGGCCGGAGGGGTGGGAGCGCGGCTCCGATCCCGTCGACGCCCCGGTGCCCACGACCCTGACGGCCTACGGCAGCGAGCGCGGCGAGCCCTGCGACTGCCCGTACTGCTGACCTCAGCCGTCGAGCTCGGCGTCGTCGACGCCCAGCTCGCGCAGCAGCCGCCGGCGCAGGGCGGCGACCTCCGCGGTCTCGCGCCGCCGCGGCCGGGGCAGGTCGACGGACACGTCGACGGCGATCCGGCCGGAGTCGATCACGACCACCCGGTCGCCGAGGGCGATGGCCTCGTCCACGTCGTGGGTCACGAGCAGCGTGGCCGGGCGGTGGACGCGAAGCAGCTCGCCCACCAGCCGGTGCATCGTCATCCGGGTGAGGGCGTCGAGCGCGCCGAACGGCTCGTCGAGCAGCAGCAGGTCCGGTTCCCGGACCAGGGCCCTGGCCAGGGCCGTGCGCTGCGCCTCGCCGCCCGAGAGCGTGTTCGGCCAGGCCCCGGCGTGGTCGAGCAGCCCGACCTCGGCGAGCGCGCGGCGGCCCCGCTCCCTGCGGTCCGGATCGGTCATGCCGAAGACGACGTTGGGCAGCACCTTCAGCCACGGCAGCAGCCGGGGCGACTGGAACACGATGGCCCGGTTGTCGGGGACGACGACCTGGCCCTCGGCGTCCGGGTCGAACCCGCCGAGGACGCGCAGGAACGTGCTCTTGCCGACGCCGCTGCGGCCCAGCATCGCGACGACCTCGCCGGTGCGGATGTCCAGCGAGACGTCCTGCAGGACGACCCGCTCCCCGTAGGCGCGGCGCAGGCCCCGGACCTGGACGGCGGGGGCCGCCTCGACGGCGCTCATGCTCCCTCGTATCCGTTGCGCCAGCGGAGCAGCCGGTGCTCCAGGCCCTTCACCAGGGCGTAGCTGAGCAGGCCGATCACGGCGTAGGTGAGGATCGTGAACATCATGACGTCGGTCTGCAGCAGGGTCTGGGCCAGCGACATCAGGTAGCCGAGGCCCTGGTTGGTGTTGATCGTCTCGGCGAAGACGAGGCTGAGCCACGCCGCCGCCAGCGCGAACCGCAGGCCGACCAGGAACCCGGGCAGCGCACCCGGCAGGACGACCTGCGTGACGAGCATGCGGCGGGTCGCGCCGAACGCCTTCGCGGCCTCGACGAGGTCGCGGTCGACGCCGCGGATGGCGGAGAAGGTGTTGATGTAGACGGGCACGAACACGCCCGCCGTGATCAGGATGATGCGCGGTTCCTGGTTGATGCCGAACCACACGATGAGCAGCGGGACGAGCGCGACGTGCGGCACCGACTTGAACAGCTGCACCGTGGAGTCGATCAGGTCCTCGCCGACCCGGGCGAACCCGGAGGCCACCGCGAGGGCGGTGCCGAGCACGACGCCGAGGACCAGGCCGAGCCCCACCCGTTCCAGCGAGGCGGAGAGGTGGAACCACAGCTTGCCGGAGACCGCCAGGTCCCAGCCCGCCCCGAGTACGGACCAGGGGGCCGGCAGTACCTGCGGGCCGACCAGGCCGGTGGCGCAGACCAGCGCCCAGGCGGCGAGCACGAGCACGGGCCCGGCGAGCCGCCGGACCGGACGCGGGACACGGAACCGCCGCCGCGTGCGGGCGGCGACCGGTGGGACGTCCACGACCGGCGGTGCGGCCGTGGTGGGCTCGGCCCGGTAGTCGAGGGTCATGGTCGGTCCTCTCAGCCGGCCGCGGCCGGGGCGGGGGTGGCCAGCCAGCCCTTGACGTCGAACGGCTGCGTGATCACCTTCTGCTCCACGAGGAAGTCGTAGGAGTGGGACAGCTGGGCCACCCCGGTGGTGCTGAACGCCTCGTCGGGCAGCGAGCTCAGCGGGAAGGCGATCTTCGCGACGTTCTGGTCGACCTGGTCCACCTGGGCATTGAAGGCCCAGAATCCGTCCGGGTCCGCCTTGATGCTCTTCACGGTGTCGGCGAGGACGGTCGCCCAGGCGGCGGCGAACTGCGGATGGGCGTCGAGGAACTTCTGGGACGCGACGTGGACCGAGCTCGTGTAGAGGTCGGTGTGGTCGCTGGCCTTGTCGATCACCGGGAACCCCTGCTCCACGAGCTGCCCGGCCATCGGCCCGCTCGCGACGAAGGCGTCGATCGACCCGGCGCGCACGGCGGTGGCGGCGTCGTTGGTCTGCAGGCTGCTGATCGGGATCGTGCCGGTGAGGTTCTCCTCCTTGAGCAGCCCGATCAGGTACTGCTCCGGCGCGGTGCCCGGTGCGGCGGCGACCTTCTTCCCCGCGAGGCCGGCCAGCGTGGTGGCGCCACCCTTGCGGCCGATCAGGTAGTAGTCGGCGTTGATCCCGCTGATCGCGACGAGCTTGCTGGCGAACCCGTTGGACCGCAGGGTGAGCGCGGGCGTGTCGCCCTGGGAGGCGATGTCGACCGAGCCGCTGGTCAACGCGCTGTTGAGGGTGGGACCGGTGGCGAAGGTCGACAGCTCGACGTCGGTGACGCCGGCGGCGGCCAGGTCCTTGCGCAGGATCCCCTGCTTGTCCGCCCACCCGAGCAGCCCGTCGGGCGCGACCTTGGTGACGATGCCGATCCGCACCGTGTAGCCGCCCCCGCCGGATCCGTTGCCCGCCGAGGTCGTGCCACCCCCGCAGGCGGCGAGGGCGAGGGCGAACGCGGCGGCGAGCGCCGTCAGGGCGAGCGGGCGTCGGGCGGTGCGGACGGGGCGTGGGGGCGTCATCGGGGCGTCCTCGTGGTGGTGGCGGTCAGGGCGCCGGGGTCGGCGCGGGGGGAACGGCCTGTCTGTGCCGGGGAGGCCGGGTGTCCCAGCCGATCGCGCGGCGGTAGGCGCCGAGCAGGTCCTTCCCGACGAGGAAGGTCTCGTCCCGGTACGGGGAGCCCTCCGGCTCGGGCTCGACCGAGGCGGAGACGAACAGCGCCTCCTCCGGGCAGTACGCCTCGCACATCAGACAGGTCTGGCAGTCGGCCTGGCGGGCGATCACCGGCACGCCGTCGGGTCCGCGGTCGAAGACGTTGGTGGGGCACACCTTGATGCAGATGTCGCACTCGATGCAGCGCTCGGCGCTGACGACCTCGATCATCAGGCGGCGGCCGTCGTGTCGACCCCGGTGACCGGTGCCACCGGGTCCGGCGCCGTCCACAGCTCGTCGAGGCCACCGACGAGGAGGCGGTGCCGGTACCGGACGTCCTGCCCGGCGGCGTCGAGGCGCTTGTGCATGCCCCGCGACTCCTCCCGTGACAGTGCGGAGGTGTACATCCACCGCGCGACGGCGGTCATCCCGGCGGCCTCGCGGGCGTGCACGACGTCCTCGGGGGTCCAGCGCAGGTCCTCGCCGACCGCCCGCCACGTCCGGTCCAGCGTGGCGAGGGACTCCCGCAGCTGCGCGCCGGCACGGAAGTAGTTCTTCCGGTAGGGCAGGACCTCGTCCTGGACGGCCGTCGCGACCTCCCGCCACTGCAGCGACCCGGCGCCCGGGGCCGCGGACCCGAACACGGAGCGGCGACCGGACGGGCCGGAGACCGGGCCGAGCGCACCGGTGCGGGTGAGCGCGTGGCGCGCCGCCCCGGCGCCGGCGATGGTGCCCGACGAGACGGCCCACGCGCCGTTGTGGCTGGCCCCGCCGGTGAACCCGCCGCAGATGAGCTCGCGGGTGGCGACGTCGCCGGCCGCGAACAGGCCCGTCACGTCCGTGCGGCACTCGTCGTCCGCGACGTGCAGGCCGCCGGTGCCGCGCATGGTCGCCTCGGACCGCAGCGTGACCGGGAACCGCTGGGTGAACGGGTCGATCCCGCGCCGGTCGAACGGGGCGAAGAAGTTGGGCTGGCCCCTGCGCAGCCGGTCGTGGATCTCGGCCGGGGCCTGGTCGAGCACGGCGTAGACCGGGCCCTCGTCGAGCGCCCGGGCGATGGGCGAGCGGCTGTGCCAGCCGGCCCCCTCGACGATCGAGCCGTCCTCGTGGGTGAAGGTCGCGTACTGGTAGTACGCGGTCTTGGTGACCGCGCTGAACGCGGGTGCGATCGCGTACGCGCTGGAGAACTCCATGCCGGAGAAGTGCGCGCCGACCTCGGCCGCCATCAGGCTGCCCTCCCCGGTGAGGACGTTGCAGCCGAGCCCGCCGGACAGGAACGTGCAGCCGCCGGTCGCGAGGACGACGGCCTTCGCCCGGACCTCCCAGCTGCCGCCCTTCTGCCGCCGGACGCCGCGGGCGCCGGACACCTGGCCGGCCCCGTCGGTCAGCAGTTCCAGCGCCGGGCTGTGGTCCAGGATCCGGACCCGGGCGCTGGTCACGCGGCGGCGCATCAGCCGCATGTACGCCGGGCCCTGCAGGCCCCGCCCGTAGTTGACGTGCCCGTCCTTGCCGACCTTGCGGGCCGGCTCGTCCGCGGGGAACGGGTAGCCCCACTCGCCGAGCCGGTTGACCTGCCGGTACGCGGTGTCGATCACACGCGACGACCAGGTCCGGTCGGCGAGATGGCCCCCGAGGGCCTCACGGCTGGCCATCGCCTCCTCGCGCATCGCGGGATCCGGCGGCACGTACCAGACGCCGTGTCCGGCGGACGCCGCCGCACCGCTCGTCCCGCAGTAGCCCTTGTCGGCGAGGACGACCCGGGCGCCGGCCTCGGCTGCGGAGAGGGCGGCCCAGCAGCCGGCGGGTCCACCGCCCAGGACGAGGACGTCGGCATCGACAAGCATTTCGGACATGACAGAAATCCCCTCGGAGGGCACGACGAATGGCCGCGCCGGGAGCGGGAATCGTCGTCCCGGGGCGGGTGGGCTCAGCGGATCACGAAGAGATCAACGACAGAGGGAACCGTGCAGGACCATGAGATCGACGTAGCGGCGCGCTACGAGGGGGACGGTCGGCACGCTTTCACGGTGCAAGACGGCCCGGTCTTTGTCAATGCTGATGATGTCGGTCAATTGCTGTGCTTCGGCTCACTCGACCGGGCCCGACAATTGTCCGAACGCCAATCCATTTCTGGCGGGAATGTCCGGACGTCTCGGGCGGTGCGGCTCAGGGTGGCCTCCGGGTCATCCCCGATCCGTGGTGTCGGGCGCGGGTCGACCCTGGACGCATGACCACTCCCGTGCGCACCAGCGTCCCGGTCGTCCCGGTGCTCGTCGCCGGCGCCGCCGGCCAGCTCGCCGACAACCTCCTGCTCGCCGTCGTCCCCTCGTTCCCGGGGATGGCCGCGATCCTCGCCCTGCTGTTCACCGCCGGCGCCGCCCGGATCGTCACCCGCCGGATGGCCGGGTCCGCCGTGCCGCGCGCCGGCCTGGCGATCGGCGTGGTGTCCGCGGGCGTCGGGCTCGCGATCAGCGGGCTCGGGCTCGTCGCCCTCCTGATCGCCGGGCTGACCGTGCTGGCCGGTGTGGCCGGCGCGGTGATCGGGCGGCCCGAGGTGCGTCCCGGCCGGTAGGGATCGGGGCTGACGCGGGAGAGCCCCGGTGGGCGGTGACCACCGGGGCTCTCCGGGCGTGTTTAGCCGGTGTGCGCGAGCACCGTCCGGCAGGTGGCGAGGACGCAGACGTCCGCGGCCGTCGTGACCCGGTGGGGGACGGTCGCGGCGGAGACACTCCGCGCGAACGGCCACTCACCGGCAAAGCGCTGCAGGTACCAGAACACGAACAGGTGGTCCGGTGCCTCGGGATCCGCGACGAACACGGCCGCCCCGGGCAGCTGGGCCACCCAGCGGGCGTACGCGATCGTCGCGAGGGCCGGGGGACGTGAGGATCTCCGGGTGGAGAGCCAGTCCTCGGCCCGGGTGCGCCAGTCCCGCAGGGAAGCCGGGTGCAGGGTGGCGCCGGGGAGCTCCCGCAGGTTCACGGTGAACGTCCCGATCGGGGTCCCGTCGGCGCGGTGCGCCGCCGAGGCCAGGGTGAGCAGGGAGTGCGGGCCGGGGATCGGCCCGTCGGTGTGGACGTGGGTCGTGACGTACAGGGCCTGTGTCGGGGCCGGGCACGCCGGGGCGGACGGGGATTCGGGGGGCATGACGGATCCTGGTGCTCGAGTGGTCGAGGACGTGTCCGCGACGAGCGGTGCTCGTGTCGGACGGATCCGCGGCGCGGTCTTCTGCCGCGTGGCGGAAGGACCGGGCCCCGTGGATGTGGACACACGGGTGCGTCTCGGGTCGCTATGCACTTGTGCAGCACGGCGCGGCCTTGGACGGTCGAACCTGGCACCGGCGATTCAACCCGACGTGCCCTACCAGGTCAACGAAATGTGAAAGGGCCCGGCGTCGATCACGCCGGGCCCTTTTCCACAGGTGTTGCCGGTGTCAGTCCTTGATCTCGCAGATCACCGTGTTCTGCGTGATGGTGGAGCCGGCCTCGGCGGAGAGGCCGGTCACGGTGCCGTCCTTGTGCGCGGTGACCGGGTTCTCCATCTTCATGGCCTCGAGGACCACGATCAGGTCGCCCGCGGAGACGGTGGCGCCCTCCTCGACCGCGACCTTGATGATCGTGCCCTGCATCGGGGCGGTCACCGCGTCGCCGGAGACCTTCGCGCCCCCGTCGCCACCGGTGCGCTTGCGCGGCTTCGCCTTGGCGGCCTGGCCGCCGCCCCCGCCGCCGAACGAGATGTCGCCGGGCAGCGAGACCTCGAGGCGCTTGCCGCCGACCTCGACCACGACGTTCTGCCGCGGCGCGGACTCCTCGTCCGCCTCGGCACCGCCGGTGAACGGGGGGACGGTGTTGTCCCACTCCGTCTCGATCCAGCGGGTGTGGACGGTGAAGCCCTCCTCGGTGGGGGAGGTGAAGGCCGGGTCCTCGACCACGAGGCGGTGGAACTCCAGCACCGTCGCCATGCCGCCGACCTGGAACTCCGCCAGCGCGCGGCGCGAGCGCTCGATCGCCTGCGCGCGGTCCGAGCCGGTGACGATCAGCTTGGCCAGCAGCGAGTCGAACTGGCCGCCGATGACCGAGCCGGCCTCGACACCGGCGTCGACCCGGACGCCCGGGCCGGACGGGTACGCGATCGTCTCGACGGTGCCGGGGGCGGGCAGGAAGCCGCGGCCCGCGTCCTCGCCGTTGATCCGGAACTCGATGGAGTGCCCGCGCGGGGTGGGGTCCTCGAGGACGTTGAGCTCCTGGCCCTCGGCGATGCGGAACATCTCGCGCACCAGGTCGAGCCCGGAGGTCTCCTCGGAGACCGGGTGCTCGACCTGCAGCCGGGTGTTGACCTCGAGGAACGTGATCAGGCCGTCCTGCCCGACGAGGAACTCGACGGTGCCGGCGCCGTAGTAGCCGGCCTCCTTCACGATCGCCTTCGACGCGTCGTACAGGGTCTTGGTCTGGGCCTCGGTGAGGAACGGCGCGGGGGCCTCCTCGACGAGCTTCTGGAAGCGGCGCTGCAGCGAGCAGTCCCGGGTGCCGACGACGATCACGTTGCCGTGCTGGTCGGCCAGGATCTGGGTCTCGACGTGGCGCGGCTTGTCCAGGTAGCGCTCGACGAAGCACTCGCCGCGGCCGAACGCCGCCGTGGCCTCGCGGACCGCCGACTCGTACAGCTCGGCGATGTCCTTCTCCTCGCGGGCGACCTTCATCCCGCGGCCGCCACCACCGAACGCCGCCTTGATCGCGACGGGCAGCCCGTGCTCCTTGGCGAAGGCGATCACCTCGTCCGCGCCCGACACCGGGTCGTTCGTGCCGGGGACGAGCGGGGCACCCGCCCGGGTGGCGATGTGCCGGGCGGTGACCTTGTCGCCGAGGTCGCGGATGGACTGCGGCGACGGGCCGATCCAGGTGATGCCGGCGTCGATCACGGCCTGGGCGAAGTCCGCGTTCTCGGACAGGAAGCCGTAGCCGGGGTGGATGCCGTCCGCCCCCGCCTGCTTCGCGGCGTCGATCACCTTGTCGAAGTTCAGGTACGACTCCGCGGCGGTGTTCCCGCCCAGGGCGAACGCCTCGTCGGCCAGCCGGACGAACAGCGCGTCCCGGTCCGGCTCCGCGTAGACGGCGACACTGTGCAGGCCCGCGTCCTTGGCGGCCCGGATCACCCGTACGGCGATCTCTCCGCGGTTGGCGACGAGAACTTTGCGCAGTGCTGGCACCTTCGGTCTCCTCGTGGTCCGCCTCGCCGGAGGCGAGAACTCTGCGGCGCCAGGCATACGTCGCTCCGGCGCGCTGATTACCGGGGAGTCTAGGAGTTCGAAGGCCGAACACCACCCGGCGAGAGCTGTGGCCTCCGTCATCATCCGGTCACGGCTGACTGTCACCACCCCTCCCCACCCCGCGAGTCGGCATCGTCGGTAGGCCGAAACACACATCTCGGTAGGCGGGGCCGACGGTGGTGGGCCCGTGCGGACGGCACCGGTCGGGGGCGGCCCGGAGCCGGTCGGCAGGGAGAAGGTCGGGACGGGAGAAGAGCGGCCTCAGCGACCTCGGCGGCGGAGGGCGGAGGCGAGCCGGGTGCGCAGGCGCGGGCGCGGCGCGGAGGCTCCGTCGTAGCGCAGGGCCTGCTCCCGCTCCGCGAGCTCGCGGAGGGCGCCCTCGCCCAACCGGTCACGGGCGGCGCGGGCGACGTCCCAGCCGTCCCGCAGCCCGCCGGCGACCGGGCGCCCGGCCAGGACCTCCGAGGCGAACGGGACCCAGTCCCGTCCCAGGGCGGAGGCGAGCAGGGGCCAGTGCCTCGCGGCCTCGCCGGCCCGCTTGCGCAGCAGGGCCGAGCGGGTCGCCGCCAGCCGGGCGGGGTCGAGGCCCTCGGGGTCCGGGCCGGCCCCCAGGAGCGAGTCGACGAGGGCGGCCTGGCGCGCCGCCAGGTTCGTCGCCGCTGTGTGTTTCGGCCTACCGGCTCCGCTGAACGGCGGGCTGTCGCCCGACGCGCCGACTCGCGGGGTGGGATCGGTCATGTCGGCGCGGTCATGTCGGCGCGGTCATGTCGGGGGCGGGAGGTGGGCGGCGGTGGCGAGGGCGTCGAGCTCGGCGCGGAGCTCGGCGGCGGGCGGGTAGCGGCCGTCGCGTTCGAGCATGACGGCGGGGGCGGCGGACCGTTCGCGGACCTCGGCGAGCAGGGTCAGGACCTCGTCCGGGACCGGGTTCTGGTGGGTGTCGTGGTAGAGCCCGGTCGGATCGTCGGGGTGCACCGCCCCGCCGGCCATGTGCACGTAGGCGACGCGGTCCAGGGGCATCCGGTCGAGGACGGCGGACGGGTCCTGGCCGCGGTTGCGGGCGTTGGCGTAGAGGTTGGCGACGTCGAGCAGCAGCAGGGTGCCGGTGCGGTCCAGGAGCTCGGTGAGGAAGTCGCCCTCGGTGTACTCGTCGTCGGGCCAGTCGAACAGGGCGGCGATCGGTTCCAGGGCGAGCGGCACCCCGAGCTCCGCGGTGGTGCGGCGGACGTTCTCGGTGAGCACGTCGAGGGCCTCGCGGGTGCGGGGGAGCGGCAGCAGGTGCCCCGCCTCGCGCCCGGCCGCGCGCACGAACGCGACGTGCTCGCTGACCAGCGGCGAGCCGAACATCCGGGCGCAGGCAGCCAGGTGCGCGACCCGTTCCGGGGCGACCCCGTCGGCGTCCCCCAGCCCGAGCCGGACACCGTGCGGCACGACCGCGACGCCGGCGGCGAGCCCGCGCAGCGCGCCCGGACGTTCCCGCAGCTCCGTCACCCCACGAGACGGAGCTGCGGGCACTGCCTCCGCGACGACCTCGCAGAACCCCAGCCCGGGCAGCCCCTCGACCACCCCGGCGATCTCCGGCCGCCAGCCGATCCCCACCCCGCAGAGGGGGACGCCGGCCGGGGCCCCGGCCGCCGGGCCGCGCTCAGCCGCCGCAGCCACCGCCGCCTCCGCAACCCCCGCCACCACCGCAGCCGCTGCTCCCGCCGCTGTCACCGCCGCCGGACCAGCCCCCGCCGTCGGAGGAGGAGTACGAGCCGCCGCCGTACGCCGCGGCCGCCTTCTGGGCCGCCAGCTCGTCGGCGAAGGCCGGGTCGGAGGCCCAGAGCGCACTCACGCCGAACACCCCCACGCCGAGCGCGGCGGCGCCGGCGCCGTGCGCCACCCAGTCCGGCTTGAGCGCCGGGGCGAGAGCACTGTGCTTGTCGCGCAGGAAGACCAGCGCCCGCTCGCCCGAGCGGGAACGCCGCGGGGCCCGCACCGCGAGCACCACGCCGATGATCGTCACCAGGATCGTCGCGGCCACGAGCAGACCGACCGAGTGGGCGTTCGCCACCCCGGCCACGATCCGGACCAGCCCCAGCGCCGCCACGGCCAGCATCCACCAGCCGGTCCCGCGGACCCGGCGCCGCTGCGCCTCGGTCAGCAGCAGGCCCTCGGCCGCGAGCCGCTCGTGGATCGCCCGCAGCGCGGCGGCCACGGAGCCGTGGAACGGCAGCCGGCGCTGCGCGGTCGGCGCGCCGGCGGTGAAGTGGATCGCGCGCTCGAGGTCCGTCGCGCCGGCCGCGGGACGCCCGGTGGCCTGCACCGCGCCCTTCCCGGCGGTCACGATGGTCCCCGAGAGGTGCATGGCCGACAGGGCCGAGTAGACGGCGAGCTCCGGCCCGCCGTTGAGGTACGCGACCTCCTGCGGCCGGTCCGCCATGTCGCGGGTCTGCCGCGACCGCCGCCCGGCCGGGTCGGCCAGCCGCCGGCGGAGGCGGAGGACGGCGACCAGCACCACCACCGCCAGCACGGCGTAGAGGAAGAGGAACGTGGGTCCGTCGATGCCCCAGGTGTCGCCCGGCGCCGCGAGTACCTTCACTACGACCACCCCCGGATATCCGTCCTGGTGGGACGCCAGATGTCAGGATGGGGCCGTCGCGGCGCCGGGCGGAACGATTTTGACGAAACCTTAGGGTTGTCCGGTTGCGGCCCGGACCTGCCGCTTGATCCGGGCCAGCATGGCCGCCATGCCGCGGATGCGGAGCGGCGACACCGCCTGGGTGAGCCCGAGCGCGGTGTAGAAGTCGTCCGGCACCCCGAGCACGGTCTCGGCGGGTTCGCCGTCGAGCCCGGTGTACATGATCGACGCGAAGCCCCGGGTGGTCGGGGCCTCCGGCGGCGCGGAGAAGAAGAGGTGCACGCGCCGCTCGGCGTCCTCGTCGACCTCCACGGCGAGGAACAGCGGCGACTGGCACTCGTGCACCTGCTCCATCGAGTCCGCCGCGTGCGCGTACCGCTCCGGGAGCTCCGGCAGCTCCTGGCTGAGCTCGAGGAGGAGCTGGAGCCTGTCCTTCGTGCCGACGGCGCCGAAGTCCTCGACCAGCTCCTCCAGCGCCGGGGTCAGGCTCACACGGAGCCCTTCTCGGACCCCTGGGCCACCGGGACGCGCACCGAGTTGCCCCACTCGGTCCAGCTGCCGTCGTAGTTGCGCACGCCCTCGAACCCGAGCAGGTAGGAGAGCACGAACCAGGTGTGGCTCGAGCGCTCGCCGATCCGGCAGTACGCGATGGTCGGCTGGTCGGACTGCAGCCCCTGCTCGTCCTCGTAGATCGAGGACAGCTCCGCGCGGGACCTGAACGTGCCGTCCTCGTTCGCCGCCCGCGCCCACGGCACGCTCGACGCGCCGGGCACGTGCCCGCCGCGGACCGCGCCCTCCTGCGGGTAGTCCGGCATGTGCAGCAGCTCCCCGGAGTACTCGCCCGGCGACCGGACGTCGACCAGCTGGCCGCCGAGGTGGGCGAGCACGTCGTCCTTGAAGGCGCGGATCGCGATGTCGTCCCGCTCCACGATCGGGTACTCCACCGGCGCCGGCTTCGGCTGCTCGGTGGTGATCTCGCGGCCCTCGGCGATCCACTTCGCACGCCCGCCGTCGAGGATCCGGACGTCCTCGTGGCCGAACAGGCGGAACACCCACAGCGCGTAGGTGGCCCACCAGTTGTTCCGGTCCCCGTAGAACACCACGGTGCTCTCGCGCGAGATGCCGCGCTCGCCGCACAGCACGGCGAACTGCTCGGGATCGACGTAGTCCCTGGTCACGGGGTGGTTGAGCTCGGTGTGCCAGTCGACCTTCACCGCGCCGGGGATGTGGCCGGTGTCGTAGAGCAGCACGTCCTCGTCCGACTCGACGACGACCAGATCGGGGTCGCCGAGGTGCTCGGCGAGCCATGCGGTGGTGACCAGCCGCTCGGGGTGCGCGTACTCCGCCAGCTTGGGGTCCGGGTCCGTGGGAGCCATGGCCGCGACGATAGTCCCGCGAGGGGACCGGACGCGGCCGGATCACCTCACGGACGGGCAGTTGTCCACAGATCCACGGGGGAGATCCCGAGCGCGCCCAGCAGGCGGCGGACCAGCGGCAGCGAGATGCCGATGACGTTGGACGGATCGCCGTCGATGCCGTCGACGAACCAGCCGCCCAGCCCGTCCAGGGTGAAGGAGCCGGCGACGGCCAGCGGCTCCCCGGTGGCGAGGTAGGCCTCGATCTCCGCGGGCGTGGGGTCGCCGAAGCGGACCGTCGTCACGGCGGCGCCCTCCACGGCTCGCGCGATCTCCCCGTCCTCGACCTGCAGCACCGCGTGCCCGGTCACCAGCTCCCCGGTCCGGCCCGCCATGTCCCGCCAGCGGGAGCGGGCCACCTCGGCGGTGTGCGGCTTGCCCACGAGGTCGCCGTCGATGTGCAGCATGGAGTCGCAGCCGATCACCAGGGCCTCGCCCTCGACCGACCTCGCGACGGTGGTCGCCTTCGCGGCGGCCAGCAACGTCACCTTCTCCCCGGCCGCGGCGTCGGGGTGGGCCGCGAGCAGGGCGTCCTCGTCGACGTCGGACACCCGGACCTCGGGTGACCACCCGGCGGAGCGGAGGACGGAGAGACGGGCGGGGGAGGCGGAGGCGAGCACGAGACGCACCCGGGGAACCTTACGAACCCGCCAGCCCGTGCCGGTACGCGTACCGCACCGCCTGCGCCCGGTCCCGCAGCCCGGCCTTCGCGAACAGGTGGTTGACGTGCGTCTTCACCGTCGCCTCGCCCACCACCAGCTTCCGGGCGATCTGCTGGTTCGACAGCCCCTCGGCGATCAGCGCGAGCACCTCGACCTCGCGGGGGGTCAGCCCGTCCGGCGGAGCCGGAGCCTGCGGAGCCGACCACCGGCCCGGCGCGGAGGGCCCCGGCGCGGCGACGAGCCGGGCCGCGGCGGCCGGATCGAGGACCGTCTGGCCGTCGGCCGCCGCGTGCAGCGCCCGCCCGATGGCCTCGGCGTCCGCGTCCTTGGAGAGCCAGCCCGCGGCTCCGGCCTGCAGGGCGGGGACGACCGCCTCGTCGTCCACATAGGTGGTGAGGACGACGACCGCGGTGCCGGGATGCTCGGTGCGGACGCGCCGGGTGGCCTCGACCCCGTCCAGCCCGGGCATCCGCAGGTCCGTGAGCAGCACGTCCGGGGCCAGCTCGGCGACGAGCCGCACCGCCTCGGCGCCGTCCGGGGCGGCGCCGACGACCTCGATCCCGGGCAGCAGCCCGAGCAGCGTGACCAGCCCGTCCCGGACGATCCGCTGGTCGTCGGCGAGGACGACCCTCAGGGAATCGTGAGGCTGACCCGCCATCCGTCCTCCGTCGGTCCCGCGTCGAGCCGGGCGCCGACCAGCGCCGCGCGTTCGGCCATCCCGACCAGACCGTAGCCCCCGGTGCCCGGCTCGGGACGCGCCCCGGTGACGTCCGTGACCTCGAGCCGGGCGCCCTCCCCGGCGCGGGCCAGGCGGATGCGCACCGGTGCCCCCGGGGCGTGCTTGCGCGCGTTGGAGAGGGCCTCCTGCGCGGTGCGGACGACCGTCTCCCGCGCCTCGGGGGTCAGCTCCGGCAGGTCCGCGGCCACGTCGAGGGTCGCGCCGGGGTGGTCGGCGGCGAGCGCGGCGAGCCCGGAGGGCAGGTCGATCGGGCCGCTGCGCAGCGCGTGGATCGCCCGGCGGGCCTCGGCGAGCCCCTCGGTGGCGAGCCGCTGGGCCCGCTCGACCTGGGCGATGGTGTCCGCCGCCGCCCCGTCGCGCTGCAGCATCAGCCGTGCCCCCTGCAGCTGCACGGCGAGCGCGGAGAGGGAGTGGGCGAGGACGTCGTGCACGTCGCGGGCGATCCGGGCGCGCTCGGCGAGGGCGGCGGCGCGGGCGTGCTCCTCGGTCGCGCGGGTCTCGCTGGCCTCGGCGAGCTCGCGCTCCTCGGCGCGGCGGAAGCGGTCCCGGCGGGCCATCCCGAGCATCAGCACGGTGACCATCGCCAGGCCCAGGAGCAGCGCACCGGAGGGCTCTCGCGGCGCGACCGCGGGGATCAGCGCGGCGATGGTGGCGAGGGTCAGCGCGAGGGCCCAGGTCCAGCGCAGCCGCGTGCCGGCCGTGACGACGGCGACGAAGCAGAACGCGATCGGCGTGACCCACTCCCGCGCCTGGGCGACCATCAGGCAGCCGCCCGCGGAGAGCGTGACCAGCCCGGCGGGCAGCAGCCACCCGGGCCGCTCGGGCTTGGCGGACAGGACGACCCAGCCCAGCGACGCGAGGACCGCGCCCCCGATCACCAGGACGGTGAACGGGAGGCGCGGCTGGGACAGGAAGGAGGCGACCAGGATGACCGGCAGCCAGGCCAGCGTCGCCGCACTGCGCAGCGGGGTGGGCCGGCCGGGCTCGAGGATCACCCGTCGATCCTCGCGCGGACGGGGGCCGGGGTGCCAGCGAGAGCCGCGGCCCGGCGGCCGATGACGAAGGCCTGGGCCAGCAGGCTCAGCCCGAACGACAGGGTGAGGGTGGCCGTGGTCAGCGCGCCGACCCCCAGCGACGAGGCGAGGACGCCCAGCCCGATCCGGACGCCGATGGTGAGCAGCCAGAGCACCAGCGTGGGGACGCCGCCGCGCTGCATCAGCACACCGCCGCGCTCGTAGAGCCGGACCGAGTTGCCCCGGACCAGGCCGAACGCCGCGGTGGCCAGCAGCTCGACGGCGGTGAGCAGCAGCCCCAGCGAGGTGACGGGCGGGTGCGCCAGCACGAGCGTGTAGAGCCCGACGGCGGTGAGGACCAGGGGCAGGACCGCCTGCCGCCCGCCGGACACGGGGCGTTCGCGGAACTGGCGCGCCACGACCCAGAGGAGGACGAGTGCGCCGACGAGGACGGTGGTGGCGGTGTGCCCGGAGCCGATTTCCATGTCTCGAAGCCTGCTGCGCGGGGCCGCGGGAGTCGTCGGCCCGCGGGCCGATCCCGGGTGGATCCGGGGCCTCCACCCGGAGGTGGAGACGCCCGTCGGCGAGCGGCCGGACGGGGTCGCCGAAGGGACGGGTGTCTTCGCCCCTGAGCCAGTCCGTCGCTCTGGGTCGACCTGGTCTGACCGATCGTGACAGATCGCTCACGACTCGCGCACGGATGATCACACCAGGTCGCCGACAGGACCTTCCACCAGCGCTTTCCGCCGGAACCGTCGGGGGTGCTGCCTATGCTCCCGACCCGACGGTCGCTCCCCGCACCCCCGTCCCGTCCGACGTGGTGCCGTGGGGGGCCAGGTCTCGCGAGGGGAACGCGGATGAGGCGCCTGCTGGACCTGCTGCCGCGGGGCAACACGCTCGACGACGCCGCCTACCGGCGCCGGCACCGCCTGCTCGTGTGGGTGCTCGTGGCCCACCTGCCCGTGCTGTTCGGGATCGGGCTCTGGTTCGGCGCGGGTGCCGGCCGTACCGCGCTGGTACTGCTGGTCCCCCTGGCCCTCGCCGCGGCGGGCCACCTCACCGTCGCGCGCCGCCGGGTCGCCGCCTCGTTCGTCACGGCCGGGCTGGTCTCCTGCTCGGTGATCCTCGTGGGTCTCACGCACGGGACCACCGAGTCGCACTTCCACTTCTTCATCATCATCGGCTTCATCGCGCTCTACCAGGACTGGGTCCCGTTCCTGTGGAACGTGGTGCTCACCGTGCTCAGCCACGGCATCGGCACGCTGGTCGCGAGCAACCTGATCTTCGACCATCCCGACGCCCAGGAGAACCCGTGGCTCTGGTCGGCGGTGCACGGCATCGCCGTCCTGTTCGCCTGCGCGGCCCTGGTGATCTTCTGGCGGATCACCGAGGACGAGCAGGTCGCGCGGGCCGAGCTCGGCCGCGAGCTGCTGCAGTCCGAGGTGCGGCACCGCAAGTTCACCTCGGACATGCTGGTGAACCTGGCCCGGCGCAACCAGTCCATGCTGGAGCGTCAGCTGGAGATCATCGGCCAGCTGGAGGAGTCCGAACAGGACGAAGGCGCGCTCGCCGACCTCTTCGCCCTGGACCATCTCGCCACGCGCGTGCGCCGCAACGCGGAGAGCCTGCTGGTGCTCTCCGGCGAGCAGCCGCCCCGGCTGTACTCCGCGCCGGTCCCGTTCTCCGACGTGGTGCGTGCCGCGATCGCCGAGATCGAGGACCTGGACCGGGTGCAGTTCGCGGTCGACGACCGGATCTCGGTCGGCGGGGGCTGCGTCGCGGACCTGACCCATCTGCTGGCGGAGCTGATCGAGAACGCCGTGCACTTCTCGCCGCCCGGCACCTCGGTCACGGTCCGGTCCCGGCCCAACCCGCAGGCCGAGGGCGGGCAGGTGCTCACGATCGAGGACTGGGGCCCCGGCATGTCCGAGCGCGGGCTCGCCGAGGCGAACGCGATGCTCGCCGCGCCCCGGGAGGTCGACGTCGCCGCCTCGCAGCGGCTCGGCTTCCACGTGGTCGGACGGCTGGCGGCCCGGCACGCGGTCGGGGTCTCGCTGGTGTCGACGCCCGGATCCGGCGTCACGGCCGTCGTCGTGGTGCCGGGGGTGCTCTTCACCTCGGACCGGGACCTGGTCGCCTCCCCGGCCGCCCTGGTGACGACGACCGTGCGGGGCATGGCGCCCCCGGGTGGCACGGCGCCCGCCGCGTCGGCGCCGGGTGGCTTCGGCCCCAGCGGCGGAGTCGGCGTCGGGAGCGGGCTGTTCGCCGCGGGTCCCGAGGCCGAGCGTTGGGCGGGCTGGTGGGACGGGCCGGGCCCGCGGGGCGCCCCGGACACCGGGCGCATCCCGGTGCGTGCCGCCGGGGCGGACGCCGGAACGGGGACCAGCGGCCTCCGTCGCCGGGTCCCCCAGGCGAACCTCGCGCCCGCGCTGCGGCGCACCGACGGATCCGCCCCGCGCCCGCCGGCCGGCGTGCCCCGCGACCTCCAGTGAGCGATCCGGCCGAGCCCCCTGCGCCGGCGGGCTGGTTCGACGAGCCCGCGCGGCCGACCGGCCGTCAGCCACCCCCGGCAGCCGCCGGCGGATACCCGCCCCCGACCGATCAGCCGCCCCAGGGCTACCGCCCGGCGCTGGAGCAAGATCGGGATCCCCTATCACCCGGCCGGAGCAGTTCCGCCGATCGTTCACGCTCCGTGGCGCACTCGGTCAGCCACGAAAGGACCAACTCGCCCGAAAGGCTCACGCGGCCCGGCGCCGTCGACGGACGGGGTGCCGCCGAGAGGCCCGCCGCGCCGCGCCGCGTCGTCCCCGCCTACGCCGTGACCGGGAAGCGGACCCGCGGCGGGACCGCGGACCTGCCCCTCGAGACGCTGGTGACGGCCACCCTCGCGGGCCGCCGCGCCCCGGGCGTCCAGCTCGAGTACCGGCGGATCATCGAGGTCACGGCGGAGCCGAGGTCGGTCCTGGAGATCGCCGGCCTGCTCCAGGTCCCGCTCGGCGTGGCCAGGGTGCTCGTCGGGGACCTCGCCGAGGCCGGTTACGTCGCCCTGTACCGCCCCTCACCTGCGCAGACGCCCCCGCCGGAGGTGCTCGGCCAGCTCCTGGACGGGCTCCGCGCACGCGCGGTAGTCGCCGAGCAGCGTGGTTACGCCCCGGACACGAACGGCCACGGCGTGTCGCCTCGGCGTGTCGTGACCCCGACCCCGAGACCCCGCCGGGGCTGAGTGGCGGAGAGCACTCAGAGGGCTGGACCGAACGCCCCAATGGGTGCAAGGCCGAAAGGCCGTTCTTCTGCCGTCGGTCTGCGTAAGCCTCCCCAGCGCGTTGTGAAACGACGCGCGGTCGCGGTTCGATAGCCCTCGCATGCGACGTCACTCTGAGTCGCCTGCCAGTAGCCGCGTGAAGGGAAGTCAGTCCGTTGGTCGCTCGTTCCGGGTCGGACCCGCTCCAGCAGACGAACCGTCCCGAGGCATGGCAGGCGGGCCGTCCGTCGCGCGAGGTGATGGATGCCGTCGTGTACTCGTGCCAGGCCGTGGCCGACCGGCCCGCCCGGCTCGCCGAGGTCTTCTACGCGCACCTCTTCGAGATGGCGCCCTGGCTGCGGCCGATGTTCAAGGCCGACATGTCCGAGCAGATGCAGAAGATGTCGGACACCCTGATGGCCGCCGTCACGCACCTCGGCACCACGGACACCGCGGATCTCGAGGTCCTGCTCTACCGCATGGGCGGTGAGCACTACGAGCGCTACGGCGTCGAGCCGCCGCACTACATGTACGTCGCGCACGCGCTGACCCGTGCCGTCCGCGAGGTGTCGGGCTGGGAGTACAGCAGCTTCCTCAGCTCGTCCTGGATCTCGGTGTGCCAGTGGGTCACCGGTCACATGTGCGCGGGCGCCCGCGCCGCGATGGCCGAGCGGCCCGTCCCGCCGGCGGCGGCCCCGGCGGCCCCGGTGCCGGTCCAACGCGCCACCGAGACGATCCGTCACGGCCGACGGGCCGAGGCCGCGCGCGGAGGACGCACCCGCACGTAGCACGTTCCACAACACACCGAAGGCACCGACGCCGGGACAGGCCTCGTCACCCGGCGGTCCCAGCCTGCGGTAGAGCAGCCTGCCGTCTTCCCCACGACAGCTGGAGGACCGAAGTGTCAGCCACGGCCGACGCCCTCGTGCACGGGGAGACCCCTGTCCTCACTGATCCCGTGCCGACACCGCCGATGCCGATGCCGGCGACCTGTCCGGTGGCCGGGCACGGCTCCCCGGTCCGGGAGGTCCCGGCGCCGCGGAGCGGGCACCCCGGACGGGTGGACGTCGGTGAGGCCGAGGCGTTCCTGCGCCTGTTCCACGCCGAGATGGAGGCCCCGGTTCCGTTCGAGGTGCGGATGGCCGCGATCCGGGCGGAGATCGAGGCCACCGGCACGTACGAGCACACCGTGGACGAGCTGACCTTCGGCGCCCGCGTGGCCTGGCGGAACTCGGCGCGGTGCATCGGCCGGCTGTACTGGAACGGTCTGCACGTGCGCGACCGGCGCGGGATCTCCGATCCCGGTGAGGTCGCGCGCGAGAGCGTCCGGCATCTCGAGGCGGCGACCCGGGCGGGTCGCGTCCGGTCCACCATCACCGTCTTCGCCCCCGACCGGCCCGGCCGGCCCGGTCCGCGGATCGTCAACGAGCAGCTGATCCGCTACGCGGGATACCGCGAGCCGGACGGCCGGGTGCTCGGCGACCCCCGCACCGCGGACCTGACCTCGGCGATCGTGGCGGCGGGCTGGCAGCCCCCCGCGCAGCGCGGCCGGTTCGACGTCCTGCCGCTGCTCGTGGCGGGCGACGGCCGGGTCGAGGTGCACGAGGTGCCGCGCGAGGCGGTGCTCGAGGTCCCGATCACCCATCCCGAGCTCGGCTGGTTCGCCGACCTGGGTCTGCGCTGGTACGCGGTGCCCGCGATCAGCAACATGCCGCTGGAGATCGGCGGGGTCCGCTATCCGGGGGCGCCGTTCAACGGCTACTACCTCGGCACCGAGATCGGGGCCCGCAACTTCGCCGACGCCGATCGCTACGACCAGCTCCCCGTCGTCGCCACCCGGATGGGCCTGGACACGAGCACGCCGCGATCCCTGTGGAAGGACCGGGCGCTCGTCGAGCTGATGCGCGCGGTGCACCACTCGTTCGACGCCGCCGGGGTCAGCCTGGCCGATCACCACACGGAGTCCGAGCGCTTCCTCTCGCACCTGGCGAAGGAGGAGCGCGCGGGCCGGAGCTGCCCCACGGACTGGTCGTGGATCGTGCCGCCGATGTCCGGCGCGACGCTGCCGGTCTTCCACCGGTACTACGACGAGCCGGACCTCGCCGCCCGGCCCGCCTTCCTGCTGCCCGGCTCCTGATCCCCGGGTCCAGATCCCCGATCGGGATCAGGACCAGATGGTGACGTAGACGGGCGGCCGGAAGCGCGAGGGCGGGACCCCCGCGCCGGGCGTGCGCAGGAGGTGCATCGCGTCCGGGGTGTCGAGGAAGCGGCGCAGCGAGCCCGCGGCGACCGAGCGGCGGTCGGGCGCCAGCGTCGTGGCGTACCAGCAGGTGTCCACCGGCGTGCCCGGGACGTCGACGATCTGCAGCTCGCCGCGGCGCAGCTGGTGCGCCGCCAGGTGCTGGACGCCGGGTGCCGCGCCGCCGCCCCGCGCGGCCGCCTCCCACGCCGCGGTCTGGTTGGGGTAGACGGACAGCCGCGACTCCGGGACGCCGAGGCGGCGCAGCAGCGCCCCCACCTCGCCGTCCGGGTCCGCGCCCGAGGGATCCACGAGCCAGGGCCACGAGCTCGGCGCACCCCGCAGCGGCGCGGCCGCCAGCACCACCAGCCGGCAGCGGAAGATCGGCTCGCTGACGATCCCGAGCGCCCGGTCGGTGAGCGCGGGCCCGAGCGCGATGTCCGCCAGCCGCTGGGACAGCAGCGCGGCCATCTCCGCGATCCCGGCGACGCCCGAGGACATCTCGATCCGCCCGCCGGCGCGCTCCCCGAACGCCTCGGCGAGCGGACCCGCCACGAACTCGACGAGCCCGCTCGGCGCGATGAGCCTCAGCTGCTCGGGGGCGCCCTGGGCCGAACGGACGGCGGACTCGGCCTCCGCGCCCAGCCCGACCATCTGCGCGGCGATCCCGACGAGTCGGTGCCCTCCTGCGGTGAGCACCATGCCGTTCTCGCCGCGGATGAGGAGCTGATCGCCGAAATGCTTCCGGAGTGCGGAGATCGCCTGTGACACCGCGGGCTCGCTGACCCCGAGGGTCGTGGCGGCCGCCCGGACCGATCCCAGCCTCGCCACCAGCACGAATGCGCTCAGCTGGGTCAAGGTCACGCCCTCCAGCGTGGCCCGCGGGCCCGCTTAAGTGAAGGGTTATCGCGCTCTTGTCGCACCCGGTGGGCCCGGCCACGATCGCCTCGACCACCACGAAGCCCGACCCCGGGAGCGCCAGTGCAGGTGCCTGCCCAGTTCGAGTACGAGCGCGCCACGAGCGTGGCCCACGCCCTCGACCTCCTCACCCGGTACGGCCCGGAGTCGCGGCTCGTCGCCGGCGGCCACAGCCTGCTGCCGATGATGAAGCTGCGGATCGCGAACCCCGAGACCCTGATCGACATCAACGACCTCGACGAGCTCGGCGGCATCCGGATCGAAGGGGGTGAACTGCGTATCGGGGCGATGACCCGCCACGCCGACGTGCTCGCGTCGCCGGTCGTCGCGGAGCACACGGCGATCCTCCGGGACGCCGAGCGGGTGATCGCCGATCCGATCGTCCGCAACCGCGGGACGGTCGGCGGGTCGCTGTGCCAGGCCGACCCGTCCGAGGACCTGTCCGCGGCGTTCGCCGCCCTGCGCGCGACCGTCGTGATCGCCGGTGTGGACGGGGAGCGCACCGTGGACGTGCGCGACTTCCACACCGGACCGTACGAGACGGCGGTCGGGGACGCGGAGATCCTCCTCGAGGTCCGGATCCCGGTCCGGCCCGGGGGCGGCAGCGCCTACACCAAGGTCGAACGGCGGGTGGGGGACTGGGCGGTCGCCGCGGCCGGCGCCGTGATCCGGCTCGCCGGGGACACGGTCGCCGACGTCGGGATCGGGCTCACCGCCGTCGGTGCCGAGCACTTCGCCGCCGCCGAGGCCGAGGAGTTCCTGCGCGGAGCCCCGGCGACGGACGCGTCGTTCGCCGAGGCCGGCCGGATCGCCGCCGAGCACTGCCGGCCCACCGCGGACCAGCGCGGGCCGGAGGACTACAAGCGTCACCTCGCCGGTGAGCTGACCACGAGGGCGCTGCGCACCGCCGCGGCGCGATCCAGGGGAGAACAGGGCTGATGCAGGTCACGGTCACCGTCAACGGCACCGAGTACGTCCGCGAGATCGAGCCGCGGCTGCTGCTGGTGCACTTCCTGCGCGACACCCTGGGCCTCACCGGGACCCACTGGGGCTGCGACACCTCCAACTGCGGCACGTGCGTGGCCTGGATGGGCGGGGTGCCGGTGAAGACCTGCACCGTCCTCGCCGCGATGGCCGACGGGCGGGAGGTCCGGACCGTCGAGGGGCTCGCGTCCGGGGGCACGCTCGACCCCGTCCAGCAGGCCTTCTCCGACAAGCACGGCCTGCAGTGCGGCTTCTGCACCCCGGGGATGCTCATGACCAGCCGCTGGCTGCTCGACCACGACCCGGACCCCTCCGAGGAGACGATCCGGGAGGCGATCTCCGGGCAGATCTGCCGGTGCACCGGCTACGAGAACATCGTCCGCTCCGTGAAGGCGGCGGCCGAGCTGCAGCGGGAGGGTGCGAAATGAGTGCCGAGATCGCGGAGACGGCACTGACGACGACGCCCACCGGCTACGGATCGATGCGCCGCAAGGAGGACGCCCGCTTCATCCGCGGCAAGGGCCGCTACCTCGACGACATCGTGCTGCCCGGGATGCTGCACTCGGCGATCCTGCGCAGCCCCTACGCCCACGCCAGGATCGTGTCGGTCGACACCTCCGCCGCCGAGGCGCACCCCAAGGTCCGCGCGGTGATCACCGGCGAGACGCTGAAGGGCCTCGGCCTGGCGTGGATGCCGACCCTGTCGCACGACGTCCAGGCGGTGCTGGCCACGGACAAGGTCCGCTTCCAGGGCCAGGAGGTCGCCTTCGTCGTCGCCGAGGACCGCTACGCCGCGCGCGACGCGCTGGGCCTGATCGAGGTCGAGTACGAGCCGCTCGAGCCCGTGATCGACGCGACGCACGCGCTGGACCCGGACGCCCCGGTGATCCGCGACGATCTCGAGGGCCGCACGGACAACCACATCTTCGACTGGGAGGCGGGCGACTCCGCCGCGTGCGACGAGGTGTTCGCCCGCGCCGACGTCGTCAGCAGCTGCGACATGCTCTACCCGCGGTCGCACCCCGCACCGATGGAGACGTGCGGCTCGATCGCGAGCATGGACCCCGTCACCGGCAAGCTGACGATCTACACCACCACGCAGGCCCCGCACGCCCACCGGACCATCTACGCGCTCGTCGCGGGCCTGCCCGAGCACAAGATCCAGATCATCTCGCCGGACATCGGTGGCGGCTTCGGCAACAAGGTCGGGATCTACCCGGGCTACGTGTGCGCGGTCGTCGGCTCGATCGTCACCGGGGCGCCGGTCAAGTGGGTCGAGGACCGCTCCGAGAACCTGATGAGCACGTCCTTCGCCCGCGACTACCACATGCACGGCGAGATGGCGGCCACGAAGGACGGCAGGATCCTCGGGCTGCGCGTGAAGGTGCTCGCGGACCACGGCGCCTTCAACGGCACCGCGCAGATGTCGAAGATGCCGGCCGGGCTGTTCCACGTGTTCTCCGGCTCCTACGACATGCCGGCGGCGCACTGTTCGGTCACCGGCGTGTACACGAACAAGGCGCCCGGCGGCGTCGCGTACGCCTGCTCGTTCCGCATCACCGAGGCCGTCTACCTGGTGGAACGCATGGTCGACGTGCTCGCGAAGGACAACGGCTGGGACCCGGTCGAGCTGCGGACCAAGAACCTGCTGCGGCCCGAGCAGTTCCCGTACACCACCCCGCTGGGCTGGGAGTACGACTCCGGCGACTACCCGAGGACGCTGCAGACGGCGCTGGACATCGCCGGGTACGACGAGCTGCGGCGGGAGCAGGCGGCGAAGCGCGCCGCCTACGAGCGCGACGGCACCGGCACCCTGATGGGCGTCGGGCTGAGCTTCTTCACCGAGGCCGTCGGCGCGGGCCCGCGGCGCACGATGGACATCCTCGGCCTCGGCATGGCCGACGGGGCGGAGCTGCGGATCCACCCCACCGGCAAGGCGGTGCTGCGCCTGTCGTGCAAGAGCCAGGGTCAGGGGCACGAGACGACGTTCGCCCAGATCGTCGCCGAGGAGCTGGGCATCTCGCCGGACGACATCGAGGTCGTCCAGGGCGACACCGACCAGACCCCGTTCGGGCTCGGCACCTACGGCTCCCGGTCCACACCGGTCTCCGGGGCGGCGACGGCGATGGTGGCGCGAAAGGTGCGGGAGCGGGCGAAGATCGTGGCCGCGGCGATGCTCGAGTGCTCGGCCGAGGACCTGGAGTGGGAGAAGGGGAACTTCCACGTCAAGGGCGACCCGGCGGCGTCGAGGTCCATGGCGGAGATCGCCATGGCGGCGCACTCCGACCTGGAGCTGCCCGAGGGCGTGGAGGGGCATCTCGACGCCACGGTCGTCTACAACCCGCCGAACCTGACCTACCCGTGCGGCGCCTACCTCTGCGTGGTCGACGTCGACCCGGGCACCGGGCACGTGACGGTGCGGCGGTTCGTCGCGGTGGACGACTGCGGCGTGCGGATCAACCCGATGATCGTGGAGGGGCAGGTCCACGGCGGACTCGCCGACGGCATCGGGATGGCGCTGATGGAGGTCATGGCGTTCGACCCGGACGGCAACCACCTCGGCGCGTCCTTCATGGACTACCTGCTGCCCACGGCCATGGAGTGCCCGTCGTGGGAGCTCGGCGAGACCGTGACGCCCTCGCCGCACCATCCGATCGGCGCCAAGGGGGTCGGGGAGTCGGCGACGGTCGGGTCACCGCCCGCCGTCGTCAACGCGGTGCTCGACGCCATCGGGGTCCGGCACGCGGACATGCCGCTCACCCCGGCCGCGGTGTGGAAGGCGATGCGGGGCGAGCCCCTCCGGACGGATCTGGCGATCGAATGACGGACGCGCACCTGCTCACCCGGGCCGGGGAGCTGCGGGGGCGGCGGACGCCGTTCGTGCTGGCCACCGTCGTCCGCGCCGAGGCCCCGACCAGCGCCAAGCCCGGCGACACCGCGCTGCTGCTGCCCGACGGGACCCTCGAGGGGTTCGTCGGCGGGGTGTGCGCGGAGACGACGATGCGCACCGAGGGGCTGCGGATGCTCGCCGCGGGGGAGTCCGGGCTGCTGCGGATCGCGGCCGACCCCGCGGAGGGCCCGACCGCCGACGGGCGGGTCACCGTGGCCAACCCGTGCCTGTCCGGGGGGACGCTGGAGATCTTCCTGGAGTCCGTGGTGCCGCCGCTGCTGGTCGGGGTGGTGGGGGACGGGCCCGTCGCCCGGGCGCTCGTGCGGCTGGGGGAGGCCCTCGACCACGAGATCCGGATCCTCGGTGCGGACGACCGGGACGGGGGTTCGCGGCGACCGGCTCCGCCCACCGGTCGGTCCCCGGCCGACGGGCCGACCCACGGGGACTCCGACGAGGTTCCGGCGGACGCGGCGGCGGTGGTCGTCGCGTCCCACGGCCGGGACGAGGTCGCGGTGCTCACCGCCGCCCTGCGGGCCGGGGTGCCGTACGTGGCGCTGGTGGCGAGCAGGCGGCGGCCCGCCGCCGTGCTCGCCGGGCTGGACGTGACGGACGAGCAGCGGGCCCGGGTGCACGCCCCCGCCGGGCTGGACATCGGGGCCCGGTCGGCGGGGGAGATCGCGCTGTCGATCTACGCCGATCTGGTGGCGACGCGGCGGGCGGGCCCCGCTGCCGTCGACGTCCTGGACGTCCTGGCCGGTACCCGTGCCGCCGGTGGCTCCGCGGCCGGACCGCCACCCCCCGTCGGACCGCCACCCCCCGTCGGACCGGTGCGCGCCGTCGATCCGGTGTGCGGGATGACCGTCGCCGCCGTGCCCGCCAGCCTGTCGGTCGAGCACCGCGGCGCGGCCGTGTACTTCTGCGGCCCCGGCTGCCGGGCGGCCTTCGCCGCCGATCCGGGGAGGTACGGCGGGTGAGCCTCCCGACCACCGTGGACGGTCTCGCCGACGGGCTCGCCGCCACCGGCTACCTGCCCGACGACGAGCTGGCGACCGCCCTGTTCCTCGCCGTCCGGCTCGGGCAGCCGGTGCTGCTGGAGGGGGAGCCGGGCGTCGGGAAGACCCAGGCGGCCGTCGCGCTCGCGGCCACGCTCGACACCCCGCTGCTGCGCCTGCAGTGCTACGAGGGGATCGGCGCGGCCGAGGCGCTCTACGAGTGGAACCACGCCCGGCAGCTGCTCGCGATCCGGCTCGCCGAGGCCCGGGGCGACCGGCTCGCCGAGGACGACCTGTTCACGGCGGACTTCCTGCTCGACCGCCCGTTGCTGGCCGCGGTCCGCCATCCCGGGCCGCGGCCGGCGATCCTGCTCGTCGACGAGATCGACCGCGCGGACGACGAGTTCGAGGCGTTCCTGTTCGAGATGCTCGGCGAGGGCGCGGTGACGGTCCCCGAGCTGGGCACCCTGCGCGCGACCGTCCCGCCGGTCGCGGTGCTGACCTCCAACCGCACCCGCGACCTGCACGACGCGCTGAAGCGGCGCTGCCTCTACCACTGGATCGGCTATCCCGGGACGGGCCGGGTCGAGGAGATCGTGCGGCGCCGGGTGCCCGAGGCCGGGCCGTGGCTGGCCGGGCAGATCGCCCGGGCCGTACACCGGCTGCGGGGCCTGGAGCTGCTGAAACCGCCCGGCGTGGCCGAGGCGGTGAACTGGGCGCGGGCCCTGCACGCGCTCGGCCTCGACGACCTCTCGGCGGCCGCGGCGGAGCGGACGTCCGGCGCGGTGCTGAAGTACGAGGAGGACCGGGAGGCGGTGCGGGCCGCGGGATACGCGGGCCTGCTCGGCCGTGCCTGACCGGGGCCCCGACCTGCCCGCGCTCGCCGCCCGGTTCGTGGCGGCCTGCCACGCCGCCGGGCTGCCCGGCGGCCCGGAGCGGGCCGAGCGGTTCGCGCGGGCGGTCGTGGCGGTCGCGCCCACGAGCACCGGCCGGCTGCGGGCCTGCGCCCGCGCCACCCTCGTCTCCGATCCCGCCGACCTGCCGGTGCTCGACCGGGTCTTCGCGACGGTCTTCGGGCACGACCTCGACGACGTCTCGCCGGACGTCGAGCGCGGCGATCCCGGTCCGCCCCCGATCGACGAGCCCGCCCCCGGCGGCCGCCCCGAGCCGGCCGACCGGACGGAGCCCGTTCCCGGCGGTGGCCTCCGGGACGCGGCCGCCTCCGCCGGCACCGGCGACGACGGGCGCGAGCAGGTCGTGCCGGTGGTGGCGTCCGCGGCCGAGCGGCTCGCCGCCCGGGACTTCGCCGATCTCACCCCGGCCGAGCTGGCCGAGCTGGCCGCGCTCATGCGCCGGATGCGGATCGTGCTGCCGCGCCGCCGCTCCCGCCGTACCCGGCGGGCCGCCACGGGCGCCCGGGTGGACCTGCGCCGCACGCTGGCCGCGGCCCGGCGCACCGGCGGGGAGGCGGTCGTCCTCGCGCGGCGGCGGCCGACGACGGTGCCGCGCCGGCTCGTGGTCCTCTGCGACATCTCCGGGTCCATGGAGCCCTACGCCCGGGCCGTCCTGCAGCTGCTCGGCAGCGCCGCGGGCACCGAGCGCGCCGAGGTGTTCACCTTCGCCACCCGGCTGACCCGGCTCACCCCCGCGCTGCGCCGCGGCGCCGCGACGGGCCGGGGCGGGGTGGCGGCCGCCCTGCGCCGGGCCGCCGCGCTCGCCCCGGACTGGTCCGGCGGCACCCGGATCGCCGAGGCGCTCGCCGGGCTGCAGCGGTTCCACGGCGGGGCGGCGGTGCGCGGCGCGGTCGTGCTGATCGTCAGCGACGGGTGGGAGACGGGTGACCCGGCGGCCCTCGGGAGGCAGATGGCGGTGCTCCGGCGGCGCGCGTACCGGATCGTCTGGGCCAATCCGCGGACCGCGGACGAGCGGTACCGGCCCCTCGTCGGCGGCATGGCCGCGGCGTGGCCCCATTGCGACGAGATCGTCAGTGCCCACAGAGGATTCGCGCTGGTCCGACTGGTCGAGGCCCTCGCCACCGACCGCGCCCGGGGGACCCCGGCGGGCACCACTCGTCGCGACCCGTGAGCGGCGGGTAACGGTGATCATGGCCACCGGTAGCCCAGCGACGATCTGCCGGCGCTGAGCGGCCCTGCCGGGGGTCCGCGCTCCGCTCCGCCGACGTCGGTCGAGGTCCGCGGCCCGGCCACGTCGTGCAACGGTCCGAACGCTCACGGTGAGTGGTATGTCTCGTGCGCTGAGAGGCTTTGACCGATCGGTGGCGACGCACCCGTCACACCGAAGAGTGAAGCGACGACTCCTCCCCGTGTACTTTCCGGGCTCCGTGCGGCGATACGCCGGGCAGGGATATCGCCGCGGCAGGACGGCTCGGTGGACCCGAGTGCAGAAGGGGTGTGGCCGAGTGCTGACGAAGGTGAGGGCGTGGCTGCCGAAGGGGGAGATGCTCGACGACTCCTCCTGGGCCCGCCGGCATCGATGGCTGACGTGGCTGCTGGCCGTGCACGTGCCGCTGCTCGTCGCCGTCGGTCTGGCGTTGGGGCGGCCGGTGTGGGCGTCGGTCACCTTCCCGCTGCTGATCGGGCTCTTCGTCGGGGTCCAGCAGGTCCTCCCCGGCCGCAGGCTCCGGGCGTCCGTGGTCGCGGCCGGGCTGTCCTACTCGTCGATCGTGCTCGTCGGCCTGACCGGCGGGATGATCGAGTCGCACTTCCACTTCTTCATCGTCATCGGGTTCATCTCGCTGTACCTGGACTGGGTGCCGCTCGGGCTGAACGTCCTGATCACGGTGGTGAGCCACGGCGTCGGGGCCACCTTCTTCCCGAACCTGATCTTCAACTACGCCGCTGCCCAGAACGACCCCTGGCTGTGGGCCGGCATCCACGGCGGGGCCGTGCTGGCGGCCAGCGTCGGGACCGTGCTGCTCGCCCGGATCACCGAGGACGAGCAGGTCGCCAAGGAGGAGCTCGGGCGTGAGCTCTCGCTGGCGGACAACGAGATCGGCCGCCGCCGGTTCACCTCGGACATGCTGGTCAACCTCGCCCGGCGCAACCAGTCGATGCTCTACCGGCAGCTGGACATCATCAACCAGCTCGAGGAGAAGGAGCGGGACCCGGACGCGCTGGCCGAGCTGTTCAAACTCGACCACCTCGCCACCCGGGTCCGCCGCAACGCAGAGTCGCTGCTCGTCCTCTCCGGGGAGCAGCCGCCGCGGGTCTGGTCCGCGCCCGTCTCCATGCGGGACGTCGTGCGCGCCGCGATCGCCGAGACCGAGGACCTGGACCGGGTCGAGTTCTCCGTCGACGACCGGATCGCGGTCGCCGGGCACAGCGTCGCCGACCTCACCCACCTGCTGGCCGAGCTGACCGAGAACGCCGTGCGCTTCTCGCCGCCGGACAGCATCGTGACCATCCGCAGCCGGCCCAACCGGGTCGAGATGGGCGGCCAGGTCCTCACCATCGAGGACTGGGGCGTCGGCATGCCCGAGCGGGAGCTCGAGGCGGCCAACGACCTGCTCGCCCGGCCCAAGGACGTCGACCTGTCGGTGTCGCAGCGGCTCGGCTTCCACGTGGTCGCCCGCCTCGCGGTGCGCCACGACATCGAGGTCTCCCTGAGCCTGACGCCCGGGTCCGGGCTCACCGCGGTCGCGGTCCTGCCGGCCACGCTGTTCGTCGCCGACCCGCAGGCCGGCCCGCACGCCGGGATCGGCGCGGGCCCCGAGCAGACCCGACGGGCCTCGGCGGTGCACGAGCGCCGCGAGTCGCGCCCGGCCGCGGTGGCGTCGCTGCCGTCCGGACCGAGCTCCGTCCCGACCACGGCCCTGCCGGGCCTGGCCGCGGCCACCGGGCAGGCCGGCTCGGACACCGCGGTCTGGTCGACGCCGCAGCAGCGCACGCCGCGGCCCGCCCCGGCGCCCGCGCCGCCGCCCGAACGGGTCGTGACGGGCTTCGGCTCGGTCACGGACCTGTTCGCGCAGAACGGGAACTGGTCCGGCTGGTGGGACCCGGCGGCGGACCGCGCCAACGGGTACGCGAACGGTGCCTCCCACGACGCGGGGACGAACGGCAGCGGCGCGCCCGCGGCCGATCCCGCCGCCACGATCGCCTTCCCCGTGACCCCGGCGAACGGCGCGTCCGGATCCACCACGTCCGGCCTGTCCGGCGACGGGACCACCGCTTCCGGACACGGGACCGGGGGCAGCGGATCCGGTGTCAACGGGTTCGGTGTCAACGGGTCCGGCACGAACGGGTCCGGCACGAACGGCTCCGGCACGAACGGGTCCGGCACGAACGGGTCCGGCACGAACCGGGCCGGTGTCGACGGGGCCGGTGCGAACGGGGCCGCTGCCCACCGGGCCGACGTCGACCGGGCCGACGTCAACGGAGCCGCCGGGGACGGGGCTGCCGACGGTGGGGCCGCCGACGACGGGGCTCCGTCCAGGGCCGCGCTGCCGAAGCGCACCCCCGCCGCGCCGGAGACCCCGAAGATCGCTCCGGGCGCTGCGCAGGCCCGGACCACGACCCCCGCGAACGGAACGCCCGTGGCGCAGGCCGCCGACACCGACGCTGCCTCCCCGTCGTCGCCCCAGCCGCCCTCGGCGCTCCCCGTGCCCGCACAGGTCGCAGGGCCGCACGCCTCGACATCGCACGCCACGACATCGCACGACGCGGCTCCGCAGTTCACGCCGGAGGCCAGGCCGTCGGATCCCGCCCCGATCCCCACGCAGCGTCCCGCGCCCGCCCCCACGGCGGACGCCGGGACCGGGACGAGCGGGCTGCGCCGCCGGGTCCCGCAGGCCTCGCTGGCGCCCGAGCTGCGCAGCGTCCCCGACCGGCCGGATCCCGCGCCGCCGGTCCGTACCGCCGAGGCCGCGGACGCCCTGTCCCGGTACCAGGCCAGCAGGCGGGCGGCCCAGGCCGTCGCCGCCGAGAACGCGCAGTCCGACAGCGACAGGAGGAGCAACAGGTGAGAACCTCGACCGGCCAGCTCGACTGGCTCCTGGTGGAGTTCGCCCGCGACGTCCCCGGCGTCGTGCACGCCCTCGTCGTGTCCGGGGACGGACTGCGGCTCGCCGCCTCCCCGTCCGTCGGTGACGCGCTCGCGGACCAGCTGTCCGCGGCCGCGTCCGGGCTGGTGAGCCTGGCGACCGGCACCGCGCACCTGCTCGGGTCCGGTGCCGTGAGCCAGACGATCCTGGAGATGGAGGGTGGCTACCTGTTCGTCACCGCCATCAGCCAGGGCGCCACGCTCGCCGTGCACGCGCAGCGCACCTGCGACATCGGCATGGTCGGCTACGAGATGACGCTGCTGGCGTCGCGGGTCGGGCACGCGCTGACCCCGGCGCCGCGAACGCCAGCCGGCAGGTAGTCGGTGGCCGTCGGGGGGCAGTTCGGGCACGGCCGGGCCGGTGGCCGGGTCGTGCCGGTGTTCGCCGTCACCGGTGGCCGCACCCGGTCGGCGGGTGAGGAGTTCCCGGTCGAGTCCCTGGTGACCGTGACCGCGGCCGGTCGCCACGCCGCCGAGCTGCAGCTGGAGTACCGCACGATCCTGGGCCTCGCCGCGGCGCCCGTCTCGCTCGTCGAGATCGGCGCCACGCTGGCCGTCCCGGTCGGTGTGGCCCGCGTTCTGGTCGGGGACCTGGCGGACGCCGGGTACGTCTCCGTCCACCTCCCGCAGGTGGACCGCGACGGCAGCCCCGGCCCCGAGATCCTGGAGCGACTGTTGGAGGGACTGCGTGCGCGGTCAGGGTGAGCTCTACCCGCTGAAGATCCTCGTGGCCGGCGGCTTCGGGGTGGGCAAGACGACGTTCGTGCGCTCGCTCTCGGAGATCCCGCCGCTGCTCACCGAAGCCTCGATGACGTCGGCGTCCATCGGCGTCGACGAGACGGCGCTGGTACCGAACAAGACGACCACCACGGTCGCGATGGACTTCGGCCGGATCACGGTCGACGAGTCGCTGATCCTCTACCTGTTCGGCACGCCCGGGCAGTCCCGCTTCTGGTTCATGTGGGACGAGCTGGCGCGCGGCGCGGTGGGCGCGGTGGTGCTGGTCGACCTGCGCCGGGTCGACGAGTGCTTCCCGGCGATCGACTACTTCGAGGACCGCCGGATCCCGTACGTGGTGGCGGTCAACGGGTTCCCCGGCTCCGGGATCCACACCGAGGACGACGTCCGGGACGCGCTCGCGCTGGCCGGCAGCACCCCGGTGGTCTGGATGGACGCCCGCGAGGCCGACTCGAGCCTGCACTCGCTCGTGGCGCTGGTCGAGCACGCGCTGTCGCGCACGGCCGCCGTGGGCTGACCCGCGCGAGTCCCGTCGACGAGCGAACGGCACTCTCGCTCACACCTAGTGAGCGAGAGTGCCGCTCGCTCATCCGGCTGCGGGACCGGCGAACGGCTGCTCCGGTCTCAGCGGGGGAGGGCGGCGGCGCGCCAGGCGCCAGGGCCGACCTCGAGCGGGCGGCGCATCGCGGCCGAGGGGTGCCCCCACAGGGTGCGGGGCTTCGGGGCGGGCTCGCCGCCCCCGCTCGCCGCCGCCGCGAGGACGACCGTGAGGGCGGCCAGCTCCTCGGGCGACGGGTCGCCCTTCACCACCCGGAAGAGCGCGCGACGCTCCTCCGGGGTCTGCTCGTCGCTCATCCCCGCACCTCCGTACCTCGTGAGTGGCGATAGTCGCCATGGCGACCATTGCCACTCACAGTGGGATGTTCCCGTGCTTGCGGGCCGGGCCCTGGTCCTGCTTGGTGGCCAGCATCCGCAGCGACCGCCCGACGTACCCGCGGGTGTGCGACGGCGGCACGACCGCGTCGATGTACCCGCGGTCCGCGGCGATGTACGGGTTGCAGAGGGTGTCCTCGTAGTCCTGCTGCAGCTCCGCGCGCTTGGCGGCGAGCTCGTCGCCCTCCAGGCCCTTGAGCTCCTTGCGGTACAGGATGTTCACCGCGCCCTGCGCGCCGGTGACGGCGATCTGCGCGGTCGGCCACGCGACGTTGACGTCCGCGCCGAGGTGCTTGGAACCCATGACGTCGTACGCGCCGCCGTAGGCCTTGCGCGTGATCACGGTGACCTTCGGGACGGTGGCCTCGGCGTAGGCGTAGATCAGCTTCGCGCCGCGGCGGATGATGCCGTTCCACTCCTGCTCGGTGCCCGGGAGGAAGCCCGGCACATCGACGAAGGTGAGGATCGGGATGTTGAACGCGTCGCAGGTCCGCACGAAGCGGGCGGCCTTCTCGGAGGCGTCGATGTCCAGGCAGCCCGCGAACTGGGTGGGCTGGTTGGCGACGATCCCCACCGAGTGGCCCTCGACGCGGGCGTAGCCGGTCACGATGTTCGGCGCCCACAGGGCCTGGACCTCGAGGAACTCGCCCTCGTCGACGACCCGGGTGATGACGTCCCGGATGTCGTAGGGGGTGTTCGCCGAGTCCGGGATCAGCGTGTCGAGCTCGCGGTCGGTGTCGGTGATGCCGTCCTCGATGGACCCCGCGGTGGGCTCCGGCGCCGGGAACGACGGCGGCTCCGACAGGTTGTTCGACGGCAGGTAGGAGAGCAGCTCCTTGACGTAGTCGATCGCGTCCTGCTCGTCGGAGCCGAGGTAGTGCGCCACACCGGACTTGGAGTTGTGGGTGCGGCCGCCGCCCAGCTCCTCCATGTCCACCTCCTCGCCGGTGACCGTCTTGATGACGTCCGGTCCGGTGATGAACATGTGGCTGGTCTCGTCGACCATCACGGTGAAGTCGGTGAGCGCGGGGGAGTACACCGCGCCGCCGGCCGACGGGCCCATGATCAGCGAGATCTGCGGGATGACGCCGGAGGCGCGCACGTTGCGCTGGAAGATCTCGCCGTAGAGGCCGAGCGCGACGACACCCTCCTGGATGCGCGCGCCGCCGCCGTCGTTGATCCCGACGACCGGGCAGCCGATCTTGGCGGCCACGTCCATGACCTTGACGATCTTCTCGCCGTAGACCTCGCCGAGCGACCCGCCGAACACGGTGGCGTCCTGGGAGAACACGGCGACCGGGCGGCCGTCGACGGTCCCGGTGCCGGTGACCACGCCGTCGCCGAACGGGCGCTTGGCGTCCATCCCGAAGTTCGTGGAGCGGTGCCGGGTCAGCGCGTCGAGCTCGACGAACGAGCCCGGGTCCAGCAGCAGGTCGATCCGCTCGCGGGCGGTCTTGCGGCCCTTCGCGTGCTGCCGCTCGGCAGCCGCGTCGGACGGCAGCGCCTCGGCGAACCGCCGGTAGAGGTCGGCCAGCTTGCCGGCCGTCGTGTGGATGTCCGGCTCGGCGCTCAGGTCGACCGGCACTGTGGCGTTGGCCGGGTCCCCCATCGGCTCGGTCGCAGCACTCATGACCGGGACTCTAACCGGCGCGACGGCTCCGGTGGACGCGGTTTCCGTCACGTCTGACTGTTGTTCCCGCGGCCGTCCGTCGGTCGGTCGTTCCCGACCGTCCGGCGCAGGGCCGGCACCCTCCGCCGTGCACCGGCCGATCCCGCGACGCCGCCGGGCGCGTTCACCGCCGACACCGTCCGGATCACCGGGTGCGGCGGAGATAGGTTCCGCGCGTGAGCTCCCCCTCGTCCGATCCCGTCCCCTACGACGTCCACGCCCTGCGGCACGCCCTCCTCGGCCCGGCCGGCCGCTGGACGCAGCTCGACGTCGTCGACGAGACGGGCTCCACCAACGCCGACCTCACCGCCGCCGCGCTCGCGGGCGCCCCGGACGGGAGCGTGCTGGTCACCGAGCACCAGACCTCCGGGCGTGGACGGCTGGACCGCGGCTGGGAGTCCCCGCGCGGCTCGGGCATCGCGGTGAGCGTGCTGTGGCGGCCCGAGGGCGTCCCCGCCGAGCGGCTCGGCTGGCTGCCGATGCTCGCGGGCGTCGCGCTGCTCGACGCGGTGCACGAGGTCGCGCCGGGCCTCGAGGCCGGCCTGAAATGGCCGAACGACCTGCTCCTGGGCGCGCAGCGGCGCAAGGGCGCGGGGATCCTGGCCGAGATGACCCCGGTGTCCGGCGGTGGACCGGGGGTCGTCGTCGGGCTGGGGGTCAACGTGGGCGCGCCGGAGGGCACGCTGCCCCCGACCGCGACCTCGCCGGCCGCGGAGGGGTACCCGGTCGACCGGACCGCCCTGCTGATCGCGCTCGTGCGCAACCTCGGTGAGCGGGAGGCCGCCTGGCGGGCCGCCGCGGGGGACGCGGACGAGTCCGGGCTGCGCGGCGACTACCGCGCCGGCTGCCTGTCGCTGGGCTCGGAGGTCCGCGTCGAGCTGCCCGGCGGCAGCGCGATCGTCGGCATCGCCGAGGACGTGGACACCTCGGGCCAGCTGCTCGTCCTCGAGCCCGACGGCCGGCGCCGCTCGGTCGCGGCCGGCGACATCGTGCACCTGCGCCCGGCCGACCGCCCCGAGTCCTGACACCGGGCCCGACGTCCGATACTGGGCGCGTGGCCTATCCGGACGAACTGCTGGTCGAGGGCGAGCAGGTGGTGCTCCACCGGCACCCCCACTGGAAGATGCTCCTGCTGCCCGTCCTCGTGTTCCTGGTCGTCGTCGGGCTGGCGGCCTTCCTCGCCGCCCTGGTGAGCGCGCAGTCCTGGGCGGCGATCGCGTGGATCGCCCTCGCGGTCGTCGCGGTGCTGGTCGTGGGCCGGTTCACCCTGGTGCCGTTCGTGCGCTGGCGGACCACGCACTTCGTCGTCACCACCCGGCGGGTGCTGGTGCGGGAGGGGCTGATCTCGCGCAGCGGCATGGACATCCCGATGTCCCGGATCAACTCCGTCCAGTTCCGTCACACCATCCTCGAGCGGATGCTCGGCTGTGGCACGCTCGTGGTCGAGTCCGCCTCGGACGAGCCGCTCGAGTTCGGCGACATCCCGGACGTCGAGCGCGTGCATTCGCTGCTGTACCAGGAGGTCGCCGACGATGACTGACGCTCTCGGGCTCCCGATGACCGTGCCCGCGCCCGGCCTGCCCGCGCACGTCACGATCTACGAGGTCGGCGCGCGGGACGGGCTGCAGAACGAGAAGGGCGTCGTGCCCGTCGAGGTCAAGGCCGAGTTCCTCGGCCGGCTCGCCGACGCCGGGCTCACCACGCTCGAGGCCACCAGCTTCGTGCACCCGAAATGGGTCCCGCAGCTGGCGGACGCGGCCGAGCTGGTGAAGCTCCTCGACCGGCGGCCCGGCGTCGACTATCCCGTCCTGGTGCCGAACGACCGCGGGCTGGACCGCGCGATCGAGGCCGGCCTGGACCACGTCGCGGTGTTCGCGAGCGCCACCGAGACCTTCGCGGGCAAGAACCTCAACCGCACCCTGGACTCGCAGTTCGCAATGTTCGAGCCGGTGGTCAAGCGGGCCCTGGACGAGGGCATGAGCGTGCGCGCCTACGTGTCCATGGCGTTCGGGGACCCGTGGGAGGGCGCCGTCGATCCCGCGCAGGTCGCGGCCGTCGGGCGCCGGCTGGTGGAGATGGGCTGCTGGCAGCTCTCGCTCGGCGACACGATCGGCACCGGCACCCCGGGCCACGCCGAGGCCGTGATCGACGCGTGCGTCGCCGCCGCCGTGCCCGTCGACCAGCTCGCGGTGCACTTCCACGACACCTACGGTCAGGCCCTGGCCAACACCCTCGCCGCCCTGCGCCGCGGGGTCACCACGGTCGACGCCTCCACCGGCGGCCTCGGCGGCTGCCCGTACGCCAAGTCCGCCACCGGCAACCTCGCCACCGAGGACCTCGTCTGGATGCTCGACGGACTGGGTATCGAACACGGGGCAAACCTCGAGGCCCTGGTGGGGACCAGCGTGTGGATGGCGGAGCAGCTCGGCCGCCCCTCGCCCTCCCGCGTGGTGAAGGCCCTGTCCGGAGGCTGAGCCTGCCAGAATTGTCGGTGGTGCCTGCAAGGCTCGTCGCGGTCACGAGGGAGGTCCGATGGCGCAACCGATGTCCGGGGCAATGACCCTGGCGAACTTCGACGCGCTCCCGGAAGACAACTCGGTCCGCTACGAGTTGCAGGATGGGGTGGTGGTCATGTCGGCTCGCCCGAACCGGCCCCACCAGCGGGCGTTGCACCGGCTCATCAGCCGCATCGAGGACCGGCTCCCGGCCGGCTGGGAGGTCCTCGGGGAGTTCGAGGTCCTGGTACTCGACGGCAGCCCGGCGACGGTCCGGGTTCCCGACATCGTCGTCACCCGGACGACGGGGAACGAGAACCGCGCGGACGCGGCGGACGTCGCCCTCGCCGTGGAGATCATCTCTCCGGGCAGTCGGAACATCGACCTGCACCTCAAGCCGTTCGAGTACGGCGAGGCGGGGATTCCGCAGTACTGGGTGGTCGATCTCGACCCGCCCGCGCCCTCGATCACCGTCTTCACCCTCGACGGGGAGGGATATCGCGAGCAGCCGGCAGTGGCCGGGGAGCTGCGGGCGACGCTTGAGCTCGACGGGCCCGTCGACCTCGTGATCGACGTCGCCGCCCTGGTTTAGGGGCGGGGCTGCTCGCGGGAGCCGTACATGCCGGTGAAGCGGGCGCGGTAGACCACGTCGTCGGAGTCCGTGCCGTCGGAGTCCGGGGCGCCGCGGCGCATCCAGGCCCGCAGGGTCACCAGGCCCATCCACGGCTTGCTCGCCGAGCGCCGGGTCTCGATGACCTCCATCGAGGCGAACAGCTCGTCGCCCGCGAAGACCGGTGCGGGCCAGGCGATCTCGTCGCCGCCGGGGGAGCCCAGGGCGTCCGAGCGCAGCAGGATCGCGTCCGTGTAGAGGCGCATCCAGAGCCCGGCGGTGAACCAGCCGGAGGCGGCGAGCCGCCCGAAGATCGAGGCCTTGCCGGCCTCCTCGTCGAGGTGGAAGGGCTGCGGGTCGAAGCGGCGGGCGAAGGTCACCATCTCGTCCCGGTCGACCACGACCGAGCCCAGCTGCCGGACCTGACCGGGGGCGAAGTCCTCGAAGGAGATCACGCGGTCACCCCCAGCGCGGCGAGCGCCTCGGCGTGCAGCAGGCCGTTGGAGGCCAGCCCGTTCCCGCCCGTGAAGCCCGGCACCCCGCGCAGGTCCGTGAGCCGCCCGCCGGCCTCCTCGACGATCACCTGCACCGCCGCGAGGTCCCACGGGTTGGCCGCGGGCTCCACCGCGAGATCGACGACGCCCTCGGCGACCAGGCAGTGCTGCCAGAAGTCGCCGAACGCGCGGGTCTCCCAGCAGCGGTCGGTCAGGGCCAGCCAGCCGTCGAGGATCCCCTCCTCGCGGAAGGTGTTGAGGTTCGTGGTGGACACGTAGCAGTCCGCGAGCGTCGCCACGCCCGTCACCGCGATCCGCCGTGCCTCGCCGCCGGGTCGGTCGCTCGTCCAGGCGCCCTGTCCGGCGGCCGCCCACCAGCGGCGGCCCAACGCGGGGGCGCTCGCGACGCCGACCGTCGGCACGCCGTCCTCGCAGAGCGCGATCAGCGAGGCCCAGGCCGGCATGCCGCGGGAGAAGTTCTTGGTGCCGTCGATCGGGTCGAGCACCCAGCCCCGGCCCTGCTCGGACACCGTGCCGCCGCCCTCCTCGCCGAGGATCGCGTCCGCGGGGCGCTGCCCGGTGATCGCGGCGCGCAGGGCGTCCTCGGCCGCGGTGTCCGCATCCGTGACGGGCGTGCGGTCCGGTTTGGCCGTGACGCGAAGATCGGCGGCGCGGAAGCGCGGGAGCGTGATCGCGTCGGCGATGTCGGCGAGCTGCAGGGCGAGCGCGAGATCCGCCCGGCGTTCGGTGGGGGTCACGGCGGGCCAGCATGCCAGGAGCCGCCGTAGGCCTAAGCTCGCGGTCGTGACCACCGTCCTTTTGGCGGAGGACGACACCGCGATCGCGGAGCCGCTCTCCCGTGCCCTCCAGCGCGAGGGATACGAGGTGGACGTCGCCTCCGACGGCACCTCGGCGCTCCAGCTCGTCCGGCAGGGGCACGTCGACCTGCTGGTCCTCGATCTCGGCCTGCCCGGGATGGACGGTCTGGAGGTCTGCCGGCGTCTGCGCCCGGACTTCCCCGACCTGCCCGTCCTCATGCTGACCGCCCGCACGGACGAGGTGGACTTCGTCGTTGGCCTCGACGCCGGCGCGGACGACTACGTCGGCAAGCCCTTCCGCCTCGCCGAGCTGCTCGCCCGCGTCCGCGCCCTGCTGCGCCGGCTCACCCCGGAGACCGTCGAGGTCGGCGGGGTGCGGATGGAGCTCTCCGGGCGCCGCGTGCTGGTCGACGGCGAGGAGGTCGGCCTCGCGAACAAGGAGTTCGAGCTGCTCCGCGTGCTGCTGCTGCGCGCCGGCCAGGTCGTGACCAGGGAGGAGATCCTGCGCGAGGTCTGGAACGACCCGGACATGAAGACGTCGAAGACGCTGGACATGCACATGTCCTGGCTGCGCCGCAAGATCGGCGGCGAGCAGCGGATCGCGACGGTCCGCGGCGTGGGGTTCCGCTTCAACCACGCATGAGCCTCCGTTGAGAAGAAGGATCCTCCTCTCGACGCTCTTCGTCGTCGCGGTGACGGCGCTGGTGCTGGGCGGCCCGCTGGCCTTCACCACCTGGCGCCTCGTCGACGACTTCACCCGCGCCGAGCTGATCCAGCGGCTCGAGCAGATCGCCGGGCGGCTGGACGACAAGCCCGTCGGCGACCCGATCGACCAGGCGGCGATCGCGCTGGCCATCCCCTCGGGCGGGCAGCTGCGGGTCGCGCTGCCCGGGGCCCCGACGCAGCTCGTCGGTGATCCCAGCGACGAGGTCGACACGCTGTCCGAGTCGCTGCCGTTCGGGCAGGGCGGCACCATCACGCTGTCCGAGCCGATCTCGGTGATGCGCACCCAGCAGGTGCAGGTGACGGTGATCGTGGTGCTGCTGGTGGTGCTGTCGGTGGGTACCGGCGCGGTCGTCGCGACCGTCACCGCCCGGCGGCTGGCCGAGCCGCTGCTCGACGTGGCCGACCGGGCCGCGCGGCTCGGCGCCGGGGACTTCCGGCGCGCCCCGCACCGGCACGGCATCCCCGAGCTGGACCGGGTGTCCGACGTGCTCGACACCTCCGCCGGCGCCCTGTCGGACCTGGTGCAGCGCGAGCGGTCGCTGGTCGGCGACGTCTCCCACCAGCTGCGCAGCCGGATCACCGCGCTGACGCTGCGCCTCGACGAGCTCTCCACCCACCCGGATCCGAGCGCCCGCCGCGAGGCGCTCGCCGCGATCGAGCAGACCGAGAAGCTCTCCGAGGTGCTCGACGAGCTGCTCCAGGCCGCCCGCGCGGCCCGGGCCGCCGGCGCGGAACCGATGGACCTGCGGGAGGGGCTGGCCGAGGTGGCGGACGAGTGGCGCCCGGCGCTGGAGTCCGCGGGCCGCCGGCTCAAGCTCCGGGTGCCCGACGGGCTGCTCGCCCGGGTCACCCCGGCCCGGTTGCGCGAGGCGGTGGGGGCTCTGGTGGACAACGCGATCCAGCACGGCGGCGGCGTCGTGACGATCTCGGCCCGCGAGGGCGCGAACACCCTGGTCATCGAGGTGAGCGACGGCGGCTCGGGGATCCCCGAGGAGCTGGTGCCGCACGTGTTCGACCGGGGGGTCTCGGTGCAGTCGTCGACGGGCCTGGGGCTCGCGCTCGCCCGCGCGCTCGTCGAGGCGGACGGCGGGCGCCTCGAGCTCTCCCGGGCCCGCCCCCCGACCTTCACGATCTTCCTGCCCGCCGCCCGTGCCGACGACGTCGTCAGCGCGCCCCGGCCGTCGAGGACCCCCCGGTGAGGCTCGCCGCGACCGAGCAGGGCACCGGGTTCCCGGTGCTGCTCCTGCACGGCTTCCCCGAGCTGGGCTACTCGTGGCGGCACCAGCTGCCCGCGCTGGCCGCCGCCGGGTACCGGGCGATCGCGCCGGACATGCGCGGCTACGGCGGCTCACCGGGTCCGGAGCGGATCGAGGACTACGACGTCCATCACCTGTCCGCGGACGTCGTCGAGCTGATGGACGATCTCGGCCTGGAGCGGGCCGCGGTCGTCGGGCACGACTGGGGCGCGGTCGTCGCGTGGCACCTGGCGCTCACGCGTCCGGACCGGGTGGCGGGCGTGTGCGGGATGAGCGTGCCGTTCACCCCGCGGGCGAGCCGCCGGCCCACGGAGATCTGGCGGGAACGCTTCGCCGGCCGGTTCTTCTACATCCTGCACTTCCAGGAGCTCGGGATCGCCGACGCGGAGCTCGCCGCCGATCCGGCCCGGACGATGCGCGGGATGCTCTGCGGGCTGACGACCGGGGACGGCACCGCGCTGATCGGGGCGGAGGAGGAGCTCGCGGATCCGACCATGAGCGGAGGCGATGGGCGAGGCGTGGTCGAGCGGCTCCCGCAGCCCGCCGAGCTCCCGGCCTGGCTCACGCAGGCCGAGCTCGATCACTACGTGGCGGAGTTCACCCGGACCGGCTTCACCGGCGGCGTGAACTGGTACCGCAACTTCGACCGCAACTGGGAGACGACGCCGGAGCTGGCGGGCGCGCACGTCACGATCCCGAGCCTGTTCGTGGCCGGCGACCGCGATCCGGTGCTGCTCATGAGCCCGCCGGGCCGGCAGGCGGAGTACCTCGACGACCTGCGCGGTCAGGTGCTCGTGCCCGGCGCGGGGCACTGGGTGCAGCAGGAGCGGCCGGACGAGGTGAACGCCGCCCTGCTGGCCTTCCTGGAAGCCCTCTAGTCCGGGCTAGTCGACGGAGATCTGCTGGCGGCGGACGTTCTCGTCCGGGAACACGAACCGGCGGAAGGCCCACCAGCGGAACGCCATCCCGACCAGCGTGCCGAGGATCTGGCCGCTCACGAAGTCCGCGACCTCCTGGGTGACCAGCGACACCTCGGGGATCTGCAGGTGGAACAGGTAGCGGGAGGCGGCCAGCGGCGCGGTGTAGGCGGCCACGCCGAGCCCGGAGATGATGAAGAACAGCAGGGCTTCGTGGTGGCGCTCCCGGCCGCCGCGGGTCCGGAAGGACCACTCGCGGTTCAGGATGTAGGACACGATGGTGGCCACCAGCACCGCGATGACCTTGGCGGTCAGCGGCTTGGCCTCGAGCACCGTGCTCTTGAGCACCAGGAACACCATGGTGTCGATCACCCAGGTGGCGCCGCCGACCATGCCGAACTTCAACAGCTCGCGATGCTTGATGGCGGTGCTGCGGTAGGGCTCGGGGATGCGCGCCAACGCCGACTCGACCATGGACACCTCATCGATGGTGCCAGACCCCGGTTGCGGACCGGGAATCGGACACCCCCACGACGGCGAAGTAGGGTCTCCACACCGTGGGCACCTCTTCTCCCCGGCGGGACTTCCCGGTCGTCGGCATGGTCGGCGGCGGGCAGCTCGCCCGGATGACGCAGCAGGCGGCGATCGGGCTGGGCCAGACGCTGCGCGTGCTGGCCGTCGCGCCGGACGAGCCGGCACCGCTGGTCACCCCGGACGTCGTGCCGGGGCACGCGGACCTGGCCGGCCTCGAGGCGCTCGCGGTCGGCTGCGACGCGGTCACCTTCGACCACGAGGGCGTGCCCCAGGAGCACCTGCGGGCGCTGGTCGCGAAGGGCGTCGCGGTGCGCCCGCACCCGGACGCGCTGATCCACGCGCAGGACAAGCTCGTCATGCGCCGCAGGCTGGCGGCGATGGGGCTCCCGATCCCGGCCTTCGCCGAGATCACCTCCCCGGAGCAGGTGGCCGAGTTCGGGGAGGCCCACGGCTGGCCGGTCGTCCTCAAGGCGGCTCGTGGCGGGTACGACGGCCGGGGCGTGTGGTTCCTGCGCTCCGCCGACAGCGCCGATGGGACCGACAGCGCCGATGGGACCTCCGCCGGGGCTCCGGTCCGGTCCCTGGTCGCCGAGCTGCTCGCCGCCGGCACACCGCTGCTGGTGGAGGAGGCCGTGGCGATGCGCCGCGAGCTCGCCGCCCAGGTGGCCCGCTCGCCGTTCGGGCAGGCCGCGGCGTGGCCCGTCGTCGAGACGGTGCAGGAGGACGGCCAGTGCGTGCAGGTCCTCGCGCCAGCGCCCGGCCTCGCCGAGGAGCGCGCGCTGGAGGCCCAGGGCATCGCGCTGCGGATCGCGCACGAGCTCGACGTCACCGGGCTGCTCGCCGTCGAGCTCTTCGAGACGGACGCCGGCCTGCTGATCAATGAGCTCGCCATGCGCCCCCACAACTCGGGGCACTGGACGATCGAGGGCGCCCGCACCTCGCAGTTCGAGCAGCACCTGCGCGCGGTCCTCGACTACCCGCTGGGGACGACCACGATGACCGCCCCCGTCGTCGTCATGGCCAACGTGCTGGGCGCGGAGAAGACCCCCGAGATGACCGTGGACGAGCGGATCCACCATCTCTTCGCGCGGTTCCCCGAGGTCAAGGTGCACCTCTACGCCAAGGGCGAGCGGCCGCTGCGCAAGGTCGGGCACGTGACCGTGCTGGGCACGGACGTCGCTGCCCTCGCCGAGGTCCGGCGGAAGGCGGCGCTGGCCGCGGACTGGCTGTCCACCGGCGAGTGGTCGGACGGGTGGTCGGTCCACTCCGGTGCCGACGTCGCAGAGCTGGGAGAACGGGCATGAGCGAGCGTGCGAGCGAGTCGTGGGCACAGCGCCTGCGCACCGCACCGAATCCTTCTGGGCCGACCGAGCGAAGCGAGGGCGAGCGATGAGCGTGCAGGTCGGCGTGATCATGGGCAGCGACTCGGACTGGCCCGTCATGGAGGCCGCCGGGACCGCGCTCGCCGAGTTCGGTGTGGAGTACGAGGTCGGCGTCTACTCCGCCCACCGCACCCCGCAGCGGATGCTCGACTACGCGACCTCCGCCGCGGACCGGGGCATCCGGGTGATCATCGCGGGCGCCGGCGGGGCGGCCCACCTGCCGGGCATGGTCGCCTCGGCCACGCCGCTGCCGGTGATCGGCGTCCCCGTCCCGCTCAAGGTGCTCGACGGCCTGGACTCGCTGCTCTCGATCGTCCAGATGCCGGCCGGGGTGCCGGTGGCGACGGTCGCCGTCGGCAACGCGCGCAACGCGGGGCTGCTCGCGGTGCGCATCCTGGCGGCGTCGGACGCGGCCCTGCGGACCCGGATGGTGGAGTTCCAGGCGTCCCTCGAAGCCATGGTGCTCGACAAGGATGCGGCGCTGCGGAAGACCGTGGCCCAAAAAGAGATGGCAGAGCCTTCTGCGCGTCCGTAGTCTGGTCGTACACAAGAAGGGAGGTGGTCCGACGTTGATTTCCACGTGGACTTGTGAGGTGGCTGCCGCCTAGGCACCACAGGACGAACTCCTGACGGTCGTGGAAGCCGATTGGTGTCGGCGAATCCCCGGCAGTCACCGATGATCCCCGGGCCCGAGCGCAGTCCAGCTCGGCGTGCGTCTCCTCCGGGAGACGGCCCGGGGATCACCCATGTCGCGAGCTGTTCCTCGGCAGTGCGGCTCAGGCCGGACCCGCCGCCTCCTGCGGGCCGCGTGCGGCGGCGTCCGCGATCAGCTCGCGCAGCACAGCCTCGTCGACCTTCGCCAGCGTCGTGAACCGCACGCAGGACTTCCCGACCGACGCGCCGGGAAGCCGGTCCGCGTAGGACTCGGCCAGGTAGCGCCCCTGCGAGGCGCAGGCGACGTAGACGGAGAAGTGCCGCTTCTGCGCGGCCAGCGCGATCAGCGCGGCGTCGCCCTCCCGGCCCGACGCGTAGCGGTAGTGGAACGGGCCGTAGCCCAGCATCGAGCCGTAGAGGAAGCGCGGCAGGTCGGGGGCGCTCTCGCGGATCAGGGCGTCGAGCGCGCGCACGTCGGCCTGGCGCGGCTCGTCGACGGCGGCGAGGTACTCGTCCGGGGTCACCGGCACATCCTGGCGGATCGGGCGAACCGGACACAGCCGCCGTCCGGCGTCAGCCCGCCTCGAGCGTGCGGGCCACCTTCTCCAGCCGGCGGGTCACCTCGTCGATGTCCGGCCCGGCCTGCAGCGGCAGCATCCACGCGACCTTGCGGAAGTGCGCCACGCAGGCCTCGACGCCGTCGGCCGTGCCGCCACCGGCCAGCCAGTGGCGCAGCGCCTGGTTGTGCGCCGCGACGACCGCGGCGGCCGTGACGGCCGCGCGCAGGGCGCCGTCCTCCACGTCGGCGAGCCGTTCGGCCAGCTCGCGGGTGAACAGCCGCCGGTAGTGGTGCACCTGCGCGGCCTCGCGGTCCCGCAGTGCCGGCACGTCGTGGACCAGCGCGAACCGCATGCGCGCCGTCTCCCGGTCGGCCACGTAGAGATCGAACACGGTCTCCCCGGCGCGCATCACGACCGAGCGCAGCGGCTCCGTGGGATGGGCCGTCGCGAACACCTCGGCGATCCGCGCCAGGCCCTGCTCGTGATCGGGGGAGACCGCGTCCTCCTTGCCGCGGAAGTACCGGAAGAAGGTCCGGCGCCCGACCCCGGCGGCGCCCGCGATGTCGTCGACGGTCGTCTCGTCGTACCCGCGTTCGGTGAACAGCCGGACGGCGGCGGCCACGAGCTCCCGCCGCACCTCGGCCCGACCACGCCGCGCCGTGACCGCAGTGACCGCCACCATGGCACGGAGGGTACCAACTGGGGTGGATGTGTGGCACGCAGTGCCGTTAGGCTGGGGGTACCCCCTGTGACCGACATGTGGAGACGAGATGCTGAACGCCGACTTCGAGGCCTACCGGCTGAGCGACGAACACGACGCACTCCGCGACGCCGTGCGTGCGCTGGCGGAGAACGAGATCGCGCCGTACGCCGCCGAGGTCGACGAGCAGGCCCGCTTCCCGCAGGAGGCCCGGGCCGCGCTGGTGAAGTCCGGCTTCCACGCCGTCCACATCCCCGAGCAGTACGGCGGTGAGGGCGCCGACGAGCTGGCCACCTGCATCGTCATCGAGGAGGTCGCGCGGGTCTGCGCCTCGTCGTCCCTGATCCCCGCGGTGAACGGGCTGGGCTCGGTCCCGATCCTCCTGTCGGCGTCGGAGGAGCTGAAGCAGCAGGTCCTGCCGTCGATCGCCGCGGGCGACGCGATGATCAGCTACGCGCTGTCCGAGCGCGAGGCCGGGTCGGACGCCGCCTCGATGAAGACCCGCGCCCGCCGCGACGGCGACGACTGGGTGCTCAACGGCACCAAGTGCTGGATCACCAACGCCGGCGAGTCCACCTGGTACACCGTCATGGCGGTGACCGACCCGGAGCAGAAGTCCCGGGGCATCTCGGCGTTCGTCGTCCACAAGGACGACCCGGGCTTCGAGGTCGGGACCAAGGAGCGCAAGCTCGGCATCACCGGCTCGCCCACCTGCGAGATCCACTTCACGGACTGCCGCATCCCCGGCGACCGGATCATCGGCGCGGAGGGCACCGGCTTCAAGACCGCCCTGGCCACGCTCGACCACACCCGCCCGACGATCGGCGCGCAGGCCGTGGGCATCGCGCAGGGTGCGCTCGACCAGGCGATCGCCTACGTCAAGGAGCGCAAGCAATTCGGCCAGTCCATCGCGGACTTCCAGGGCGTGCAGTTCATGCTCGCGGACATGGCGATGAAGGTCGAGGCCTCCCGCCAGCTCGTCTACGTCGCCGCGTCGCGCGCGGAGCGGGGCGAGAAGAACCTCGGTTTCATCTCCTCCGCCGCCAAGTGCCTGGCCAGCGACACCGCGATGCAGGTGACCACGGACGCGGTCCAGCTGCTGGGCGGCGCGGGCTTCACCAAGGACTTCCCGCTCGAGCGCATGATGCGAGACGCCAAGATCACCCAGATCTACGAGGGCACCAACCAGATCCAGCGGGTGGTCATGGCCCGCAACATCCTGCGCTGACCCACCCTGTGAGTGGCGATCGTCGTTCCGGCGACTATTGCCACTCACGACGGCGGGGGCGGCCGATCCCCGCGTTCGTCCGGCCGCTCAGGGTGCCGACCAGCCGGAAGAAGGCCAGCAGGCCGACGACGACCAGGCCCGTCGTCACAGGGGTGATCTCCACGGTGCTCCTCCCGGTGGGTCGGGGAGGGACTCGATCGAGAGCCGTCGGCGTTTCGTCCCTTTACAGCAGGAAGCGGAAGAGCGGGGAGTCGGGCGGGATCCGCTCGATCTGAGGCGGCGCGGCCTCCATGCGGGCCAGCAGGGCCTCGAGGTCGTCCGGGTCGCCCAGCTCCACGCCGACCAGCGCGGGGCCGGTCTCGCGGTTGCTGCGCTTGGTGTACTCGAAGAGCGTGATGTCGTCGTCCGGGCCGAGGACCTCGTCGAGGAACGAGCGCAGTGCGCCCGGCTCCTGCGGGAACTCCACCAGGAAGTAGTGCTTGCGGCCCTCCCAGACGAGCGCGCGTTCGACGATGTCCGCGTAGCGGCTCACGTCGTTGTTGCCGCCCGAGAGCAGGCAGACGGTCGTGGAGTCGCGGGGGATCTCCAGCTGGCCGAGCGCGGCCGGGGCGAGCGCACCCGCGGGCTCGGCGATGATGCCGTCCGTCTGGTAGAGCGCGAGCATCTCGACGCAGATCCGGCCCTCCTCGACGGAGTGCACGGCGACCCGGCCGTCCCGGACGATCGGGAACGTCGTGTCGCCCACGCGGCGCACCGCGGCGCCGTCGACGAACGGCTCGACCTCGGCCAGCGCCGTCGGGGCACCTGCCGCGAGCGCGGCCGCCATGCTGGCCGCCCCCGCGGGCTCGACGCCGATGATCTCCACCTCGGGATGGCGTTCCCGCAGGTAGGTCACGGTTCCGGCGAGCAGCCCGCCGCCACCGATGGGGACGATGATGCGGTCCGGCGGGTCCGCCAGCTGGCTCAGGATCTCGCGCGCCACGGTGCCCTGGCCGGCGACCGTGCGGGGATCGTCGAAGGCGGGGACGAGGGTGGCGCCGTTCTCGGCGGCGTCCTGCGCGGCGGCCGCGGCGGCGTCGTCGTAGGTGTTGCCGATGACGATCGTCTCGACCACCTTGCCGCCGAGCCGCGCCACCCGGTCCCGCTTCTGCCGGGGCGTGGTGCGGGGGAGGTAGATCCGCGCGGTCACGCCGAGCCGGGCGCACGCGAACGCGACGCCCTGCGCGTGGTTCCCGGCGCTCGCGCACACCACGCCGCGGGCCCGCTCCTCCGCGGAGAGCTGGGCGATGAGGTTGAACGCGCCGCGGATCTTGTAGGAGCGGACGGGCTGGAGGTCCTCGCGCTTGAGCCACACCTCGCCGCCGACGGCGTCCGAGAGCCGGGGTGAGATCTGCAGCGGGCTCGGCCCGATCACCGCCCGCAGTCGCCCCGCAGCGTCGTCGACGTCGGAGGCGGTCACGGTCACGGGAGGCGCGCTGGTCACGGCACTACGGTAGCCGCGCCCGCCACCGGTATCCTCACCGCCGTCCCGCCCCACGCGATCGGCGATCCCGTGCGCTCCCGCAGGTCGAGACCGTCGTGAGCGCACTCCTTCGGCGATCACGACGGCAGGCCGGCCGATCGCCTCCCAGCCGAAGATCGCCGTTTCAGCGCGCTCGCGCAGGATGCAGCTGCGTGGGAGCACTCGAACGGTGATCTGGTGAGGGTGCTGCGGCCCGGCCGCTGCACCCGCCGGCCGGCCGAGGTGGTCGCCGTCGTGGCGGGTTGATCGTCGGTCGAGTGCGCTGGCGCATCTCAGAGGGTGCTTCGCAGCACCGGGGCGGTGATCAGAGGCGGGTGGTGCAGCGCTCCGTCTCGTACTTGCGGTCCAGGCGGGTCTCGTCGGGGTTCGCGACCTGGACCAGCGAGGCGCCGGCGGCGAGGACGGCGAGGAGGCCGTGGGTGAGGTCCTCGCGGGAGCTCCAGGAGCGGGTGGAGAGGGCCCGGGAGGCGGACGAGAGACCCAGCGCCGCGGCGCGCTCGGACGAGCGGGCCGCGAGCTCCTCCGACGGCATCCCGTCGAGCGCGGGAGCGTCCGGGGCGACCGGCTCCCAGGGGACGAACTCGTCACCGTGCAGCCGGACCTCGCTGGCGAAGTCGACCACCCCGGCGGGCAGGCCGTCGAGGCCGCGGCCGAAGGCGTCGAGCGACAGCGCCGCCACGCCGCCCGCCGGCGCGGCGGCCAGGGCCAGGTCGATCCGGTCGGAGTCGCACAGCACCCAGTCCGCGTCGGCGGGCTCGGCGACCACCTCGGCCCCGCAGGACCAGGCCGCCAGCAGCACCGTGGCCGTCTGCCAGTGGGCGGGCAGCAGCAGGGCGACCCGGCCGCCGGGCTCGAGATCGCACTGGTCGCGGAGCAGGTTGGCGGCCTTGGCCACCCAGTTCGCCGTGGTCACGGCGGAGAGCTCGATGCGCTCGCCCGTGGCGTCGTCGTAGAAGGTGACGAGCGGGCGGGCCGGGGCGGCCCGCAGGATCGGGTCGAGCAGGCGGGCGGTCAGCGACACGAGCGTCCTTCGGTCGGTGCAGGTCGGATCGTGCAGGTCAGTTGATGCAGGGGACCCCGCCCGCGTTGACCTCGGGCTGGGCCGGGGCAGCGGCCAGACCGGCCGCCGAGGTGGCGCCGCCGGCCGGCGCGGGCGCCTTGTAGTCCGTCCCGATGAGCACCTGGACGTGGCCGGAGCGCACGCCGTCCGCCTGCTCGACCCCGACGCCGCCGAGCTGCGCGGCGACCGCCTTGGCCGCCGCGTCGCCGTCGGACCGGGCGTAGCGGACCACCGACGTCGCGCGGCTCGCCGAGTTCTCGACGGTCCCCTTGACGAACCCGCCGCCGGCCAGCCGGTCCGCGACCTGGGCGCCGAGCCCGGACCCGCCCGAGCCGTTGCCGACGTCCACCGTCACCGTCTTCGGGTCGACGGCCGGCGGGGGCGCCTCGGTGGTGGTCTCCGGGGCCGGCTCGGTCTTCTGCTCGACGAACTGCTTGACCTGCGTGGGATCGACCAGCACCACGTCGCCGCGCTCGTTGTTCGCGCCGCCCTGCGTCGGGATCGTCATGAAGTCGATGTTGCCCGCGGCGATGTCCGAGGCCTGCCGCGCGAAGCCGAGCAGGTCCCAGCCGGAGTCGATGACCAGCGACTTCTTGGCGACGTCCAGGAGCGCGGACAGCGTGGACGTGTTCGTCAGGGTGCCGCTCGAGAGGATCTTGTCGGCGACGGCGGCGAGGAACACCTGCTGGCGCCGGATCCGGGAGAGGTCGCCCTCGGGCAGGCCGTGCCGCTGCCGGACGAAGGCCAGCGCCGCCGCCCCGGAGATGTTCTGCTCGCCCGCGGGGAAGTCGGCGCCGGAGAAGTCGTCCTTCACCGGCGCCTTCAGGCAGACGTTCACGCCGCCGATGGCCTGGGTGAGGTTGTAGAAGCCGAGCAGGTTGATCTCGGCGTAGTGGTCGATCTGCAGGCCGGTGAGGTTCTGCACCGTGTCGATCAGCGTGGAGCGCCCGGTCGCGGAGGACTGCTGGTCCGCGTCGCGCTGGCTCACCCCCTGCTTGACGAGCTGCTGGGCCTTGAGCGCCTTGGTCGCCGGGTACGCGGCGTTGATCTTGTCCTTGCGGTAGCCGGGGATGTCGACGTAGCTGTCGCGCGGGATGGAGAAGGCCGTCGCGCTGCCGCCGCCCTTGGGCAGGTGCAGCACGATGATCGTGTCCGAGTTGAGGACGCCGGAGTCCTCGCCGCCGTGCAGCGTGTCGAGCACGCTCTGGGGCAGCGGGTTGCCCTGCGCGTCCGTGCGGCTGTCCACGCCGACGAGCAGGATGTTCGTGTCGCCGCCGGCCGAGCCTCCGGTGATGACGTTCGTGGTGGTCAGGCCGGCGGTGAGGTCGCGGTAGAGCCCCCACGCGGTGCCGGTGACGACCAGGACCAGCGCGGACACCACGGACAACACGATCCGCAGCCGGCGCAGCCCGCGCGACGGCGGCCGGGCCGGAGGGCCGGGCGGGCGTCCGCCGGGGGGACGGGTGCGGGCCGGGGGAGCGGCGGCCCGGGCCTTCGCGGAGCCCGGACGGTCCTTCGGACGGGCGGGGAGCCGGTCCGCGGTCCGCTCGGCGATCCGCTCGGTCGGGCGCTCGGCCCGTTCCGGGGGCCGGACCGGGGTGCGGACCCGGCCGTCGGAGGAGCGGGCGGGGGTGCGGTCGGAGCGTGCCGCGGGGCGGCCGTCGGCGGCGCGAACGGGGGTGCGGACGCGGCCGTCGGCCGAGCGGACGCGCTCGGTCGGGGGGCCGTCGGCGGTGCGGCGGGGCCGGCGGGTGCGGGGCGGCTCGTCGCCGGCCGCACGGTCGGTGCGCTCGGTGCCGGACCGCTCGCTGCCGGACCGCTCGCTGCCGGACCGCTCGCTGCCGGACCGCTCGCTGCCGGACCGCTCGCTGCCGGACCGCTCGCTGCCGGACCGCTCCGTACGGGCCCGGTCCGGGTCCGTCGGGCGACGGCGGGGCGGGGTGGCGTCGGCGGGACGGCGGCGCGTGCGCGGCGCGTCGTCCCGCAGGTCGGCGTCCTGCCGGGAGGCGGACCGGGCGCGGTCCGTGGCCTCCGCGGCCTCCGCGCGTGCGGCGGACGATCTCGGGCGCGCGCCGTCGGAGGAGCGGGCGGGCCGACCCGTGGAGCCTCCGCTCGCAGAGCCGTCGGCGGGCCTCCCGGCCTTGCGCGCCGATCCGGTCCCGTCGGTGCGGGCGGGCCGTCGGGCCGGGTTCTCCGGCTCGCTCTCGACGGGCCCTGGGCGTCCGGTGGACCTCGCGGCGTCGGACCGTGCGGCCCCGGACCGGGAGGCGGCCGAGCTCCGGGCCGAACCCGAGCCCCGGGCCGAGCTCGATCCGCGTGCCGAGCCCGATCCGCGTGCCGAGCCGGATCCGCGTGCCGAGCCCGATCCGCGTGCAGCGCCCGATCCCTCCGAGGACGCCCGGGCCGAGCCCCGCGGCGAACCGGTCGCGCGGACCCTCCCGCCGGGCTCGAGCCCGGACCCGTCCCCGGAGGACGCCGGCTCGGAGGCGCGGCCGGACGACGGGTCCATGCCACCTCCCTCAGCCGACGCACCCCCCACCGGTCCGGCGGGCGGTCCCTAGAGGGTGCCGCATCGCCGTCGATGATCGGCGCGGGTCGCCCGGCGTGTCGGCCGCGCGTCGCGTTGCCGCCCGTCCGTGGCCGGTGTTCGCCGAGGTCGGCGCCCCGGACCGCGGTTCGCCCCGGAGAGTGAGACCATTCACCCTTCCGACACCTCCGACCCCCGCGGGAGTGCCGATGCCCGATCCGTCCGATCTCGGTCCGCACTCCCGCGAGGGATTGCGGCTCCTGGAACGGTACGACGCCTACGAGGCGATCGTCCCGTTGCGCCGCGCTGTCGCGTCCGGCGAGCCCGGCGCCGCCGACCTGCTGGTCCGGGCCTATCTCGACAGTGGCAGCTGGTCGGCCGCGATCGAGTGGCTGACCCCGCTCGTCGAGCAGGGGCGCACCGAGTTCGCCGGGCGGCTCGGGATCGCGCTGGCCGAGTGGGGCGACACGGGCCGGGCCGAGGACGTCCTGCGGCTGGCCGTGCGCAGCGGCGAGCGCGCCGCCGCGAACGATCTCGCCCTCCTCCTGCGCGAGGACGGCCGGTTCGCCGAGGCCGTCCAGGTCCTGATAGCTGCGGCGGACGGCGGGGACGCGCAGGCCCCGGACAATCTCGTCTCGCTGCACCTCGAGGCCGAGGACCTCGCCTCCGCCGCCGAGTGCGCGGAGCGCTACGCCGACGAGCGTCGGCCGGACACGGTCGTCGCCCTCGCCGACGTCCGCGCCGCCCAGCACCGCGACCGCGACGCCGAGCAGCTGTACCGCCGCGCCGACGATCTCGGCGCGGTCCGCGCCCACACCGCGTTCGGCGGCTTCCTGCACGCCCGCGGGGACATCGCCGGCGCGGAACGCGAGTACCGCGAGGCCGAGCGGCACAACGAGCCCGGCTGGGCCTGGACGATCGGCCGCTTCCTGCTGGACACGGGCCGCCCGGACGACGCCCGCTGGTACCTGCAGATGGGGGTGCGCTGGGGCGACCGGGCGTGCGTGGAGGCCCTCGCGATCCTCGACGGCGAGGACCCGACGGACGACTAGGACGTGTTCGTTAGGGTTCGGACCCATGGACGCCGCCGGTGACAGCGGAGAGTACGGGGACGACCTCGCCGTCGTCACGGTCACCTACTCGCCGGGCGACACGCTCGAGTCGTTCCTCGACTCGCTCAAGGCCGCCACCGACCGTCCGACCAGGGTGGTGCTCGCGGACAACGGCTCCGTCGACGGGGCCCCCGAGCGTGCCGCCGGACGGGACGGCGTGGAGCTGCTGCGGATCGGCGAGAACGTCGGCTACGGCACGGCCGCGAACCGCGCGGTCGCCGGGCTGGGGCGCGAGGTGGGCTGGGTCGTCGTCGCCAATCCGGACCTGGTGTGGGGCGAGGGGGCGATCGACACCCTGCTCGACGCGGGCCGCCGCTGGCCGCGCGCCGCCGCGCTCGGCCCGCTGATCCGGGACGAGGCGGGCGAGGTCTATCCCTCTGCGCGGCTGGTCCCCTCCCTCACCCAGGGCGCCGGGCACGCCGTGCTGGGCCGGGTGTGGCCGGAGAACCCCTGGTCCACGGCCTACCGACAGGCGAACACCGAGATCCGGGAGCGCACGGCCGGCTGGCTGTCGGGCTCGTGCCTGCTGCTGCGCCGGTCGGCGTTCGAGTCCGTCGACGGGTTCGACCCGCGCTACTTCATGTACTTCGAGGACGTCGACCTCGGCGACCGGCTCGGCCGCGCCGGCTGGCTCAACGTCTACGTGCCCACGGCCGAGGTCGTGCACACCGGTGGCGTCTCGACGTCGCGGCCCGACGTCTCGGCGCGGATGCACGCGGCGCACCACGAGAGCGCCTACCGCTACCTCGCCGACCGCAACCCCGGTCCCGCGCGCGCCCCGCTGCGTGCCGCGATCAAGGCCGGACTCACGTTTCGTGCTCGCGCGACGAGTAGACACTGATCGACCTCCCACTGACACCGCCCACCGAGAGGACACCGTCGTGCTGGACGACGTCGAGGCCGTCGTGCTGGTCGGGGGCAAGGGCACGCGTCTGCGGCCCCTGACCCTGTCGGCGCCCAAGCCCATGCTGCCCACCGCGGGCGTGCCGTTCCTGGCGCACCTGCTGTCCCGGATCCGCGCCGCGGGCGTCCGCCGCGTGGTGCTCGGCACCTCCTACCTCGCCGAGACCTTCGAGGAGCACTTCGGCGACGGCGGCAAGCTCGGCCTGGACCTGACCTACGTCGTGGAGACGGAGCCGCTGGGCACCGGCGGCGGCATCGCGAACGTCGCCGAGTACCTGACCACGGACGACGTCCTGATCTTCAACGGCGACGTGCTCTGCGGCACGGACCTGGGCGCCGTCGTGGAGACCCACCGGCGCACCGCCGCGGACGTCACGCTGCACCTCGTCCGCGTGCAGGACCCGCGGGCCTACGGCTGCGTCCCCACCGACCCGGACGGTCGCGTCACCGCGTTCCTCGAGAAGACCGAGGACCCGCCGACGGACCAGATCAACGCCGGTTGCTACGTCTTCAAGCGCTCCGTGATCGACTCGATCCCCCGGGGACGGGTGGTCTCGGTCGAGCGCGAGACCTTCCCCGAGCTGCTCGAGTCGGGGGCGCGGGTCTCGGGGCACGTCGACAACGCCTACTGGCGGGACATGGGCACCCCCGGCGACCTGGTGCACGGCTCCGCGGACCTGGTCCGCGGCGTGGCACCCTCCGCGGCGCTGCCCGGCCCGACCGGCGAGTCCATCGTGATGGAGGGCGCCACCGTGGCCCCGGACGCCTTCGTGTTCGGCGGCAGCACCATCGGCCGCGGCGTGACGATCGGTGCGGGCGCGAAGATCGAGAGCTCCATGATCTTCGACGGCGCCGTGATCGCCCCGGGCGCGATCGTGGAGGAGTCCGTGGTCGGCGCCGGCGCGCGCATCGAGGAGGCCGCCCACATCCGCGACACCGTGATCGGCGACCGCGCCGTCGTCGGCGCCCACTGCGAGCTCAAGGGCGGCGCGCGGGTCTGGCCCGACGTCGTCCTCCCCCCGCACGGCGTCCGCTTCTCCGCCGACGTGTAGACCCTGTGAGTGGCAATCGTTGCCCGGGCGACCATTGCCACTCACGAGGAGGATGCCGTGATCGAGCGGGAGTGGAAGCCGGATTTCCGGCTTGATCTCGCGGGCGTCCTGATGCCCCTGCGCCGCGGGCGGGGTGATCCGAGCTGGCGCTCCGCCGGCCCCGTCGACAGCGGCATCTGGCGCGTCTCCACCACCCCCGACGGCCCGGCGACCGTCCACCTGTCCCGCCGCACGGACGGGACGGTCGTCGCCCGGGCCTGGGGGCCGGGGGCGCACTGGGAGCTCGACGGGCTGCCCAGCCTGCTCGGCGCCGACGACGACCCGGACTCCTTCGTGTCCCACCATCCGCTCATCGCCGACGCCGCCCGCCGGATGCAGGGCATGCGGCTCGGCTCGACCCGGCGCGTGTGGGACCAGCTCGTGCCCGCGGTGCTGGAGCAGAAGGTCACCGGCACCGAGGCCCGGCGCTCGTGGCGGGAGCTGGCCTGGCGCTTCTCCGATCCGGCTCCCGGGCCCGCGCCGCGGGGGATGCGGGTGCCGCCCAGCCCGGCCCAGATCCGCGCGGTCCCGGACTGGGAGTGGCACCGCGCCGGCGTCGACTCGGCGCGGCGCCGCGCGATCCTGGCCGCCGCGGCCGTCGCGCACCGGCTGGAGAAGGCCGTGGAGCTGGGTGGTGAGGAGGGCCGGATCCTGCTCCGGAGGATCCCCGGGATCGGGGTCTGGACCGCCGCGGAGATCGCGCAGCGCGCCTGGGGCGATCCCGACGCCGTCAGCTTCGGGGACTTCCACATCCCCACGGTGGTCGGCTGGGCGCTGGTCGGCCGCCCCCTCGACGACGCCGGGATGCTCGAGGTCCTGGAGCCCTACCGCCCGCAGCGGCACCGGGCCGTGAAGTACGTCGAGGTGTCGGGTTTCCGCCGCCCGAGGTTCGGCCCACGGTTCAGCCCGCGGGACTACCGGGAGATGTAGTTTCGAGACCGTGGATCTCTCTTCGCTCTCCGCCCTCTCCGCTCTCGATGGCTCCCCGCTCCCCGACCTGTCCGGCAAGGCCGTGCTGGTCGTCAACGTCGCCTCCAAGTGCGGCCTCACCCCCCAGTACACCGGCCTCGAGAAGCTCCAGGCGGAGTACGCCGACCGCGGCTTCACGGTGCTCGGCGTGCCCTGCAACCAGTTCGGCGGCCAGGAGCCCGGCACCGCGGACGAGATCGCGACCTTCTGCTCCGCCACCTACGGCGTCAGCTTCCCGATGACCGAGAAGATCGAGGTCAACGGCCCGGGCCGGCACCCGCTCTACACCGAGCTCACCTCGGTCGAGGACGCGAACGGTGAGGCCGGCGACGTCGCATGGAACTTCGAGAAGTTCCTCGTCGCGCCGGACGGGAAGGTCACCCGCTTCCGCCCGCGCACCGAGCCCGAGGACGCGACCGTGGTGGCCGCGATCACCGGGGTGCTGCCGGGCTAGCCTGCATTCGTGAAGGTCACGGTCCTGGTCGGCGGCGTCGGCGGCGCCCGGTTCCTGCTCGGTGTGAAGGCGGCCCTCGGGCTACCCGGCTCCACCGACCACGAGGTCACCGCGGTGGTCAACGTCGGGGACGACGTGTGGATGCACGGCCTGCGGATCTGTCCGGATCTCGACACCTGCATGTACACCCTCGGCGGCGGCATCGACACCGAGCGCGGCTGGGGGCACGCGGGGGAGACCTGGACGGTCAAGGAGGAGCTGGCGGCCTACGGCGCCGAGCCCAGCTGGTTCGGGCTCGGCGACAAGGACATCGCCACCCACCTGGTCCGCTCTCGGATGCTCCGCGCCGGCTTCCCGTTGTCCCAGGTCACCGAGGCCCTGTGCGACCGGTGGCAGCCGGGCGTGCGGCTGCTGCCGGCGTCGGACGACCGGGTGGAGACCCACGTCGTGATCGACAACCCCGATCCCGACGGCCCCGACGCCCCGCCGCAGGTCGCGATCCACTTCCAGGAGTGGTGGGTGCGCCACCAGGCGAAGTACCCCGCGCACCGCTTCGCGTCGGTCGGCGCGGAGGAGGCGAAGGCGCTGCCCGCCGCCACCGAGGCGATCACGGAGGCGGACATCGTGCTGATCGCACCGTCGAACCCCGTGGTCAGCATCGGCACCATGATCCAGATCCCCGGCATGCCGCAGGCCCTGGTCGGGACGAAGGCGAAGATCGTCGGGCTGTCACCGATCGTCGGGGGCAAGCCGCTGCGCGGGATGGCGGACGCGTGCCTCTCCGCGATCGGCGTGGAGTCCAGCGCCGAGGGCGTCGGGCGGCACTACGGCGGCCGGGGCAAGGGCGGGCTGCTCGACGGCTGGCTGGTCCACACCGGCGACACGGCCGAGATCGAGGGGGCCGAGACCCGGGCGGTGCCGCTGCTCATGACCTCCCCGGAGGCCACCGCGGACATGGTGCGGGCGGCGTTCGACCTGGCGGGAGTTCGGCCGTGAGCGGTGCCCGTGGTCCGGACGCGGTCGCCGAGCCGGACCCGGCCACCTCCGGGCGGCCGGCGAGCGGGCCGCAGCCGACCGGGCCGGACGCCGCCGGGGCCACGGTCCCGGGAGATCCCACGGTCCCGGGAGATCACCGCGCCGACGGCGGCCTCGAGATCCTCCCGGTCCCCGGGCTGCCCGAGTTCCGCCCCGGCGACGACGTCACGGCCGCGATCGCCGGAGCCGCGCCCTGGCTCCGCGACGGCGACGTCCTCGTCGTCACCAGCAAGATCTTCTCCAAGGCCGAGGGCCGGCTGGTCGCCGCGCCGACGGACCCCGAGGAGCGGGACGCCCTGCGGCGGCGGCTGATCCTCGGCGAGACCGAGCGCATCCTCGCCCGCCGCGGCAAGACCCTGATCGTCGCGTCGAAGCTGGGGATCGTGCAGGCCGCGGCCGGTGTCGACGGCTCCAACGTCCGCACCGACGAGCTCGCCCTGCTCCCCGTCGACCCGGACGGCAGCGCGGCCCGGCTCCGCAGCGGGCTGCGCGAGCGGCTCGGCGTCGACGTCGCCGTGGTCGTCACGGACACCATGGGACGGTCGTGGCGGGTCGGGCAGACGGACGTCGCGATCGGGTCCGCGGGGCTCACGGTGATCCACCGCTACGCGGGCGCGTTCGATGCCGAGGGCAACGAGCTGTTCGTCACCGAGGTGGCGGTCGCCGACGAGGTCGCCGGCGCCGCGGACCTGGTCAAGGGCAAGCTCGGCGGGCTGCCGGTCGCGGTGGTCCGCGGCCTCGGCAGCCGCGACGACGGCTCCACGGCCCGCGAGCTCGTCCGCCCGGTGGAGGACGACCTCTTCCGCCTCGGCGCCGACGAGGCGATCGCCCAGGGCCGCGAGCAGGGGCGGAGGGAGGCCGTCCTGCTGCGCCGCAGCAGCCGTGCCTTCGCCGACGAGCCCGTGGACGCCGACGCGCTGCGCCGGGCCGTCGGAGTGGCGCTCACGGCCCCGGCGCCGCACCACAGCACCCCGTTCCGCTTCGTGTGGCTGCGGGAGAAGCGGGCAGCGGTGCTCGACGCGCTGCGCGAGCGCTGGCAGGCGGACCTCGCCGCGGACGGCCGCCCGGCGGACGAGATCGAGCGCCGCCTCGCGCGCGGCGACCTGCTACGCCGCGCCCCGGAGGTCGTCCTGGCCTTCCGCACCGGCGACGGGGCCCACGCCTACGGGGACACCGCCCGTGACGCGGCCGAACGGGACATGTTCACCGTCGCCGGTGGTGCGGCGGTGCAGTCCCTGCTGGTGGCGCTGGCCGCCGAGGGCCTGGCATCCTGCTGGGTCGGCTCCACGATCTTCGCCGCCGACACGACCCGCGAGGCCCTCGACCTCCCCGCCGACTGGCAGCCCCTCGGTGCGATCGCGGTCGGCACCCCGGCCGCCCCCCTCACCCCCCGAGCTCCCCACGACCCGTCGGAAGGCCTCCTCGAACGATGAACCACCCGCGAGTCGGCACGTCGGGCGCCAGCCCGCCATCGGGCGGAGCCGGGAGGCCGAAACACACGCTGACGACGTCTCGTGAACGTCACACACGACCTACGGGAAGTGCCGACTCGCGGGGGCCGGGGTGGTGAAGCCTGCCGTGGCGGTCGAGGAGCTGCGGGCCTGGGAGCCGCCGGACGCCGCGCAGGCGGCGTTGCGGGAGGCGTTGGTGGCCTTCTGTCTCGCCCGGCCCGACGACGCCTGCCTGCGCGAGTGCGAGCCCGGGCACCTCACCGCGTCCGCGCTGGTGGTCGACGCGGCGGGCGAGAACGTGCTGCTCACCCTGCACGGCCGCTTCCACCGCTGGGTGCAGCTCGGCGGGCACTGCGAGCCGGACGACGCCTCGCTGCGCGCCGCGGCGCTGCGGGAGGCCACCGAGGAGTCCGGGATCGCGGGGCTGGAGATCGGGGAGCATCCGCTGCACATCGACGTCCATCCCGTCACGTGCTCGCTCGGGCTGCCCAGCCGGCACCTCGACGTCCGCTACCTGGTGCGGGCGCCGGAGGGGGCCCGGCCGGTGATCAGCGACGAGTCCGCGGACCTCGCCTGGTGGCCCCTCGACGACCTGCCGCCGGACGCGGACACGGTGCCGGAGATGGTGGCGCTCTACCGCCAGAACAGCAGCAGGTCGTAGCCGAGCGAGGCGTAGCTCCCGTTGCCTCCGACAGCCGTGAACAGGAACGAGCCGACGCCGAACAGCACCCGCGACACCGCGGGCACGCCCAGGACCAGCAGGAACAGCACGAGTGGCGCCCACGGGCGCACCTTCTGCCCGAACTGCTGCGCCGCGGGGGAGAGGTAGGGCTCGATCACGCCGTACCCGTCCAGCCCGGGCACCGGCAGGATGTTGATCACGAACGCCAGGATCTGGATCAGGGCGAGGACGGACAGCCCGACCGCGAGCCCGCCGGGCATCGGCACGAAGATCACGACGATGCTCAGCACGATGCCGATCAGCAGGTTCGTGCCCGGCCCGGCGAAGGACATGAGGCTGCGCAGGCCCTTGCGGCGCCAGAACGCCCCCTGGTCCACCCAGACCGCCCCGCCGGGGAGCGGGATGCCCCCGAGCAGCAGGAACACCACCGGCAGCACGAAGGACAGGCCGACGTTGGCGTAGCGGCGGATGTCGAGGGTGAGGTAGCCGCGGTTCTCGATGCTGAGGTCACCGGCCCGGTGCGCGACGTAGGCGTGCCCGAACTCGTGCAGGCACAGCGACACGCACCAGCCGCCCAGCACGAGGAGGACGACGCCGGCCGTCAGCAGGAACTCGGAACCCTGGGTGTACGGCTGGGTACCGACCACGCAGAGGACCGCGCCCACCACGGCGACGCCGACCAGCAGGTAGAACCACGGGCTGACCCGAGACGACACTCCGCGCACCCGGCCATTCTGCCGAACGGGCGACCGAAGGGGTGGAACCCGTCACCCGGTTGGAAGGTCCGGCTTGCGTCGGAGGGGCTTTCACCGCTGTACTTACGTCGGTGTCATTCGCCGCGGCGCGGGGAGGTGGGCGAGTGGACGGATTCACGGACACCGTGTTCGTCACGGGGACGAACACGATCGGCGGTCCGGTGGGGCTGCCGGGATTCACGACGGGGACGCCCGAGAACTTCGGGATCGGCCCGTCCGAGGGCCTTCGACTGATCGACATGGTCGACGGCTCGGTCACCGGTACGGACACCGGTGAAGAGCAGGAATGGCAGGAACGCGCACTCTGCGCGCAGACGGACCCGGAGGCGTTCTTCCCCGAGAAGGGCGGTTCCACTCGCGAGGCCAAGCGCATCTGCGCGGGGTGCGAGGTCCGCGCGGAGTGCCTGGAGTACGCCCTGGCGCAGGACGAGCGCTTCGGCATCTGGGGTGGGCTCTCCGAGAGGGAACGCCGCAGGCTCCGCCGCGCCGCCGTCTGACGGCGGACACCGACCCGACGTCCGCAGCGCGCCGGGTCGGCCTTCACGGGGGACGGGCGACGGCGCCCGGATCCCGGTTCAGGACCCGGATCCCGTCCGGCTGCGTGCCCGCAGTCGGTCGTGAGCCCGGGTTCTCGCGTATCCGGGGCACGTTGCAGAGGTGCGTTTCGGCCTCCGAAATGTGCCGACTCGCGGGTGGTTCCCGACTCGCGGGGGCACACCCGCGGAGCGCGGAGGGTTACTCCGCCCCGCCCTCGACGGCGTCCGGTTCGATGTTGAGGTACTCCGCGACCTGCTCCACCAGCACCTCGTGCAGCAGCTCGCCCAGGTCGGCGCCGCCCTTGGCGCGCGCCTCCAGCGGCCGGCGGTAGAGCACGATCCGCGCCCGCGACGGCAGCCCCGCCTGGTCCACGCCCGCGGGCACCAGCTGCGCCAGCGGCACCCCCGCGTCCGCGAGCACCCCGGAGCCCCACACCACCTCGTCGGGCGACGTGCGGTCCACCTCGGGCACCTCGTCGACCGCCAGGTCGAGATCGGCGAGCTCCGGGCCCCAGCGCAGCTCGATCGGCTCGAGGGCCTCCAGCACCCGCGCGTCGAAGCGCTCGGCGCGGCTGCGGAACGACGGCGTGCTCACCGGGTACAGCAGTCCGCGCAGGCCACGGCCCCGCCGGTCCCGCCGGCGGGGGGAGCGGCGCAGGGTGCGGCGTGCGGTCGTCACCACGGGCATATTACGGGGGGAGAATGCGCCGCGCGTCGCAGCCGCGAACTGCTCGCCCGGGGGGCTATCGTCGGGGGCGTGCTGAGTGTCCGGAGGTGTTCGCGGAGCGGCTGCACCGAGCTCGCGGTGGCCACTCTCACCTACGTCTACGCCGATTCGACGGCGGTCGTGGGTCCGCTGGCCACGCAGGCCGAGCCGCACACGTACGACCTGTGCACCCACCACGCGCACGGGCTCACCGCCCCGCGGGGCTGGGAGGTCGTGCGGTTCGAGGGGGAGTTCGCGCCCCCGCAGCACACGGGCGACGACCTGACCGCGCTCGCCGAGGCCGTCCGCGAGGCGGGCCGCGTGGACCGGGCGATCGAGGCCGTGGGTGGGGTGACGGTGACCGCGGGTCCCGGCGTCGAGACGGGCCGTCGCGGTCATCTGCGCGTCCTGCCCACCCCGGCGGACGACTAGCCGACCACCGGGGGATCGCCCAGCGGCGCCCCGGCGAGGGTCACCGGAGCGGAACCGGCGCCCACCGGTGGGGTGGCGCCCGCTAGGGTTCCCTCCCGTGTCGGACTCCACACGCGAGCGTGATCTCTCCGCGGTGATCAAGGCCTACGACGTTCGCGGGGTCGTGGGCGAGCAGATCGACGCCGCGCTCGTGCGCGAGATCGGGGCCGCGTTCGCCCAGCTGCTCCGCGGCGAGGGTGAGGTCTCGACCGTCGCCGTCGGCTACGACATGCGGGACTCGAGCCCCGGCCTGGCCGCCGCGTTCGCCGAGGGGGTCACCGGCGAGGGGATCGACGTCGTCGACATCGGCCTGGCCAGCACGGACATGCTCTACTTCGCCGCGGGCCGCCTCGACGTCCCGGGCGCGATGTTCACCGCGAGCCACAACCCGGCGAAGTACAACGGCATCAAGCTCTGCCGCGCCGGTGCCACCCCGATCGGGCAGGACACCGGGCTCTCGGCGATCCGCGAGGCCGTCGAGAAGGGCGTGACGGTGGGTTCCGGCACCGGGGCCGTGCGGCAGCAGGCGATGGTCGAGGAGTACGCCGCCTACCTGCGCCGGCTCGTCGACCTCACCGGGATCCGGCCGCTCAAGGTCGTGGTCGACGCCGGCAACGGCATGGGCGGCTACACCGTCCCCGTGGTGCTCGCCGACCTGGTCACCGCGGTGCCGCTGTTCTTCGAGCTCGACGGCACCTTCCCCAACCACGAGGCCAACCCCCTCGATCCGGCGAACCTCGTCGACCTGCAAAAGGCCGTCGTCGCGGAGGGCGCGGACCTCGGCCTGGCGTTCGACGGCGACGCGGACCGTTGCTTCGTCGTCGACGAGCGGGGCGAGCCCGTCAGCCCCAGCGCGATCACCGGGCTGGTCGCCGTCCGTGAGCTGGCCAAGTCGCCCGGCGGCACGATCATCCACAACCTGATCACGTCGAAGGCCGTGCCGGAGATCGTCCGGGAGCACGGCGGCGAGCCGGTGCGCACCCGGGTGGGGCACTCGTTCATCAAGCAGACGATGGCCGACACGGGCGCGGTCTTCGGCGGCGAGCACTCCGCGCACTACTACTTCAAGGACTTCTGGAAGGCCGACTCCGGCATGCTCGCGGCGCTGCACGTGCTGGCCGCGCTCGGCGAGCAGGAGCGTCCGCTGTCGGAGCTGATGGAGGCCTACGAGCGGTACTCGGCGAGCGGGGAGATCAACTCGACGGTTGCCGACCAGGCGGAGCGGGTGGCCGCGGTGAGGGCCGCCTACCCGCAGGCCGAGTTCGACGAGCTCGACGGCCTGACCGTCTCGCTGCCGGACGGATCGTGGTTCAACCTGCGCGCCTCCAACACCGAACCGCTGCTGCGGCTCAACGTGGAGGCCGCGAGCGCCGCGGCCGTCGCCACTCTGCGCGACGACGTCCTGGCGATCGTGCGGGCCTGACGTCCGCCGGGTAGCCCGGACGGACCCGGCGCCCGGGCGCGGACCCTGGCAGCATCGATACGGCGAGATGAGGAGAACCGTGCCCGCACCGCTCGACCCCCAGTTGCTCGAGATCCTGGCCTGCCCGTCGGAGGACCACGCTCCTCTGCGGACCGAGGGTGACGAGCTGGTCTGCACCTCCTGCGGACGGGCGTACCCGCTCGTGGACGGCATCCCGGTGCTGCTGCTGGACGAGGCACGGGTCCCCGGCAGCTCGGAGGCGGGCCTCCCCGGCGGCTCGGAGGCGGGCCTCCCCGGCGGCTCGGAGGCGGGCCTCCCCGACGACCCGGCACCCGCGAGCCGGTGAACGCGGTGCTCGACGACACCCTCCTGGCCGATCCCGCCGCGCTCGCGGCGGTGGACACCGCCGGCGTGCTGCGCTCGGCGGCGACGGCCGGCGCCCAGGTCCGCTCGGCCGCGCAGGCGGCCACCGAGGCGGGCGTGGCGCGGCTCGAGGGCCAGCGCCCCCGGGCCCTGGTGTTCGTCCGCCGTCCGGGATCGTCGGGCGCCGCCGCCGAGATCGTCTCCGCCCTGCTCGGGCCCCTGTGCCCGGTCCCGATCGTCGTCGCGGACCTGGTGCCGGGCTGGATCGGGCCGCTCGACGTCGTCGTGGCCCACACCGCGGACCAGGCGGACGTCGAGCTGGCCGAGTCCCTGGCCCGCGCGGTCGCGCGCGGCGCCGAGCTGGTCCTCTCGGCCCCCTCGGACGGGCCGGTGGCCTCCGCCGGCGCCGGTCGCGCGCTGCTCGTGGAGCCGCGGATCCCCGTCCCGCCCGCACTCGACCTGCCGCGCGCGCTCGCGGTCGGTCTCCGCGTCGTCTCCGCGCTCGGCCTGTGGCCCGGCGGCCTGGACCCCGCCCTGGACCCGCTGGCCGACGCGCTCGACGCCGAGGCCGAGCGCAACCAGCCCGGCCACGAGCCGTTCATGAACCCGGCCAAGACCCTCGCCCTGCGCCTGGCCGAGCACACCCCGCTGCTGTGGGGCGCCGACCGCCCGGCCACCGCCGTCGCCGGGCACGGGGCCACGGCCCTGGCCACGCACGCCGGGGTCGTCGCGCACGCCGCGGACATCGCGCAGGCCGCCACCGCGCTGGGGCTGCGCCGCGCGATCGACCAGGCCGACCGGCCGGACGACATCTTCCGGGACCCGTTCGACGATCCGGCCGGTGCCGAGGCGCCGCCGCCGCGCGTCGTGCTGCTGGCGACCGCCGAGGAGGATCCCGGGCAGGTCGCCGTGCGCCGGACCGGCCGCGGGTGGCCCGCGGACCTGGCGCACCCGGTCGACGAGATCGCCCGCGGCACCCGGGACGCACCGTTGCTGCGCGCGGCGCTGCTGGTGAACCGGCTCGACGCCGCCGCGATCTACCTGGGTCTGGCGACCCGCACCATCGAACCCGCCTAGCGGGTCCAGCCCCGCGGGGGAGCGGGGCGTAGGGAAGGACGTGGGTTGGAGCTGCTGGAGAACCCGGTGCGCCCGTACGCGTGGGGGTCGCGCACGGTCATCGCGGAGCTGCTCGGCCAGCCGGTGCCGTCACCGCACCCGCAGGCCGAGATGTGGCTCGGCGCCCATCCCGGCGATCCCTCCCGGCTCGTCCGGGAGGACGGTAGCCGGACGTCGCTGCTCGAGGCGCTGTCCGGTGATCCGGCGTTGCTCGGGGAGGAGCGCCGCACCCGTTGGTCGGGCACCCTGCCGTTCCTGCTGAAGGTGCTGGCGGCCGACGAGCCGCTGAGCCTGCAGGCCCATCCGAGCCTGGAGCAGGCGCAGGCCGGCTTCGCCCGGGAGAACGCCACCGGCATCCCGGTCGACGCCTCGGACCGCAACTACCGCGACGCCAACCACAAGCCCGAGCTGATCTGCGCGCTCACCGAGTTCCACGCGCTCGTCGGGTTCCGGGACCCGGTGGAGACGATCGCGCTGCTGCGTGCCCTGGACGTCCCCGAGCTGGCCCCTTACGTCGAGCTGCTCGCCGCCCAGCCCGGTCCGGACGGGCTGCGCGCGCTGTTCACCACGTGGATCACGCTGCCGCAGTCGCTGCTCGACGGGCTGGTGCCGGCCGTGCAGCGCGGCGCGATCAGCCTGGCGGGGACGGACGGCGAGTGGGCGCGCGAGGCCCGCACGGCGCTCGAGCTCTCCGAGCGCTATCCCGGCGACGCCGGTGTGCTGGCCGCGCTGCTGCTCAACCGGGTCGTCCTCGCGCCCGGCGAGGCCCTCTACCTCTCCGCCGGCAACCTGCACGCCTACCTCGCCGGCGCCGGCGTCGAGCTGATGGCGAACTCGGACAACGTGCTGCGCGGCGGGCTCACGCCCAAGCACGTCGACGTCCCGGAGCTGCTGCGGGTCCTGGACTTCACCGCGGGCCCGCCGCCGGTGCACGCCGGCCGGCCCGAGGGCGGGTGGCTGCGCTACGACACCCCGGCGTCGGAGTTCCTGCTGCGCAGCTGGTCCGCGCCGGACGGGCTGACGGGCCGGCTCCCGGTCCCGGACGGCGGCCCGCGGATCCTCCTGTCGACCGGCGGCAAGTCCTGCGTCCGCGCGGGGGAGCGCGTGCTGGAGCTGCCGAAGGGCGCCTCGCTGTTCCTCGGGGCCACCGACACCGGCGTCGAGGTGGAGAGCGCGGCCCCCGGGACGACCCTGCACCTCGCCAGCGACGGGTTGTAGATACTCTTCCGCCGGTAAACCGAATCGGACTTTTCGGGGGCGGCGTGTCGGCAGGCGGCGGTACCAGGGCGATCATCGCGGCGCTCGCCGCGAATGCGGGGATCGCGGTCGCGAAGTTCGTGGGCTTCCTCGTGACCGGCTCGTCGTCGATGCTGGCCGAGGCGGTGCACTCGGTGGCCGACACCGCGAACCAGGGCCTGCTGCTGCTCGGCGGGCGCACCGCCAAGCGCCAGGCCACCGCGGAGCACCCGTTCGGCTACGGGCGGGACCGCTACTTCTACTCGTTCGTCGTGGCGCTGCTGCTGTTCACCCTCGGCTCGGTGTTCGCCCTCTACGAGGGCATCCACAAGGTGCAGCATCCCGAGGCCCTGTCCTCGCCGCTGGTCGCGGTGATCATCCTCGTGGTCGCGATCCTGCTGGAGGGCTACTCGTTCCGCACGGCGATCCACGAGTCCCGCCCGCTCAAGGGCAACGGCACGTGGTGGCAGTTCATCCGCCAGGCGAAGGTGCCCGAGCTGCCGGTCGTGCTGCTGGAGGACTCGGGGGCGCTGCTCGGCCTGGTCCTCGCCCTGGCCGGCGTCGGGCTGACCGTGCTCACCGGCAACCCGGTCTGGGACGGCGTGGGCACCATCTGCATCGGCGCGCTGCTCGGCGTCATCGCGATCATCCTGATCGTCGAGATGAAGAGCCTGCTGATCGGCGAGGGCGCCACCGCCCCGGTCCTGTCGACGATCGTCGCGAAGCTCGAGGAGGGCGCGCAGATCCAGCGCGTCATCCACATCAAGACGCAGTACCTCGGCCCCGAGGAGCTCCTCGTGGCCGCCAAGCTGGCGCTGACGCCGGGCTCGCCGGTGGAGGTCGTGGCCACCGCGATCGACGAGGCCGAGGCGCGGGTGCGTGCCGCCGTGCCGGACGCCCGGGTGATCTACCTGGAGCCGGACTTCGACCGCAGCGTGGACGGATCGGTCACGCCTGCCTCCTGACCTGCTCGAAGATGAGGCTGGTCTGGGTGTTGGCCACCTCGTCGCGCGAGTTGAGCGCCACCACGAAGTCCCGCAGGGCCGCGGAGTCCGCCGTGGCCACGTGCAGCAGGTAGTCGTCCACCCCGGCCAGGAAGAAGCAGTCCCGCACCTCGGGCAGCCGGGTCACCACCGCCTCGAACTCCCGCATCCGCCGCCGCGCCGCGGCCTGCAGCCGGATGGACACCATCGCCTGCAGCGGCCGCCCGGTGGCGGCGGGATCGACGTCGGCGTGGAAGCCGCGGATCACGCCGCGCTGCACGAGCGCGCGGACCCGGGTGAGGCACGTGGACGGGGCGACGCCGACGCGGTCGGCGAGCGCGTTGTTGGGTATCCGGGCGTCCCGTTCGAGCTCCGCGAGGATCTTGCGGTCCACCCCGTCCAGCGGGGTCCGTGGATCGTTCGGCCGATCGGCCCGAACGGGGGAGCTTGACGACGAATCTGCGCTCACACGGGCAGGGTACAGAATATTGTGCGGAACGATGGCAGCACGAGCGCTGTTTCTTCGATACTGGTGGCACCACAGTCGAGGAAGAGGACGTTCGATGCGTATTGCGGTCCCGCGCGAGGTCAAGGACAACGAGTTCCGGGTCGCGCTGACCCCGGCGGGGGTGCACGAGCTGGTCCGCCACGGTCACGACGTGATCGTCGAGCAGGGCGCCGGTCTCGGGTCGTCCATCACCGACCAGGAGTTCAAGGCCGCCGGCGCCGAGCTGCTCGGCACGGCGGACGAGGTCTGGGCCGCCGGCGAGATGGTGCTCAAGGTCAAGGAGCCCGTCGAGTCCGAGTACCACCGGCTGCGCGGCGACCTCACGCTCTTCACCTACCTGCACCTCGCCGCCTCCCGCGCCTGCACCGACGCGCTGCTGGCCGCGGGCACCACCGCGATCGCGTACGAGACCGTCCGCACGGCCGACGGCCGGCTGCCCCTGCTCGCCCCGATGAGCGAGGTCGCGGGCCGGCTCGCGCCCCAGGTCGGCGCGTACCACCTGATGAGCGCCGGTGGCGGGCGCGGAGTGCTGATGGGCGGCGTCCCCGGGGCGCCCCGCGCGCACGTCGTCGTGCTGGGCGCCGGTGTCTCCGGCTCGCACGCCGTGCAGATCGCGGTCGGCATGGGCGCGCGGGTGACCGTGCTGGACCTCAACGTGGACGCCCTGCGCCGGATCGACGCGCAGTACCAGGGCCGCGTCGGGACCGTGCACTCCACCGCGTTCGCCGTGGAGCAGGCCGTGCTCGACGCCGATCTCGTCATCGGCGCCGTCCTGGTGCCGGGGGCCAAGGCCCCGACGCTGGTCTCGAACGAGCTCGTGGGACGCATGAAGCCGGGCGCCGTGCTCGTCGACATCGCGGTGGACCAGGGCGGCTGCTTCGCCGACACCCACCCGACCACCCACGCCGACCCGACCTTCCGGGTCCACGACACGGTGTTCTACTGCGTGGCCAACATGCCCGGCGCGGTCCCGCACACCTCCACCCATGCCCTCACCAGCGTGACCCTCCCGTACGCGCTGAAGCTGGCGGACCTGGGCTGGTCCGACGCCGTGGCGGCGGACCCGGCCCTGGCCGGTGGCCTCTCCACGGTCGCCGGCGAGCTGACCAACGCCGAGGTCGCCGCGGCCCACGCCCTGCCCTTCCGCCGGCTCTGACCCCTGTGGGCCCCGGTGTCCCCGCTGGGGTCACCGGGGCCCACACCCGGCTCTGACCTGCGGAGACGACCGGAGGGCGCCTCACGCGGAGCCGTCGCGCCGGGGACGGGTCGCCGGGAGAAATCCGGCGGAAACCGGCCCGTCGTAGGCTGCCCGGTGTTCGTGGACGACGGGAGGGCCGGTGGGGGCGATCAGGATCGGCGCCGTCGCCGCCGCGTTCGGCCGGGACCTCGAGGCCTCGCTCGCCCGCGTCGGCACGCTGGTCGAGCACGCCCGCCGGGAGTCGGTGAACCTGCTCGTGCTGCCGCACGCCGCACTCGGCGGGTACCTCACGGACTTCACCGATCTCGACCCGGCCGAGCTCCCGCCCGCGCTGGAGACGGACGGCCCGGAGCTGCGGAAGCTGGCCGACCTGGCCGGGGACATGGTCGTCTGCGTGGGGTTCTGCGAGGCGGGCCCGGCGGGGGAGCGGTACAACACCGCGGCCTGCGTGAGCGGGTCCGGCCTGCTGGGCCTGCACCGCAAGGTCCACCTGCCCGCCGGCGAGGACCGGGTCTACGGAGCCGGGAACGCGTTCGGGGCGTTCGACACCCCGCTCGGCCGGCTGGGCATGCTCGTCGACTACGACAAGACCTTCCCCGAGTCCGCCCGCACCCTCGCGCTCGACGGCGCCACCGTGATCGCCTGCCTGTCCGCCTGGCCCACCAGCATCACCAACCGCGCCCCGCGGATGGCGGAGGACCGCCAGTCCAAGCTCTTCGACCTCTACGACCGCTCGCGCGCGGCCGAGAACCAGGTGGTGCTGGTGTCGTCGAACCAGACGGGGTCGATGGGCCGGATGCGCTTCCTCGGCCAGGCCAAGGTGGTCGGCCCGGACGGCGAGATCCTGGCCCGGACCTGGGCCAAGGCGGGCCTGGCGGTGGCCGAGGTGGACGTCGAGGCGAGCCTGGGCACGGTCCGCCGCCGCCTCTCCCACCTCACCGAACGCCGCCCCGACGCCTACCGCTGACGGGGCCGCTCCCACCGCCCCCGGCCGAGATGAACGTCAGGCACATTTCGGGGGTCGGAAACAGCCCTGAGGTTCATCTCGGCGTGAGGAGGAGGCGCAGAGCGCGGGCGAGCCAGGTCTCGTAGCGCTCCGCGGTCCAGGAGCGGCGGCCCACCAGCAGGTCGTGGAGCATCGGGCTGCACAGCGCGAACAGGACGTCCGCGGCCTCGTCGACCGGGACGGCGAGCAGGCCGTGCCCGTCGAGGGCCTCGGCCACCCGTCGCATGTCCGCGGCCATGGTGCGGGCGCCGAGCTCGTTCAGCTCCGCCATCTCCGGGTCCGCCCCGGCCGAGCCGACGCAGGCCGCGAGCAGCGGTCCCGCCCGCCCGAGCAGCGCCGTGCCGTGCCGCGCCAGGTCCGCGATCAGGCGGTCCGGGTCGGCGAGGGACTCCCGGACCTCCGGTCGGTCGATCACGGCGATCGCCGCCTCGTCGCCCGCCGTGGCCACGTCGAGCGCCTCGTGGAAGATCTCGATCTTGCCGCCGGGATAGGCGGTGTGCACCGTGCGCAGTGCGACCCCGGCCGCGGCGGCGATCTCCTTGACCGTGGTGCGGACATACCCCTGCGCGACGAAGAGCGCGGTGGCCGCCTCGCGGACGGAGGCCCGGGTGCGCCGGGCCGACTCCGCGCGCAGCGGTGACCGATATGCCCTCTTGACCTCGCCCGTCACCTGCTGCACTCTCCACGCATTCGATGCACTATAGATGCTGCACAAAGGAGTGTCATGCCGGAGCTGACGAGGGTCCGCGGGTTCAAGCTGCCGGTGGCGGACCTGCCGAAGAGTCTGGACTGGTACCGGCGCGTGTTCGGGTTCGAGTCCGAGCTCGAGTTCCCGGACGCCGACGGCGTGGTCCGCGGCGTGGCCGGCGCCCTGCCGGGCTGCGGTGGGGTGGGCATCGCGCTGCGCGAGACGGAGGAGGCGCACAGTCAGCCCGGCCTGGAGCTGCTGCTCGGTGTGGCCGACCGCGCCGGCATCGAGGAGTGGGCCGCGCACCTCGACGCCCTGGGCGTGCCGCACTCACCGGTCATCGACGCGACCGTCGGCTGGCTCGTGGTGCTCCACGACGCCGACGGCCACGAGATCCACCTCTACACCGACGAGCGGCACGGCCTCGACCAGGCGGGCCGCGAGGGCTACGGGCGCATCGCTCAGGACGGCAGCGTGTAGTCCCCGAACTTCTCCCGCAGGGTCCGCTTCGAGAACTTGCCGACGCTCGTCTTCGGCACCTCGTCGATGAACTCCACCGCGTCCGGGAGCCACCACTTCGCCACCCGCGGGGTCAGGAACTCGATCAGCTCCTCACCCGTGAGCGACCGTCCCTCCTTCACCACCACGCAGGCCAGCGGCCGTTCGGTCCACTTCTCGTGCGGGATCGCGATCACCGCGGCCTCCTCGACCGCGGGGTGGGCCATGATCTCGTTCTCCAGGTCGACCGAGCTGATCCACTCGCCGCCGGACTTGACCAGGTCCTTCGTCCGGTCGACCAGGCGCACGTACCCCCAGCGGTCGACGGCGGCCACGTCGCCGGTCCGCAGCCAGCCGTCCTCGGTGAACTGGGTGCCGCCGCCCTCGCCGCGGTAGTACTCCCGCGCGATCCACGGGCCCGCGGCCTGCAGCTCGCCGGTGGCCTCGTCGTCCCACGGCAGCTCCTGTCCCGACTCGGGATCGGCGATCCGCAGGTCGACGAGGGGGGCGGGCTGGCCCTGGCGGGCGCGGGCGTCGGCCCGCTCGTCCTCGGTCCAGGCGTCCTGGTGCGAGCGCCCCGAGGAGATCGAGGCGATCGGCGAGGTCTCGGTCATGCCCCAGGCGTGCAGCATCGGGATCCCGATGGCCTCGCGGTAGGCCTCCGAGAGCGCCCGCGGCACGGCGGAGCCACCGCAGAGGATCGCGCGCAGCGCCGAGAGGTCGTGCTGGGCCAGCAGCGGGCGCATCCCCATCCAGATGGTGGGGACTCCTCCGGTGACCGTGACCCGGTGTCGTGCGAGCTGCTCGGCGATCGCCGCCGGGGTCATGTTCGGCCCGGGGAAGACGAGCTCGGCGCCGGCGAGCAGCGCGCCGTAGGGCAGCCCCCAGGCGTTCGCGTGGAACATCGGGACGACCGGGAGCACGATGTCGCGCTCGGCGAGGCCGAACGCGTCCGCGGTCAGGGTGACCAGCGAGTGCAGCACCGCCGAGCGGTGGCTGTAGACCACGCCCTTCGGGTTGCCCGTGGTCCCGGACGTGTAGCACATGGCGGCGGCGCTGTTCTCGTCGTCGATGTGAAAAGTCCCGGCGAAGGGTTCGGCCGCCGCGAGCAGCTCCTCGTAGTCTCGGATCCGGGGGTCGTCGGGGATCGCGGCGTCGGCGCCGTCGTCGATCACGACGACCGTCCGCACCGTCGTCATCTGGTCCACCAGCGGCCAGAGCAGCGGCAGCAGGGACCGGTCCACGAAGACGATCTCGTCCTCGGCGTGGTTCGCGATGTAGACGAGCTGCTCGGGGAACAGCCGGATGTTCAGCGTGTGCAGCACCCGGCCGGTGCAGGGCGCCGCCAGGTAGAGCTCCAGGTGGCGGTCGGTGTTCCAGCAGAACGTGCCGACCCGCGCGTCCGCCGACAGGCCGAGGGTGTCGAACACGGTGGCGAGGCGGCGCACCCGCACCGCCCAGTCCGCGATCGTCGTCTCCCGCTCACCGCCGGCCTGTCCCGTGACGATCCGCTTGTGGCCGAAGAGCCGCTCCGCACGGTGGAACACGTGGGTGAGGGACAGGGGACGGTCCTGCATGAGTCCGAGCATCGTTGCTCCCGAGGCGCGTGGTCCGGATCACTCCGGAACCTACCGGCCGGGAGCGGAACCGGACAGATCGTCGGTGCGAACCCGCGACTGCGCAGCGTCACCGCCGGTAGGCTCCGCGTTCATGACGGGAGCCGCGGTCTGCCTCGACGTGGGCTCCACGTGGACCAAGGCCGTCCTGATCGCCCCGGACGGCGGGCTGGCCGGGTTCGCCGAGCACCCGACGACCCCCGAGGACGTGCTCGCGGGGGTCGACGCCGCGGTGCGCGCCGTGACCGCCGCGTCCGGCACCGCGGACCCCCCGGACGTGCTGGCCTGTTCGTCGGCCGGGGGCGGGCTGCGGCTCGCGGTGGTCGGCACCGAGCGGCTGGCGGCCACCGAGGCCGGCTACGGGGTCGCCCGTTCGGCGGGCGCGCACGTGGTGCACGTGCACGCCGGCCCGCTCGAACCGCCGGACGTGCGGGTGCTGCGCGGGCACCGCCCCGGCGCGGTGCTGCTCACCGGGGGCGCCGACGGCGACGATCCCACCGTCCTGCTGCACAACGCCGGCAAGCTCGCCCGGGCCCGCGTGCGCTCGCCGATCGTGCTGGCGGGCAACTCGGCCGCCCGGCAGGACGCGCTCGCCCTGCTCCGCGCCACCGGCCGCACGGTCGTGGCCTGCGACAACGTCTCCCCGGCCACGGGGGTGCTGGTCCCGGGCGCCGCCCGGGCGGCGCTCGCGGAGGTGTTCGCCCGGCACGTCGTGGGCGGCCGGGGACCCGGCGGGCCGCTCGTGGCGCCCCGCTTCCGCCGGATGGCCCGGGTGATGACGCCCGAGGCCGTCCACCGCGGCACCGCGGAGCTCGCCCGGATCTGCGGCACCGGCGTCCTGCTGGTCGACGTCGGCTGCGCCACCACCGACGTCCACTCGGCCGGGCCGGGGGTGCGGGCGCGCCGCACCGTCGAGGGCGACCTCGGGATGCGCGCCGCCGCCGAGGGCGTGCTGGTCGAGGCCCAGGCCGAGGAGATCGTCGATCCCGTCGAGGCGGACCTGCTCAGCGCGACGGTGCAGCGCATGGTCACCGAGGTCGGGTTCGTGCCGAAGGACGCGGGGAGCGCGGCGGAGGACCGCCGGGTGGCCGCGCTCGCCGCCGTCGTCGCGGCCCGCCGCCACCTGCGGGACGAGGGGGTGGGGCCGCTCGGGCTGGTCGTGCTCGCCGGCGGGGTGTTCCGCCAGCGGGACGCCGCCGGGATCGGCGCCCTGGTCGGGACGTTGCGGGGGGATCCGGTGCTGGCCCCGGTGCTGCAGGACTCCACGGTGCTGGTGGACTCGGACTTCGTCGTGGCCCCCGCGGGCCTGCTGGCCGCCCACGACCGTGCCGCCGCGGCCGAGTCGCTCCTCAAGGACCACCTGCTGGGATAGGAGCCGTGCCGTCCGGGGCGCAGCCCACGTTGATGGCGGGCCCCGACCCGTGCCATCCTGGACCCGCACGACCGCCGGATCCGAGAGGCGCTGCAGCGGACGTTCCCGTCCGCCACGCTCGGTCCCCGGCCACCACGACGAGAAGGGCGCCTCCATCCCATCGGGAGGAGGTATCCGTGTCGCGCGATCACACCCTCGTACCGGATGCCCCGGCGCCCGCCGATCCCGGTTCCGTCCAGTACAGGGAGTTCTGACCGCAATGACCGCCAGCATCACCGACCCCACGGGCAAGCTGCAGGAGCGCAACGGGATCGACTTCGCCGTGGCCGACCTGGGCCTGCACGAGTTCGGCCGCAAGGAGATCCGGCTCGCCGAGAACGAGATGCCGGGTCTGATGGAGCTGCGCCGCGAGTACGCCGAGGCCCGGCCGCTGCACGGCGCCCGCGTCGCCGGCTCGCTGCACATGACCGTGCAGACCGCGGTGCTCATCGAGACCCTGGTGTCCCTCGGCGCGGACGTGCGCTGGGTGTCCTGCAACATCTTCTCCACCCAGGACCACGCCGCCGCCGCGATCGTCGTCGGCCCGCACGGCACCCCCGAGGAGCCCCGGGGCGTCCCCGTCTTCGCCTGGAAGGGCGAGACGCTGGAGGAGTACTGGTGGGCCACCGAGCGGCTGTTCGACTTCCGTGACGAGGCCGGCAACACGGTCGGCCCCAACATGATCCTCGACGACGGCGGCGACGCCACCCTGCTCGTGCACAAGGGCAAGGAGTTCGAGGCGGCGGGCGCGGTCCCGACCGTCGACGACGACGACCTCACCGTCGCCGACGAGTACCGGATCATCCTCGACACCCTGCGCCGCAGCCTGGCCGCCAGCCCGCAGAAGTGGACGGGCATCGCCGACGGCATCCTCGGCGTCACCGAGGAGACCACCACCGGCGTCCACCGCCTCTACCAGCTGGCCGAGCAGGGCGAGCTGCTGTTCCCGGCGATCAACGTCAACGACTCGGTCACCAAGAGCAAGTTCGACAACGTCTACGGCATCCGGCACTCGCTGGTCGACGGCATCAACCGGGCGACGGACGTGCTGATCGGCGGCAAGGTCGCGGTCGTCGCCGGCTTCGGCGACGTCGGCAAGGGCTCGGCCGAGGCCCTCAAGGGCCAGGGCGCCCGCGTCATCGTGGCCGAGGTGGACCCGATCTGCGCGCTGCAGGCGCTGCTGCAGGGCTACCAGGTCGCCCGCATCGAGGACGTCATCCAGACCGCCGACATCGTCATCACGACGACCGGCAACAAGGACATCATCACCACCGACCTGATGAAGCGGATGAAGCACCAGGCGATCCTGGGCAACGTCGGCCACTTCGACAACGAGATCGACATGGCCGGGCTGGGCCGCATCCCGGGCATCATCAAGATCAACATCAAGCCGCAGGTCGACGAGTGGGTGTTCCCGGACGGGCACACCATCATCGTGCTGTCCGAGGGGCGCCTGATGAACCTCGGCAACGCGACGGGCCACCCGTCCTTCGTGATGAGCAACAGCTTCTCGAACCAGGTGATCGCGCAGGTCGAGCTGTTCACCAAGCACGAGGAGTACAACAACGACGTCTACCGCCTGCCGAAGATCCTCGACGAGAAGGTCGCGAAGATCCACGTGCTGGCGCTGGGCGGCGAGCTGACGAAGCTCACGAAGGACCAGGCCGAGTACATCGGCGTGGACGTCGAGGGCCCGTTCAAGCCGGAGCACTACCGCTACTGAGCTCCGGCCCGAGCTTCGGCACCGCGTTCCGGTGCTCGGTCTCATTCCCTGGTAGGAGCGGCGGTCGTCGGGCTAATCTCGCCTGATGACCGCCGCCCCGCTCCCGGACTCCGCGAGCGGTGACGGCTGGCAGTACTGCGCCCAGGGGCACAAGCACTGGGGCGTCTACGGGGCGGCCGGCCTCCTGGTGCGCTCGGGGGATCTGGTGCTGCTGCAGCACCGGGCCCTGTGGAGCCACCACGGCGGCACCTGGGGCGTCCCCGGCGGCGCCCGGCACCACGGCGAGTCCGCCGAGGAGGCGGCGCGCCGCGAGGCGACCGAGGAGTCCGTCCTCGACGTCGCCCCCCTGGTCGAGACGGCCCGGTTCGTCGACGACCACGGCGGCTGGAGCTACACCACCGTCGTGGTCGAGGCCGCCGAGGCCCTTCCCGTCGCGATCCGCGGCGGCGAGAGCGTGGAGTTCCGCTGGTTCCCCGCGGCCCTGCTGGGCACCGCCGAGGGACCCACCCTGCACCCCGGCTTCGCCCACACGTGGCCGATCGTCGAGGCCCTCTGACCGGTCGGGTGCCCCGACCGGTCTCGGCCGTCGCCCCGTTCGCTCCGGGCACGGATCCGGCCTGACCCACGCCGCGCCGTGCGCGATCCGACTCCACGGCCATTGTGTTCCCGGCCGCGGTGACGGTGGACGCCAGCGTCGAGCGCTCAGCCTTCCTTCTCGGCCTCGTACTTGGCCGTCATGGTGGCGATGGCGTCGAGCTGGGTCTTCGAGAGGTCGTCCCGGACCTCGCTCGCCCGGCGTGCCGCGGTGAGGGTCGGTTCGGCCTGCCCCTGGAAGTGCGGAGCGACGTCGGACGCGAACAGCTCGAACGACCGCTTCGTCGCCTCCGGGGACGCCCAGTCGTGCCCCATCAGCAGCAGCGTGCCGAAGCCGCCGCGGGACTGGTCCACGAGCCGCTGCACCTGCGCGCGAGCCTGCTCCGGCGTCCCGATCACGCCGGCGCCGGAGGTGTTGATGAACTCGATCATCTCGGCGAGGTCGTTGCCGGACACCGACATCTGCGGGAACGCCGCGACCTCCTGGAAGTACGAGAACCAGTGCTCGATCCCGTGCTCGACCTCGCGCCGCGCCTGCTCCTCGGTCTCCGCGAGGTGGAACGGGCTCACCAGCCGCCAGGACGAGCGGTCGACCTCGGTGCCGGCGGCCGCGGCGCAGTCGGTGAGGACCTTCCAGTGATGGGCGAGGACGTCGAACCCGCGGGCGCCCACGGTGGCGCCGATGCTGAGCAGGCCCAGCCCGTGCCGGCCCGCGAGCCGTGCGCCGGTCGGCGAGGCGACGGCGGCGACGGCGATGTCGAACAGCGGGTCGGAGTAGGGGCGCAGCTGCAGCCGCGCGTCGAACAGCTCGTGGGTCCTGGTCGTCGCCGTCACCGTCTCGCCCCGGAAGAGGCGCAGGATGATGTCGAGGTTCTCCTCGAGGAGCTCGCGGGTCTCGGTGGGGTTCAGCCCGATCATCGCCGAGTCGGTGGGCAGCGACCCCGGTCCGACGCCGAACATGGTCCGGCCGCGGGTCAGGTGGTCCAGCAGGACCATGCGGTCGGCCACCCACAGAGGGTTGTGGTAGGAGATGGACGTCACACCGGTCCCGAGCTTGATCCGCCGGGTCCGCTGGGCGGCGGCGGCGATCATGATCTCCGGGGAGGCGTAGATCTCCGAGCCGGCCGAGTGGTGCTCGCCGAACCACGCCTCGTCGTAGTCCAGGCGGTCCAGGTGCTCGACGAGTTCCAGGTCGCGTTCGAGCAGGACCGTCGGGTTCCTGCCCGGCGCGTGGACCGGTGCGAGGAAGGTGCCGAACCGAAGCCTGGCCATCGTGGTGATCTCCGATCTGGGTGCTGCACCGGTGTGCGCCCGCCGCCGGGGGCGCGAGCTGCGGCAGGGCGGGAGACCGGCCGTCAGCCGGTGGGGGCGCGCAGGGTCAGCAGGACGTCGAGGGCCTCGATCCGGTCCGCGTCGACGACGAGCGGGTTGACCTCGACCTCGTCGACCTCGCTCCCGATCCGGGCCACGGCCGCGATGACGTCCACCAGCGCGTCGAGGTCGACCGCCGGACGGCCCCGGAACCCGGTGAGCAGCTCGTAGCCCCGCAGCTCCGCGAGCATGCCCCGGATGTCGTCGGCACCGACGGGCAGCAGGCGGACCGCGGTGTCCCGCAGCATCTCGACCAGCACGCCGCCGAACCCCACCGCGAGAACGGGACCCCACTGGGGGTCCCGGACCACGCCGACCACGAGCTCGGTCCCGCCGGACCGCATCGGCGAGACCACCACGCCCTGGACCCGGGCATCGGGCAGCGCCTTGCCGACGGACTCCACGATCTCGGTGTACGCCTCCTTCGCCCGCGCCTCGTCCCCGATGCCGAGCAGGACGCCGCCGACCTCCGTCTTGTGCGCGATGTCGGGGGACACGACCTTCATGGCCACCGGGAAGCCGAGCCGGTCGGCGATCCGCGCCGCCTCCTCGGCCGAACCGGCGACCTCCGAGGGGACGTAGGGCACGCCGTGGGCGCGCAGCAGGGCGGCCGCCTCGACCTCCGAGAGCTCACCGGCCCCGGGCAGGGCGACGGGAACGGGCTGCGGGTCCTCGCACCCGAGGAGCTCCGCGCGGCGCCTCGCCCACCAGGCCGAGCGCCCCAGGGCGGCCAGGCCGCGCTCGAACGAGTCGGGGACGTGCGGGTGCCCCGTCTCCTCCTGCCACTGCCGCCCGAAGGGTGTGGTGTCCGCCGGGAGGAACCGCATCGGCACCAACGGGGTGGTGTGCTCCGTGCGCAGCCGCAGGATCGACCTGGACAGCCACTCCACCCGCGGGAGGTCGGACTCCGCCGCCGGGACGTCACCCAGCACGACGACCGAGTCGTACCGCGGGTCGTCGAGGAACTGCGCGATCGCCGCCGGCAGGATCTGGGGGTCGTCCATGACGTGGCCGGTCACGTCCAGTGGATTGTCGATCGCCGCGTGGGCCGGGAGGTTGGCCGCCCGGATGCCGGCCACCGTCTCCGGCGACGGCACCGGGAGCTCCAGGCCGGCCTGCTCGGCACGGTCGGCCAGCACCGCGCACATCGCGCCCGAGGCCATCACGAAGCCGGTCCGCGGACCGGGGACGCCCCCGTAGGAGTCGAGCAGCCCGGCCGTGGTCACGAGGTCCTCGATGGTGTCCACCCGGATCACGCCGTACTGGGCGCACACCGCGCTCACCACGCGGTCGTCGCCGACGAGCGAGCCGGTGTGCGCCGCCGCGACCCGGGCCGAGACCTCGGTGCGGCCGGCCTTGTAGAGCACGATCGGTTTGCCGAGCTCGGTCGCCCGCCGGGCGATGCGCAGGAACCGCTCCGGGTCCCCGACCTGCTCCAGGTAGAGGGCCACGACCCGGGTGCCGGGGTCCTCGACGAGGTGCTCCAGCACGTCGGTGCCCGAGATCATCGCCTCGTTGCCGACCGTGACGCACATGCTCGCCCCGATCCCGCGGGACACCATGTACTTGAGCACGTAGATGCCGAGCGCACCGCTCTGGCTGACGATCCCGACGCCGCCGGGGAGCAGCGGGAGCGGGATCGGCTGGCCGAAGGCCACCACCCGCTCGTGCGCGTTGACGAATCCGAGGTTGTTGGGGCCGAGGATCAGCTGCCCGTTCGCCCGTGCGCTCGCGACCAGGCGCTCCTGGAGCGCCACGCCCTCGGCCCCGGCCTCTCCCAACCCGGCGGCGAAGACGAGGAGATGCCGGATGCCCTTCGCCCGGGTCTCCTCGAGCACCCCCTCCAGCGCCGAGCTGCCGGTGAGCACGACGGCCAGGTCCGGGACGAGGTCGAGCTCGGCGACCGAGCGGACACTCGGGAGGCCGTGGCAGGTCTCGCCCCGCCGGTTGACCAGGTGGAGCGAGCCGGGGAAACCGGCCCCGCCCAGGTTCTGCACCACCGACCTCGACCACACCGACCGCTCGGACGCGCCGATGACCGCGACGCTGCGCGGGTTCAGCAGGCTCGCGAGAGACGCCGGCCCCGCATCCGGGGCGATGTGATCGGACACCGTTGTACCTCCACCCACTTACAGACTCACATTGTCTGTAATCGGGCATCTTAGGGAGGGTGCAGCCCGGTCGTCAACCGTCCGGCTGCCCGTCGGCAGCCTGTGGTGCCGTCACGGGGAGAAGGGGTCACCCGGCCGTCGGCCAGGCACGAATAAGAGACGAACCGTTGACGAAACTCCCGCCACGGGGAGGCCCGGGCCCGCGCGGGGCCCGCTGTCGTCGCGGCGGCGGGCCGCCTAGAGTTGGCGGCGACAGAGCCGAGCCCGTGGAGGAGTCCCTGGTGTCCGACCGCGAGGCACCGCCGCCCCGACGCGGTGTCGGTCGCCCTGTCGACCCCGACATCGAGGAGCGCGTCTTCGCCGCCGTGCGCGAGGTCTACTCCGAGACCGGCTGGGCCGGGTTCACCATCCACGCCGTGGCCACGCGGGCCAAGGTGGGCAAGGCCGCGATCTACCGGCGCTGGGAGTCCAAGGAGGAGCTGATCGTCGACAGCATCACGTCGACGCTCTCCGCCCAGATGACGCACCGCGGGTCGCTGCGCGAGGACCTGATCGCGATCGTCCAGGGCGAGCTCGCCCACTACCTCCGGCCGGTCGACGGGCTGGTCCGGCTCCGCGCCCAGGTCGAGGCCAAGGCCTATCCGGAGCTGTTCGGCACCGCGATGGAGCGGTACCGGCGGCGGCGCACCGACGTCGCCCGCAGGATCATCGCGGGCGCGGTCGACCGCGGCGAGCTCCCTCCCGACGTCGACGGCCTGCTCATGCTCGACGCCCTCGGCGGCATGACCCTCAACCGGTACCTCGCCACCCCCAGCTACGCGTTGCGGGCCCTCGAGCGGGACTCACGGCGGTTCGCCGAGTCGGTCGTCGACTTCGTCCTCCACGCGGCCCACGCCGTCGAGCGTCCGCCCGGCTGACCGCGTCGCCGGCTCGGCGGTCTCCGCGTTTGCAGACCAGATCTGTCCGTAATGAGCGGGCGAGGGGATCGGTGTTCCGCCGGCGTCGACGTGGTGGGTCCGCAGCGCTGGTGCTCCATCGGGACCGCCCGCTCGGACCGGGAGCGGGCGCGCCTCACCGGCCCAGCTGACCTGCGAGAACCCTCGTCTCGGTGTTCGGCTGCAGGACGGTCCACGGGCTGAGCCAGCTCCGCGCCGCGAGCTCGCGGTAGACGGCGTCGGTGCGCTCCTGCAGGGAGTCGTCGGACTCGTAGGCGTCGCGTTCCCGGCCGGGGTCCGCCTCGGCGCGGCTGCGCGCCCGCTCGGCCGCCAGCTCCCGCGGCGTGCCCAGCAGCAGCTGGTGGTCCGGCACCGGGATGCCGAAGCGCTCGATCTCCAGCTCGCGCACCCACCGCACGACCTCGCCCGCCGCGTCCTGCCCCAGCCGGGCCGCGTTGTACGCCGCGTTGCTGGCGACGTACCGGTCCACGAGCACGACGTCGTGGCTGCTCACGAGCCCGCGCAGCTCCGGCGCCGCAGCGCGGCGGTCCAGCGCGAACAGCACCGCCATCCCGTGCACGGAGTCCGCGAGATCCCCGAGCCGCCCGTAGAGCGCGTCCCTGGCCAGCTCGGCGTGGACGTCGGCCTCGTAGCGGGGGAAGGCGACGGTGGCGACCGACGCGCCGCCCGCCTCGAGGTCCGCCACCAGGGCCCTCGTGAGCGTGGCCTTCCCCGAGCCGTCCAGCCCCTCGATCACGATCAGCCGTCCCACGCGCGGCAGCCTAGAGCGTGCCGCCCGGTGGCGGGCCGGCGAACCCGGCTCGGCCGCGGTGCGCGAGACGAGGGCGACGTCGGGGGCCCGGCACCCGGCTACTGTGGCCGGCGATGTTGAACGAGGGCGTGTACGAGCGGCTGCGGACCACCGCGCTGGAGGCCGAGCTCGCCCACGTCGCGGAGCTGACCGGGCACTTCTCCTCCGTCGAGGAGGCGGACCAGCCTTCGGTGCTGGCGCGCCACGTGGCAGCGGCCGTGGAGCGGGCGCTGCTGGCGACGCCCGCCGAGGCGGACCGCGTGCGGCTGGTCAACGCGCTGCTCGACCGCCTCGACCAGCACGACCAGGGGCTCGCCGAGGCCGTCGAGCAGCTGACGCTGCTGACCCGCCCGCTGGCACCCGGTGTGCGGCAGCTGATCCGGCCCGTCACCCCGCTCTCGTCCGCCGCCCTGCTGACCAACGCGCGCAACGAACCGTCGCTCTCGGGCGCCCTGAAGTCCGAGCTCGGCTCCGTGGACCACGTGGACCTGTTGTGCGCCTTCGTGAAATGGCACGGGGTGCGGATCCTGGGGGACCAGCTCGCGCAGCTGGCCGAGCGCGGGATCCCGTTCCGGGTCATCACCACGACGTACATGGGCGCGACCGAGCAGCGGGCGCTCGACGAGCTGGTGCGCCGCTACGGCGCGCAGGTCCGCGTCAACTACGCCAGCGCCTCGACCCGCCTGCACGCCAAGGCCTGGCTGCTGCGGCGCAACACCGGCTACGACACCGCCTTCGTCGGATCCAGCAACCTCTCCCGCTCCGCGCTCGTCGACGGGCTGGAGTGGAACGTCCGGCTCTCCGCGGTCGCCACCGGCCACCTGATCGACAAGTTCGCCGCGACCTTCGACAGCTACTGGGACGATCCGGCGTTCGTGCCGTACGACCCGGAGGATCCCGAGGACGTCGACCGGCTCGCGAAGGCGCTGGGGCGCAACCGGAACGACACCACGCCGCTGGCCGGCCTGGAGGTTCGGCCGTACCCCCACCAGGCCCAGATCCTGGAAGCGCTGTCCACCGAGCGGGACGTGCACGACCGGCACCGCAACCTCGTCGTGGCCGCCACGGGTACCGGCAAGACGGTCGTCGCCGCGCTGGACCACGCGCGGTTGCGCGGGCGGCTGCTGTTCGTCGCGCACCGCAAGGAGATCCTGCAGCAGTCCCGGCGGACGTACCGCGCCGTGCTGGGCGACGGCGCGTTCGGCGAGCTCTACGTCGACGGCGAGCGGCCCGAGCGCTGGCAGCACGTGTTCGCGAGCGTCCAGTCGCTCACCGCGTACGGCGTCGAGAACATCCCGGCCTCGCACTTCGACGTCGTGGTCGTCGACGAGTTCCACCATGCCGAGGCGGCGACCTACCGGCGGCTGCTGGCCCACCTGCGGCCGCGGGAGCTGCTGGGGCTCACCGCGACCCCGGAGCGCACCGACGGCACGGACGTCCGGGACTTCTTCGGTGGTCGCAGCGCCTTCGAGCTCCGGTTGTGGGACGCGCTCGACGCGGACCTGCTGGTGCCGTTCCACTACTTCGGGATCGCCGACGACGTCGACCTGTCCGGTGTGGAGTGGAAGCGCGGCAGCTACGACATCGCCGCCCTGGAGAAGGTCTACACCGGCAACGAGGCCCGCGCCCGCACGGTCGTCGCGCAGAGCCGCGACAAGGTCACGGACGTGCACGCCATGCGCGCCTTGGGTTTCTGCGTCTCGGTGGCCCACGCGGAGTACATGGCGGCGTACTTCACGCAGGCGGGCATCCCGAGCCTCGCCGTCTCCGGCGCCACCCCGCGCCCGATGCGCGAGGAGGCACTGCGCCGGCTGCGCTCGCAGGAGATCAACTGCCTGTTCGCCGTCGACCTCTTCAACGAGGGCCTCGACATCCCCGAGATCGACACGGTCCTGCTCCTGCGGCCCACCCAGAGCGCCAAGATCTTCCTGCAGCAGCTCGGCCGCGGCCTCCGCCGCGCACCGGGCAAGGCCGTGCTGACCGTGCTGGACTTCATCGGCCAGCAGCGCCGCGAGTTCCGCTTCGACCAGCGCTACCGGGCGCTCACCGGGGTGTCCCGGGAGCGGCTGGTCCGCGATGTCGAGGACGGGTTCCCCTATCTCCCCGCGGGATCGGCGCTGGTCCTCGACCGGGTCGCGCGGCAGACGGTCCTGGCGAACGTCCGGGCCCAGCTCGCGGTGAGCCGCAAGGACCTGGTCGCCGACCTCCGCTCCTACGGCGACCCGTCGCTGGCCCGCTACCTGCACGATGCCGGCCGCGAGCTCGCGGACGTCTACCGCAAGGGCGGCTCCTGGACGGGCCTGCGCCGCGCGGCCGGGCTGCCCGCCGCGACCGCAGGGCCCGGCGAGGACGCGCTGCTCAAGCGGCTGTCGCTGCTCACCCACATCGACGACCCGGAGCGGGCCGCCGTCTACACCGCGCTCGCCGAGGGCGCCCGCTACGACGGGCTCACCGAGCGGGAGCAGCGGCTCGCCCGGATGCTGTTCTTCCTCCTCTGGCCGGACCGGGGCGGTTTCGCGAGCTACGACGCCGGGTTCACGCATCTGCAGGCCCATCCGGCGGTGTGCGCCGAGCTGCGGGAGCTGGTGGCGCTGACCCTCGACCAGGCCCGGCACCTGCCACGGGCGCTCGCCGGGCTGCAGCACGTCCCGTTGCAGAGCCACGCGCACTACCGGCGCGAGGAGGTCCTCGCCGCGCTCGACTGGGCCTCGCTGCGCCGCAAGGCCCACGGGCACGCGGCCGGCGTGGTCTGGGCGGCGGAGGAGCGGACGGACGCGTTCTTCGTCAACCTCCGCAAGACCGAGCGGGACTTCTCGCCGACCACGATGTACCGCGACTACGCGCAGACCCCGGCGCTGTTCCACTGGGAGTCGCAGAACGCGACCTCGCTCGCCTCGGCGACCGGGCAGCGGTACGTCCACCATGGGGAGCGCGGCACGCACGTCGCGCTGTTCGTGCGGGAGAACAAGAACGACGACATCGGTGCGGCCCCCTTCCTCTGCCTCGGCCTCGCCGACCACGTCTCCCACTCCGGCGAGCGCCCCATCTCCTTCGTGTGGAAGCTGCGCCGGGAGATGCCGGGCGACATGTTCACCGCGGCGAGCGTGGTGGCGGGATTGAGTTAGTCAGGTCTGGTCAGACCGAGGTATTCCGACCTGTGGCTCGCGCCCGACTTCGACGCGCCCGACGACTCGGTCCCGGGTGCTTTCGACGTGTCCCCGATCGAGCCTGCGTGAACCTGCTCGTCGACAGCCGCGTCCTGCTCTGGTGGCTCGCGGACGACCCGCGACTGGGCACCGACGCCCGGGCAGAGCTCGCCCGGGGTGAGAACGACGTCGTGCTGTCCGCCGCGACGGCGTGGGAAGTCGAGATCAAGACAGCAGCGGTGCTCATCTCATCGGGAGATCGGGCTCTGCGGCGCGTTTCTCGAGCTCGCGCTCCAGGTAGTCCGACAGGGACAGACCCTCGCTCGCCGCGCGGGCCGAGAGGACCTCGTCGGTCCGGTCGTCGACATCCGGAACGGTGATCGTGACGGGCACGGCCGGGGGGTATCCGCGGGTCGGAGCGGGACTGTCGGGGGAGAGTGGGATGCTTCTCCGCATGAAGTCGCGCGTTCTCGTGGTCGACGACGACCCGGCCCTGGCCGAGATGCTGACGATCGTCCTGCGGGGCGAGGGCTTCGACACGGCCGTCGTCGGCGACGGGACCCGCGCCCTGCCCGCCGTGCGGGACATGCGGCCGGACGTCGTGCTGCTCGACCTGATGCTCCCCGGGATGAACGGCATCGACGTGTGCCGGGCGATCCGGGCGGAGTCGGGCGTGCCGATCGTCATGCTCACCGCGAAGAGCGACACCGTGGACATCGTGCTGGGGCTCGAGTCCGGCGCGGACGACTACGTCGTCAAGCCGTTCAAGCCGAAGGAGCTGGTGGCGCGGATCCGGGCCCGGGTGCGGCGCACCGAGGCCGAGCCCGCCGAGCAGCTGACCATCTCCGACGTCGACATCGACGTGCCGGCCCACCAGGTCACCCGCCAGGGCGAGCGGATCGCGCTCACGCCCCTGGAGTTCGACCTGCTCGTGGCGCTGGCCCGCAAGCCGCGCCAGGTGTTCACCCGCGAGGTGCTGCTCGAGCAGGTGTGGGGCTACCGGCACGCGGCGGACACCCGGCTGGTGAACGTGCACGTCCAGCGGCTGCGCTCCAAGGTCGAGAAGGACCCGGAGCACCCCGAGGTCGTGCTGACCGTCCGCGGCGTCGGCTACAAGGCGGGTCCGCCGTGACGGGCCGGTGAGAGAGGCGCTCGCCCGCCGCATCGGCGGGGCACGGTTGCTCTTCTCCGAGATCCGGGCCGCCACGCTGTCGGCCTGGCGGCGGTCGCTGCAGCTGCGCGTCGTCGTCAGCACCCTCGCGTTGTCGACCGCGGTCGTCCTCGTGCTGGGCCTCGTGCTGCAGACGCAGATCGCGGACCGGCTCATCCAGGGCAAGTTCGAGGCGGCCGTGGCCCAGGCCGAGGCCGCGCGGGCGGTGTCCGAACGGGACCTGTCGGGCGTCGACCCGGACCGTGAGGGCGCCCAGGGCACGCTGAACAACGCCCTGGACCGGCTCACGAACCAGTCCAGCTCGGCGGCGGGCAGCGGCCCGACGGCGGGGGAGTTCCGGGCCGCCCTGACCACGGGGACCGGCAGCGGCCCCGAGATCTCCGCCGGCAACGTCGGGGACGTCTCGCCCGAGCAGCGCCAGACCGTGGCCGACGGGGCGCTGTCGAGCCAGTACACGACCGTCGACGGGGTGCCGACGCTGATCGTCGGCCAGCCGGTGCGCACCGCGGGCCGCGAGCTGCAGCTCTACCTGATGTTCCCGCTCGACGCCGAGCAGCGGACGCTGGGCCTGGTCCAGAGCACGCTGATCGTCGGCGGGCTGGTGCTGATCCTGCTGCTGGCGGGCATCGCGAGCCTCGTCACGCGGCAGGTCGTGCGGCCCGTGCGGCAGGCCGCGGAGGTCGCCGAACGGTTCGCCGAGGGCCACCTCGACGAGCGCATGCCGGTGCACGGCGAGGACGAGGTCGCGCGGCTGTTCGAGTCGTACAACGACATGGCCGGCAGCATCCAGAGCCAGATCCGCCAGCTCGAGGAGTTCGGCGCGCTGCAGCGCCGCTTCACCAGCGACGTCAGCCACGAGCTGCGCACCCCGCTGACCACGGTCCGGATGGCCGCGGACATCCTCTACGCCTCCCGCGACGAGCTGCTCCCGGCGCTGCGCCGCAGCTCGGAGCTGCTGGTCAACGAGCTGGACCGGTTCGAGACCCTGCTCGGGGACCTGCTGGAGATCTCCCGCCTGGACGCGGGCGTGGCCGAGCTGGGCGCCGACCGCCTGGACATGCGGCACGTGGTGTCCCGGGCGGTCGAGGCGGTGCGCGGGCTGGCCGAGGAGTCGGGAACGCCGCTGGTCCTGGACCTGCCGGGGGACGTGCACGCCGAGATCGACTCGCGGCGCGTCGAACGGATCGTCCGCAACCTGGTGGCCAACGCGATCGACCACGGCGAGGGCCGGCCGGTGCACGTCACGCTCGCCGGCGACGAGCACTCGGTGGCCGTCGTGGTGCGCGACCACGGCGTCGGCCTGCGGCCGGGCGAGGCGGGGCTGGTGTTCAACCGGTTCTGGCGGGCCGAGGAGTCGCGGGCCCGGCGGTCCGGCGGCAGCGGGCTCGGGCTGTCGATCTCGCTGGAGGACGCGCGGCTGCACGGCGGCTGGCTGCAGGCCTGGGGCGAACCCGGCCGCGGCTCGGCCTTCCGGCTCACGCTGCCCCGCGAGGAGGGCGGGCTGCTGGAGCGCAGCCCGCTGCCGCTGCAGCCCGAGGGGGACGACCCGGAGGCCGGCCACCCGATGCCGGCCTCGGTGCCGACCCCGCCGTGGGGCACCCCGATCCCGACCGAGCTCACGGACCGGGCGGCCGAACCCGCCGTCCTCGACCCGGGGGGCGACCGGTGAGAAGACTCCTGCTGCTGCTGGTGGCGGTGCTGCTGACGGCCGGCTGCGCGAGCGTGCCCGGGAGCTCGTCGGTGCAGGTCCTGCGCAAGGTCACCGAGGGGGACGCGCCCGAGATCCCGGCCGGCCCGGCGGACGGGACGGACCCGCTCAGCCTGGTGCGGACCTTCATCTACGCCAACGGCAGCACCGTGGACCGGCACAGCGCGGCGCGGCGCTTCCTCACCCCCGCGGCCTCGCAGGGCTGGGACGACGGTGAGTCGCTCACGGTGCTCGACGAGCAGTTCGACACCGTCTACCCGCCCACCAGCGGCACGGACCCGAACGTCGCGACGGTGCGGATCCGCGGCGAGCAGATCGGCACCCTGGACTCGGTGGGCGCGTTCGAGCCGGCCGAGTCGCCGGTGGAGATCGACGTGACGGTGCGCCGCGACGGCGGGCAGTGGCGGATCGACCGGCTGCCCGGCGGGGTGCTCGTGCGGCTGTCGGACTTCCGCACGAACTTCCGCACGCTGAAGGCACGGTTCGTCGACCCGGTGCGCCGCGCGACCGTCACGGACCTGCGGTACCTGCCCGCGGTCCCGGCCCAGGCACTGCCGTCCCGGGTCGTGGACATGCTGCTCACCGGCCCGTCGCCGGCGTTGCAGGGCGCGGCGCAGACCGCGGTGCCCGCCACCGCCCGGCTGCGCACGAACGTCACGGAGTCCCCGGACGGCGCGCTCGTCGTCGACCTGACCCAGCTCGGGGACGTCGACGAGGCCCGGCGCAGGCTGATCGCCGCCCAGTTCGTGCTGACCCTCGCCGAGATCAACGTGCCGAGGGTGCGGCTCCTGGCCGACGGTGCGCCGCTGCTCGACGGCCCGACGGACCTCACCGCGGACGCCCTGTCCTCGACGAACGCCACCGTGCAGCCCGGCGCGGACGTCCCCGGCCTGGTCGTCACGGGCGGGCGCGTGCGACGGCTGCCGGGTGGGGACCCGCTGCTCGGGCAGGCCGGCAACGGGGCCTTCGACGTCGTGTCGGCCGCGACCACCGCGGACGGCGCCCGGCTGGCCGCGGTGGCCCGGGACTCCGGTCGGCAGAAACTGCTGGTCGGGGCCACGGACGGGCTCCTGGCCGCGGTGTCGCTTACCGCGGACGCGATGTCGCGGCCCACCTGGACACCCACCGGCAGCGAGGTGTGGACGGTGCTGGGGCCCGGACCGCGCGCGGTCGTCGCCCGGGTCGCGGTGGACCCGAACGGCGCGACCCGCACCGGGCAGGTGAACGTCAGCGCGCTGACCGCGCTCGGTCCGCTCACGGACCTGCGGCTGTCCCGCGACGGGATGCGGGTGGCCGCGATCGTCGGCGGTGGCCTGGTGACCGGTGCCGTGGTTCGGGGGGACGACGGGGACGTCGTGGTGCGCAACGTGCGGCGGCTCTGGCCGACCGACCTGACCCAGGTCGTGGGCCTGGACTGGCGGGCGGACGAGTCGCTGATCGTGGTCACGGCCCCGTCGGACCGGCCGGTGTCCCTGGTGTCCTCGGACGGGCTGACCCTGCAGCTGGTCCCCAGCGCCAACCTGACCCCGCCGCTGCGGGCGGTGACGGCCGCGTCGAGCCGGCCGTTCCTGGTCGCGGACCAGGGCGGCATCTGGAGCTACGACGGCGGCGAGCTGGACAGCTGGCGGCAGGTGCTCGGCGCGAGCCCGGACGGGATCCCGCTCTACCCCGGCTGAGCCCGCCTGTGGACAACTCCCGGCCACCGGCACCGGGAACCCCGGGACGGTCGGGGGGAGGCGCTTCCCTGGGTCCATGACGACCCGTGAGCTCGCCGCCGCCCTGCTCGATCTCGTGCTGCCCACCTCGTGCGGCGGGTGCGGGCTCGGCGGGATCGGATGGTGCCCGGAGTGCGCGGCGCGGGTCGACGGGCCCGTGACGGCGTCGGTGCCGGGCGTCGGGACGGTGTGGGCGGCGGGCCGCTACCGCGGACCGTTGCGCACCGCGCTGCTCGGGTACAAGGAGCGCGGCCGCCGCGATCTCGCCGGCCCGCTGGCGGGGGTGCTGGCGCCGCTGGTGCCCGCGGGCGCCCTGCTGGTCCCCGTGCCGTCGCGGGCGGCGGCGGCGCGGGCGCGCGGGGGAGACCACGTGCTGCGGCTGTGCCGGGAGCTCGCCCCGGCGGAGGTGTGGCCGCTGCTGGCGATCACTCGCCGTGCACGGGACTCGGTGGGGCTGGACGCGGCGGCACGGGCCGCGAACCTGGCGGGCCGGATCCGCGTCCGCTCGCCCGTGAACCCGCCGCGCGGGGTGCTGCTGGTCGACGACGTGGTGACGACCGGGGCGACCCTGCGCGCGTGCCGCGCGGCCCTCGTGGAGGTGGGAATCCGGGTGGACGGCGCACTCGTGCTCTGCACCGCGCTCCGGCGACCCCGTCGCCTGCCGGGCTCGCTGCCAACCCCTCCAAAGTACGGGTTGTCGCAGGTCAGGGGAAGGGAAATCCGTGAATACGACCGAATCGGCGTCACTCGCCGCTCAGGACTGTTGCCCGACCGTGATGCGCACTACCGTGCCTGGCACACGTAACCCACGCCACAACGGGAGGGGAACACCGATCATCTGCTTCGGGTCCCCACGGGGGTCTCTCGACCACCTGTCGCGCGTTCGGCGCCGCCACGGCGCACATCCGGAACGCACCCGAAGTCACCGCCCCGACTAGAGCTCAGAGCCTCAGAGCACGGAGAGCGAGGGAAGTCGAGTGGAGATCGTCGTCACTGGCCGCAACGTGGAGGTCCCGGACCATTTCCGGGTTCACGTCGAGGACAAGCTCACCAGGCTGGAACGCTACGACCACAAGATCATCGGTATGGAGGTCGAGCTCTTCCACGAGCCGAACCCCCGGCAGTCGAAGAACTGCCAGCGGGTGGAGATCACCGGGAGAGGTCGTGGGCCCGTCGCCCGCGCCGAGGCCTGTGCGCAGGACTTCTACGCGGCGCTCGACTGCGCCATCGCCAAGCTGGAGAGCCGCCTGCGCCGCAGCCACGACCGCCGCCGGGTGACCGGCCGCCGCTCGCGGGTCATGGCCGGACGCGGCGGCGTGGGCGCCGTCGCGGTGCTCGAGGAGCTGGCGGAGGTCGACATCGAGGCCGACGTCATGATCCCCTCGCCGCGGGGCCACTCGGACGACTTCATGGACGGGCCCGAGTCCTTCGCCGAGCCGCTCGACGAGCGCACCGAGGACGACCTGCCCGGCCGCATCGTGCGCCGCAAGCTGCACTCGGGCGAGCCGATCAGCATCGACGAGGCGCTCTCGCGCATGGAGCTCGTGGGTCACGACTTCTACCTGTTCGCCGACTCCGCCTGCGGCACCCCGTCGGTCGTGTATCGACGCAAGGGATACGACTACGGCGTGATCAGGCTCGGCGGCTGAGCCGCCCGCGTCGATGGAGCGGCTGAGCCGCCTGCGTCGGCGGAGCGGCTGAGCCCACCGGAACGCCCGTCCAGCGCACGACCCCGGAACCCTCGCGGCTCCGGGGTCGTTGCGCGGAGGGGGGCCTGACGGACGGTGGCTACCATGGTCGCGGGTGTGTGCCGTGCGCCGGCGTCCGCCCGGGTCCGCCGCCCACTGTGAGGGTGACGGGCGCAGCCCGAACCGCGATGAGCGAATGAGGTCGACCAGTGCCGTTGTTCACACGCCTGCTGCGCGCCGGCGAGACGAAGCTGGTGAAGCGGCTGGGCCGGATCGCCGCGGAAGTCGAGTCGTGGGAGCCGGAGATTCAGCCGCTCTCCGACGAGGCGCTGCGGAGCAAGACCGAGGAGTTCCGCAAGCGCTACGACGACGGCAACGGCGAGTCGCTCGACGAGCTGCTGCCCGAGGCGTTCGCGGTGGTCCGCGAGGCCGCCCGCCGGACCCTCGGCCAGCGTCCCTTCCCCGTGCAGCTCATGGGTGGCGCGGCGCTGCACCTGGGCAACGTCGCGGAGATGCGCACCGGTGAGGGCAAAACCCTGACCTGTGTGCTGCCCTCCTACCTCAACGCGATCGCCGGCAAGGGCGTCCACGTCGTCACCGTCAACGACTACCTGGCCAAGCGCGACGCGGAGAACATGGGCCGGATCCACCGGTTCCTCGGCCTCGAGGTCGGCGTCATCCTCTCGGAGATGACGCCGTCGCAGCGGCGCCAGCAGTACGCGGCGGACATCACCTACGGCACGAACAACGAGTTCGGCTTCGACTACCTGCGCGACAACATGGCGTGGAACTCCGCGGACATGGTGCAGCGCGGTCACCACTTCGCCATCGTCGACGAGGCGGACTCGATCCTCATCGACGAGGCCCGCACCCCGCTGATCATCTCCGGCCCGGCCGAGCAGAGCGCGCGCTGGTACCAGGAGTTCGCGCGGATGGCCCCGCTGATGAAGCCGGAGCTGCACTACGAGGTGGACGAGCGCAAGCGCACCGTCGGTGTCACCGAGGAGGGCGTCGCGTTCGTCGAGGACCAGCTCGGCATCGACAACCTCTACGAGGCCGCCAACACCCCGCTCGTCGGCTACCTGAACAACGCCCTCAAGGCGAAGGAGCTGTTCAAGAAGGACAAGGACTACATCGTCCGCGAGGGCGAGGTCCTGATCGTCGACGAGTTCACCGGCCGCGTGCTGGCCGGCCGGCGCTACAACGAGGGCATGCACCAGGCCATCGAGGCCAAGGAGAAGGTGGAGATCCAGGCCGAGAACCAGACCCTGGCCACCATCACCCTGCAGAACTTCTTCCGGCTCTACGAGACGCTCTCGGGCATGACCGGTACCGCCGAGACCGAGGCGGCGGAGCTGCACCAGACCTACGGCATGCACGTCGTGGTCATCCCCACCAACCGCGACATGGTCCGCATGGACCAGGCGGACCTGATCTACAAGACCGAGGCGGCGAAGTTCGACGCCGTGGCGGACGACATCGCGGAGAAGCACCAGAAGGGGCAGCCGGTCCTGATCGGCACCACGAGCGTCGAGAAGTCCGAGTACCTGTCGACGCTGCTGACCCAGCGCCAGGTGCCCCACGAGGTGCTCAACGCGAAGCAGCACGAGCGCGAGTCGATGATCATCGCGCAGGCCGGGCACGTCGGCGCCGTCACCGTCGCCACGAACATGGCGGGCCGCGGTACGGACATCATGCTGGGCGGCAACCCGGACTTCCTCGCCGATCTCGAGCTGCGCGGCCGCGGGCTGGACCCGGTCGAGCACCGCGAGGAGTACGAGGCGGGCTGGGACGCGGCCGTCGAGCGGATGAAGAAGCAGGTCGCGGCCGAGGCCGAGGAGGTCCGCGAGGCCGGCGGGCTGTACGTGCTGGGCACCGAGCGACACGAGTCCCGCCGCATCGACAACCAGCTGCGCGGCCGCTCGGGCCGGCAGGGCGACCCGGGCGAGTCCCGCTTCTACCTGTCGCTGGGCGACGAGCTGATGCGCCGCTTCAACGGCGCCGTGGTCGAGTCGATCATGAACCGGTTCAACCTGCCCGAGGACGTCCCGATCGAGGCCAAGATGGTCACCCGGGCGATCCGCAGCGCGCAGACGCAGGTCGAGCAGCAGAACTTCGAGATCCGCAAGAACGTCCTGAAGTACGACGAGGTGCTCAACCAGCAGCGCAAGGTCATCTACGACGAGCGCCGCCGGGTGCTCGCCGGGGAGGACGTCCAGGAGCAGACGCAGCACATGCTCCACGACGTGGTCGACGCCTACATCGACGGCGCCACCGCCGAGGGCTACGCCGAGGACTGGGACCTCGACAAGCTGTGGACGGCGCTGGGGCAGCTCTACCCCGTCAGGATCCGCTGGCAGGACCTCGTCGACGGGGACCCCGAGGACGGCGCCATCGACGACCTGAGCAAGGAGTCGCTGCGCGCGGCGATCATCGCGGACGCCGAGCGCGCCTACGCCGACCGCGAGGCGGAGATGGACTCGCTGATCGGCCCGCAGGGCGGCATGCGCGAGCTCGAGCGCCAGGTGCTGATGCAGGTCATCGACCGCAAGTGGCGCGAGCACCTCTACGAGATGGACTACCTCAAGGAGGGCATCGGGCTGCGCGCGATGGCCCAGCGGGACCCGGTCATCGAGTACCAGCGCGAGGGCTTCGACATGTTCGCCGCGATGCTCGACGGCATCAAGGAGGAGACGGTCGGGCACCTGTTCAACGTCGCGGTGCAGGTCCAGGAGGTGCCGGAGCCCGGTACCGAGGCCGCCGCGGCAGCGGCCGCCGCTGCCGCCGCCCAGAACGCGGCGGCCCAGAACGGGGCGGCCCAGAACGGGGCGGCCCAGAACGGCTCTGCCCAGAACGGGGGCGCCCAGAACGGGGCCGTGGCGAACGCCGCCCCGGCACCCCAGGTCGTCCAGGAGCCGGAGACCCGGCCCGTCCCGCGGGTGCCCGCGGCGATGTCGGACGACGACACCCCGACCTCGGTCCTGCCGGCCGCGTTCCGCGGTGGCCCGCAGCAGAACCTGCGCTACAGCGGCCCGAGCGAGGAGGGCGAGATCGTCACCCGTGGCGGGCAGCAGCGCCAGCAGCCCCGCCAGCAGCCGCGGCAGCCGCAGCGCCAGCAGCAGGGCGGGCCGGACCAGGGCGGGAACCGGGCGGAGCGCCGTCGCCAGGAGCGGGCGTCGCGCAAGCAGGGGCAGTAGGCGGCAGCAGCCGCCCGCACGATCGACCGGGGACGCCCCCGATGATCGACGACCGTGACCGCCGGCCCGCCGGGATCGTCGTTTCCCGGTGAGGGACGGTGATCCTGGTTCGGGGTCGGCGCGAGCCGGTCAGAGGATCCGCAGGGCGGTGCAGTGCCAGTCCCCGGTCGACGTGCGTTCGAGGTGCGCGGCGACCGCGCGGACCCGGCCGGCGATCCGACAGACCGCCGCGACCTCCGCGTCCGCGCGCCCGGGCAGGCTGACGTGCAGGGACCGCATCCCGGTGCCCTGCCCGGCGGCGCGCGGCGTGCGCGGCCGCAGCTGGCGGGGTGCGCCGGCGGCCAGGTAGCGCAGGACGGCCGGGGTGACGTGCGGGGCGAGATGGGGGAGGGGCCGCCGCCCGTCGAGGATCTCCAGCGCGGTCCGCACCACGACCGCCGCGCACCGCCGCGCGGCCTCGGCCTGCTGCCGCTCCCGAACCGCTGAGGGCTCGATCCGGCGCGGGACCAGCGTGCCGTCGCGTCTCGCTCCGAGCGGACGGGGTGTGGGAGGGCGGCGGTCGGCGCGGACCGGCGGGCGCCTCGACTCGACGGCGGGGGTGGTCGGGCTGATGGCCGCTGGGTGGACGGCGGTCCCGGGGTGCGGGGCCCCGGGGTGCGGGGTCCTGGTGGGGCCGCCGGTGGCGGCCGACGCCCTCGGGGCCGGGTCGGCCGGGACGGGATTCACCGGTATCCCCGCGTCGGGGATGGGTGGTTCGTAGCGGGCCAGGCGCAGGAGCGGGCGGGCTCCCGGGGCGGGCACGGCGGGGGCGGGTACAGCAGGAGCGGGTACAGCAGGAGCGGGTGCTGCGGGGGCGGGCACGGCGGGGACGGGCACGGCGGGGACGGGCACGGCGGGGACGGGCACGGCGGGGGCGGGCACGGCGGGGGCGACGAGCGCGGCTGTCATGGGGCAACGGTGTCGCCGTCGCCGGTTCCGTGACGCGGATCTCGGCGGTTCGTCGCCACAGCATCAGAAGCCTGATCGTCTGTCGGCTGATCGTTCGGGGCTGTAGCATCCGGCGATGGTCACCGAGCCGGTCCCGCTCACCGAGCTCCTGGTACGGGCCGGGGAGGCGGTCACCCGGTTCCGGCGCCGCGTCACGGCGGAGCACGGCCTCAGCGGCACCGCGCTGGGCGTACTCGAGTCCCTCGCCCGCACCGGGGGCCTGTCGCACCGCGAGCTCGCGGGCACCCTCGGCGTCACCCCGGCCACCCTCACCCCGGTCGTCGACGAGCTGGAACGGGTGGGCGAGGTGCGCCGGGAACGGGACCGCGACGACCGCCGGATCGTCCGGGTGTGGATCACCGACGCCGGAGCGCGCCGGGCGGAGTCCGCGGGCGCGGACGTGGGCGAGACGATGAGGGCGGCGCTCCCGGAACCGAGCAGCGCGGAGGCCGAGACCGTCCGCCGCCACCTCCACGCCGTCCTCGCCGCGATGAGCGACGACCCCACCCCCGCGAGTCGGCACATCCGGTAGCCCGAAACACACATCTGCGACGTGGCCGGTCCTCGCCGGCACCGTGCCCGCGGCCGGCCGGGCCCGGATCGTCCGGCCCCGACGCTGCCGGACGACGCACTAGCGTGGAGTCGTGCGCGGGCTCATCCTCGACTACGGCGGCGTCCTGACCGACGGGCCGGAGATGCTCGCGCTGCCCGCCCGTGCGCGGGCCGCCGGGCTGCGCACCGCGCTGCTCTCCGACGCCCATGCGGTGCCGGACGAGTATCGCGGCCTCTTCGACGCCGTGGTGCTCGGGGGCTCCACGGGCGCCCGCAAGCCGGATCCGGAGGCCTTCCGCCGTACGGCGGAGCGGCTCGGACTCGCGCCGCAGGAGTGCGTGGTGGTCGACGACTCACCGGTCAACGTGCGGGGCGCCGCCGCCGCGGGAGCCGTCGGCGTCCGGCACACGGATCCGGTGTCCACGCTGCGCGAGCTCGCGATCCTGTTCGACTGGCCACCCACCGACGGCTGACCCGCCGACGGCTGACCCGTCGACGGCTGAAACACCGGCTGACACACCGACGGCGCCGCCCCGAGTGGGGCGACGCCGCAGGGTGGGACAGGAGATGCCCCGGAAGGGACATTCCCGTCACGGGGTCACGCGGGCGGGGGCGGAGGCTGCTCGCCCTCGGGCGCGGGGGGCGGCGGGGCGGTGGTGTCACCCTCCCCGGTCTTCTCCTGCGCGAAGTCGACGGCCTTGTCGATGTGCTCGTCGTGGCCGGCGAACTTGCCCTTGGCGAACTCACCGGCCTTGTCGAGGCCCTGGTCGACCTTGTCGTCGTGCTGGCCGATCAGCTCTTTTGCCTTGTCCAGGAATCCCATGTGCGTCACTGTGGACTCTCGGCCGCCGCGGCGCCACCCCGGGCTCACCCGTTCGGGCGAAGGCGCGCGTGCTCCGGGCGGAGGTCGTCGACGGCCGTCACGCCGATGAGCTGCAGGGTCCGCGTGACCTCGCCGGTGAGGATCTCCACCGCCTTGGCGACGCCCGCGCGTCCCCCCGCCATCAGCCCGTACAGGTAGGCGCGCCCCACCAGCGCGGCCCGCGCACCCAGCGCGATCGCCGCGACGACGTCGGCGCCGTGCATGATCCCGGTGTCCACCAGGACCTCCGCGGAGTCGCCGATCTCCTGCACCGTCGGCTCGATCAGCTCCGCGGGCACCGGGGCGCGGTCGAGCTGGCGCCCGCCGTGGTTGGACAGGAGCACCCCGTCCGCACCGGCGTCGACGACCCGGCGGGTGTCCGCGACGTTCTGGATCCCCTTGATCACCAGCTTGCCGGGCCAGACACCGCGCAGCCAGTCGACGTCGTCCATGGTCAGGGCCGGATCGAAGACCCGGTTGATCAGCTCGGCGACGGTGCCCTCGGTCGACTCGAGGGTGGCGAAGGTGAGCGGTGCGGTGGTGAGCAGGTCGAACCACCAGTTCGGGTGGCGGGCGCCGTCGAGGAAGGTGCGCAGGGTCAGGGCCGGCGGGATGGACAGGCCGTTGTGGACGTCCCGGCGGCGGTTCCCGCCGACGGGGGTGTCGACCGTCAGCATCAGGGTGTCGTAGCCGGCGGCCTGGGCGCGCTGCACGAGGTCCTTGGCGAACGAGCGGTCGCGCCAGAGGTAGAGCTGGAACCAGTTCCGGCCGGTGGGGGCCGCCGCGGCGACCTCCTCGATCGTGGTGGTTCCCATGGTGGACAACGTGTACGGGATGCCGACCTCCGCCGCGACGGACGCGACGGCGGGCTCGCCCTCGGTGCCCATCATGCGGGTGAACCCGGTGGGCGCGAAGGCGAACGGCAGCGCGGAGCGGGCGCCGAGGATGTCCCGGCCGAGGTCGACGGTGCTGACGTCGCGCAGCACCGTCGGCGAGAACTCGACGCGCGACCAGGCTCCCCGCGCGCGGCTCAGCGAGAGCTCGCCGTCCGCGGCGCCGTCGGTGTAGTCGAAGACGGCGCGGGGGGTGCGGCGCCGGGCGATGGCCCGCAGGTCGGCGATCGACGCGGCCCGCCGCAGCCGCCGCTCGACCCCGTCCCGCACGAAGGGCGCGGGCTGCAGCAGGGGTCGGAGCTCACTGATCCGGGGCAACCGACGATCGACCATCCCCGGAGGTTAACCCCCGCTCACTCACCCCGTCGGCGTTATGGAGCCACAACTGTCGTTCAGCCTGCCCGAAACGACAGTTGTGGCTCCATAATGCGGAAATGGGGGCGGAAAGTCAGCGGCGGCGGTGGAGTTCGTACGCGGCGACCGCTGCGGCGGACGCGACGTTGAGGGACTCGACGCCGCCCATGAGTGGGATCGCCAGGGTGCCGTCGAGGAGTGGGCGGACCTCGGGGGAGAGGCCGTCCGTCTCGTTGCCCAGGACGAGCGCGACCCGGGGTGGCAGCTCCGCGTCGAGCAGCGAGGACCCGCCCATGTCGAGGCCGTAGATCCCGAAGCCGGCCCCCTTGAGCGCGGCCAGACCCTCCTCGGCCGTCCCGGAGCGCAGCACCGGCGCCGAGAACGCGACTCCGGCGGAGGCCTTGATCACCAGCGGGTCGATCGCGGGGACCCCGCGCCGCGGCAGGAGGACGCCGTCGAGGCCGGCACCCGTGGCCGTCCGCAGGATCATCCCGACGTTCGACGGGTTGGTCACGCGGTCGAGCACCAGCACCGCGGCCGGCCGCCGGCTCCCCAGATCGGACACGAACACCGACACGGGTGCCATCCGCGGGGCGACCACGTCCGCGAGAACGCCCTGGTCGTGCCGCCCGTTGCCGGCCAGCACCTTCACCCGGTGGGCGCTCGCCCGCTGCACCGGCACGCCCCGGCGGCGCGCGGCCTGCTCGATCTCGCGCACCGAGTCCCCGCGGGTGCCCTCGGCGACGATCACCTTGTCGACCTCGAGGGACTCGTCGTCGAGCGCCTCCAGCACGGGTTTGCGCCCGTAGACGGTGATGAAGGCGTCCTTGGGTGAGACAGTCACGCCCGGAAGCCTCGCACGTAGGATCTGACGCATGCCGCCCCGGCTCTCCGCGCTCGACGCGTCCTTCCTGTATCTCGAACAGGCCACGACGCCCATGCACGTCGGCGGGGTGGCCGTCGTCGAGCGCCGGCCCGAGGGCCTGGACTACGAGCGGCTCGTCGAGCTCGTGGACCAGCGGATCTCGCTGGTGCCGCGCTACCGGCAGAAGGTCCGGTACGTGCCCGGCAACCTCGCCCGCCCGGTGTGGGTGGACGACACGGACTTCGACACCGCCTACCACGTGCGCCGCTCCGCGCTCCCGCGCCCGGGGACGGACGAGCAGCTGTGCGAGCTGGTCGCCCGGCTGATGTCGCGCCCGCTCGACCACACCCGCCCGCTGTGGGAGATGTACCTGGTCGAGGGGCTGTCGGGGGACCGGATCGCCGTCGTCACCAAGACGCACCAGGCGATGATCGACGGGATCTCCGCGATCGACCTGTCCCAGGTGATCCTCGACGTCTCGCCCGAGGGCCGGCCCGGCTCGGACGAGGTCTGGATGCCGCGGCCCGAGCCGTCGGACGCCCGGCTCGTGGTCGAGGCGATCGGCGAGACCATCTCCCGGCCCGGCGAGATCGCGGACAACGTGCGCGTCGCCGCGGGGGACGCGATGGCGATCGCGACCAAGATGGCGGGCGTCGCCGGCAAGCTGTTCACCATGGCGCGCACGGCGTCCCGGCCCGCGCCGGGCACCCCGCTCAACGTCGACATCTCCACCCAGCGCCGGTTCGCGATCGCGCGCTCGGACCTGGAGGACTACCGGCGGATCCGCGCGGCGCACGGCTGCTCGGTCAACGACGTCGTCCTCTCCGTGGTGTCCGGCGCCCTGCGGAACTGGCTGCTCAGCCGCGGCGAACCGGTGACGTCCGGGGCGTCGGTGCGCGCGATGGTGCCGATGTCCGTGCGCGGCGAGGCGGACGTGCCGAGCTCGGTCGGGTCGCTCGGCAACCGGGTGTCGTCGTTCCTGGTGGACCTGCCGGTGGGGGAGCCGAGCCCGCTCGTGCGGCTGCACCACGTGACGCACGCCATGCGCGAGCACACCTCGTCCGGGCAGAACGTCGGCGCGGACACCCTGGTCCGGATCGGCGGCTTCGCCCCGCCGACCCTGCACGCGCTGGGCGCGCGGGCCGCGAGCGGGATGTCGCGGCGGATCTTCAACCTCGTGGTGACGAACGTCCCCGGCCCGCAGTTCCCCCTCTACGCCGCCGGTGCGCGCATGCTGGAGATGTTCCCGGTCGTCCCGCTGGCGAAGGGCCAGGCGCTCGCCATCGGCCTGACCAGCTACGACGGCGGGGTGTACTACGGCTTCAACGGCGACCGGGACGGCATGCCGGACGTCGACGTCCTCGCCGGCCTGGTCGACGAAGCGCTGGACGAACTGCTGGCCGCGGGCCGGTAGGAAACGGCAGAGAGGGAAGAGCGATGCGTATCTACCTCCCCGGGACCTGGCCGATGCTGCGGCGGCTGGTCAAGACGGGCAAGTTCGACCCGATCGGCGGCACGGCGTTCGCGCTGACCCCGAAACTGCGCGAGTCCTACGTCACCGGGGACGACGAGGAGCTCGAGTACGCGGCGATGAGCGAGGCGGCCCGGGCGTCGCTGCGGCTGCTCGCCGTCGAGTTCGGGCTCGGCGAGGACCAGGTGCCGGCGCGGCGGGTGGTGGTGGCGGCGGACCTCGAGGACGTCAAGCTCCGCCCGGATCTCGACGACGGCGCGGTCCGGATCACGGGCCCGGTCCCGATGAGCGCGATCGCGGCGGTGCACGTGGACACCGAGGAGGCCGAACACGCCGTCCGCGAGGCGGCGGGCGCGGTGGACAAGGCCGACCTCGGCGACCTCGACGCGGAGTTCCTGGTCGGGGAGGCGGAGGACCAGGAGCTGTCCTGGTACTCCCCCGAGGAGGTCTCCTTCCTGGTCGACCTCGGCGACCTGTAACCCCACCCCCGCGAGTCGCAGGGCCTCGGCCCCCAGCCGGGCCCTCGGTGGTCCGAGTCGACCATTCCGGTCGACGACGTCCGGCTACCCGCGGGAGGCTGGACCGGTGTTCGCGCGGATCCGGGCCGAGGGGCTCGCGGCGGCCGTCGAGGTCGCCGGACGGCTGGGCCTGGCCGGAGAGCCGGAGGTCCTCTCCGAACGGGGCAACCTGCTCGTGCGCTTCGGTGCCGTGGTGGCGCGCGTCGCGACCCTGACGGCACACACCCGGCGCCATCCCGAGGAGTGGCTGGCGCGGGAGCTCGCCGTCGCGACACGGGTGGCGCGGCGGGGTGGGCCCGTCGTCGCCCCGCTGGCCGAGGCCGGCCCCCACCGGGCCGGCGGCTACGTGCTCACGCTGTGGGAGTACGTCGAGATCCTGCCCGACCGGCCCGATCCCGAGACGGCCGGGCGCGCGCTGGCCCGGCTCCACGCCGCGGCGGCGGGGGTCCCCGGCCTGCCCTGGCTCGCCGCGGCGGACCGGCAGACCGCCGAGGCCCTCGAGCGTGTGCCGGGGGCGCCGGCCTGGCTGCGGGAGGAACACGCCGCGGTGCTGGCCGAGCTCCGGGGCTCCGAACCCGTTGTCCTGCACGGCGACGCCCACGCCGGCAACCTGCTGCTCACGCCGAGGGGTCCGTTGTGGACGGACCTGGAGGAGACCTCCCTGGGTCCGCCGGAGTGGGACCTCGCGACCCTCGCGGGCAGCCGGTTCGGTCCGGATCGGACCGGCCGGAACCCCGCACCGGATCGGGACCCACCCGGACCCCCTGCCGACCGGACGCCTGCCGACCGGACGTCTGCCGAGCGGGAACCCGCCGATCGGAGGCCCGACGAGCGCACGCCTGTCGAGCCCCCTGTCGTCGGGACCCCTGTCGTCGGGACCCCCGCCCGACGGGCCCTCGCCGCCTGGGCCGCGGAGTCCGGCCGTCCCCTCCCCACCCCCGAGCAGTTCGCCCCCTTCCGCCGGGCGCGGGAGCTCGAGGGGCTCGCCTGGCTCCTCGCGATGGCGGAGGTCCATCCCGACCGCTACCGACCCCTGGCCGACCGGGCCCTCGCCGAGCGGGAGCCCCCGCCCCGGCCCCGGTGACCGCGGAGCAGCGCTGCGGCCCTGCTCCACGCTCCCACCCGGGGTCGTGGCTGCCCCTTCCGTCCTGCTACGGGGTACTGCCGCCCACCGGGTCGGTATAGGCAGGGGTGCGGTGCTCGAGGCCCGCGCGGACGGCTTCGGACTGGTTCGGGGTGCCGATGAGGGCACCGATCTCCTGCTGTTCGGCGGCGAGACCCTCGGCCAGGGCGACGGTGCCGGCCCGGTCGAGGAGACGCTTGGCGGCGCGGATCGCGTCGGGGCTGCGGGTGGCGATCTCGTGGGCCAGGGCGAGGGCGGCGGTGCGGGGGTCGTCGGCGGTGCGGGTGGCCAGGCCGAGGGCGACGGCCTCGGTGCCGGAGAGCACGCGGCCGGTGAAGGTCAGCTCCTTGGCATGGTCGCGGCCGACCAGGCCGGGGAGGAGCTGGGTGCCGGTCATGTCCGGGATCAGCCCCCAGTGGATCTCCCGGACGCTGAGCCGGGCGTCCGGCGCCACGATCCGGATGTCCGCGCCGAGCGCGATCTACAGGCCGCCGCCCAGCGCGTTGCCCGTGATCGCGGCGATCACCGGGACCGGCAGCTCGGCCCAGACGTGGGCGGCGCGCTGCCCGGTGGCCTGCGCCGGACCGTCGGTCGGTGGCAGGCCGACCCAGGCGGACGGACGCTCGCCGCCGGCCAGCGCGGCCATGGCGCCCAGGTCGAGGCCGGCGCAGAAGTCCGGGCCCTCCCCGGACAGCACCACCGCCCGCAGGCCCGGTTCGGTGCGCAGCGCCTCGCCGGTGCGGACCAGGGCCTCGAACATCGCCGGATCCAGGGCGTTGCGCTTCTCCGGCCGGGCCAGGCGGACGTCCGCCACCCCGTCCGCGATCCCGACCGTGACCCGCACGCGGCTTCCTCCCGTCGACAGGACACCACCGTGTCGAACGATCGTTCAGGACGCAAGGAGGCGGCGTCGGCTACGCGGGCTCGGCGTCGACGATCCGCATGACGATCAGGGTGTAGCGCTCGACGAGGTCCTCGGCGGAGAGCGTGCCGTCCGGCCGGTACCACTGCGCGATCGCGTTGCAGGCGGCCTGGGCGGCCCGCCGCGCGTCCGCCGGGTGCGGGCAGCGGAACGTCCCGAGCCGCACCCCCTCGTCGACGATGTCCGCCCAGATCGTGCTGGCCTTCGTGCGCAGGCCCTCGAGCCGCTCGCCCTGCCCGGCCTCGAGGTTGCGCCACTCGCGGGCCGAGATGTTGCTCTCGACCTGCTGTTCCACCCGGTACACGACGGTGGCCCTGACCAGCGCCGCCAGCCGTGCGGTCGAGTCGGTCAGCGGGATGTCCGCCAGCGCCTCGTCGCAGCGCCGGAAGTACTCGAGGGTGTGCTCCTCGATCAGTGCGGCGAGCAGGTCCTGCTTGCTGGGGTGCCAGTAGTAGAGCGCGGAGAGCGACAGCCCGGCGCGGCCGGCGATGTCCCGGATGGACGCGCCGTGGTAGCCGCGCTCGTGGAACACCTCGCGCGCCGCGGCCGCGATCGCCTCCCGACCCCCGCCCCGCGGGATCGCTCCACCGTCCACAGCCGTGCTCACGCACGTCAGCGTAGTGCCCGCGTGGCCGGCCGTGCCCGGTGCTAACTTAACGATTGATCGTTCGCGGCGAGCACGGAGGTGGCGATGAGCGGGACCACGGGCTTCCGTGACGAGCTGCGGGCCTGGTTGCGGGAGCACGCGCCGGCGCCCGGAGCGGACCTCGACGCGGCGAAGTCCTTCCAGGCCGCCCTCCACGACGCCGGGTACGCCGGCCTGACCTGGCCGAAGGAGGCCGGCGGGCAGGGCCTCGGGCCCGAGTACCAGCAGGTCTTCGACTCCGAGGCCGCCGAGTACGAGCTGCCCACCTACCCCTTCCTGATCGGGACGGGCATGTGCGGGCCCACGCTCGTCGACCTGGGGACGGACGAGCAGCGCGCCCGCTACCTGCCGCCGCTGCTGCGCGGCGAGGAGATCTGGTGCCAGCTGTTCTCCGAGCCGGGCGCGGGATCGGACGTCGCCGGGCTGCAGACGCGTGCGGTCCTCGCGGGAGACGAGTGGATCGTCGACGGCCAGAAGGTGTGGACGACGAACGCCCAGTGGGCCGCCTACGGCGCCCTGCTCGCCCGCACCGATCCCGACCGGCCGAAGCACGCCGGGCTGACGATGTTCGTGCTCGACATGCACGCCCCGGGCGTCACCGTCCGGCCGCTGCGGGACATGTCCGGCCGCAGCCCCTTCAACGAGATCTTCTTCGACGGCGTCCGGATCCCCGCCGACGCCGTGATCGGCCAGGTCAACGGCGGGTGGCACGCCGCCGTCACGATGCTGGGGCACGAGCGCGTGACGATCGGGGCGCGCCGCCGCGCGAAGAGCAACCCGCTCGACTTCACCGCCGCCGTGGCCACCGCGCAGCGGCTCGGGCGGGCCGGCGATCCCGGCGTGCGAGAGCGGCTCGCCGAGCTCTACGTGCACGAACGCGCGCTGGAGCTGTTCAACGCCCGGCTGCGCGAGGAGGCCGCCGCGGGCCGGTCGCCCGGGGCGCGCGGCTCCGTGGGCAAGCTCGCCGGCGCGATGCTCGCCCGCCTCGCGATCGAGACGGTCGGGGAGATCGCGGGCACCGGCACGGTCGCGTGGGCGCCGGACGACGCCCGCGGCGACGAGGTCGCGCTGGGTATCACCTCCGCGCCGTCGGCGAGCATCGCCGGCGGCACCAACGAGATCCAGCGCGGGATCATCGGCGAGCGGATCCTCGGGCTGCCCAAGGAGCCCTCGGTGGACCGCGATGTGCCGTTCCGCGAGCTGAGGGTCGGGACCCAGGGGAAGGCGGCTCAGCAGTGAGGCTCGTGCTCACCGAGGAGCAGGAGGCGCTGCGCGCCGCCGTCCGTGACCTGCTCGACGACCACTCCCGCGTCCGCGACCACCTGGGCGCGGTCGACGGCGATCGCTGGCGGCGGCTCGCCGCCCTGGACGTGCTGGGTCTCGTCGTGCCCGAGGAGTACGGCGGCGCCGGGGCGGGGCACGTCGAGCGGGCCGTCGTCGCCGAGGAGATCGGCCGGTCCCTCGCCCCGGTGCCCTTCCTCGGCTCGGCGGTGCTGGCCACGGACGCCCTGCTGGCGCTCGACGACGAGGCCGCGCGCCGCGAGCTGCTCCCGGCACTGGTGTCCGGGGAGCGGACGGCGGGCGTCGCGGTGGCCGAGCCCGGCAGCCCGTGGGGCCCGGGAGCCACCAGAGCCACCCGCGACGGCGACACCTGGACCCTGCACGGCCGCAAGATCCCGGTGCTCCCGGCCGACGTGTACCTCGTGGTCGCCACCACCCCGGACGGCCCGGGATGGTTCCGCGTCGACTCCGCGACCGCCCCGACCGCGACCGCCCCGACCGCGACCGCCCCGACCGCGACCGCCCCGACCGCGACCGCCCCGACCACGCTGACCACGACCACGCTGACCACGACCACGCTGACCACGACCACGCTGACCACGCTCGATCCCACGCGCGGTCTGGTCGCGCTCACCTTCGACGGAACCCCGGCCGTCCGGCTGGAGTCCGCCGATCCGGTCGCGGCCCTGGCCCGCGTCGCGGATCTGGCGACGGTCGCGCTCGCGGCCGAGCAGCTGGGCGGGCTCGGCCGCGTCCTCGAGATGGCGACGGAGTACGCGAAGGTCCGGATGCAGTTCGGCCGCGTGATCGGCTCCTACCAGGCGGTCAAGCACGGACTGGCGGACGTGCACTCGGAGTGGGAGATGGCCCTGTCCGTGGTGCGGTACGCGGCCTGGGCCGCCGACGAGGAGCCGGGCGAGCTCCCGGTCGCCTCCGCGCTGGCGGCCGCCCTCCTCGGCCCGGCGTACTTCCGGGCCGCGACGGCCTGTGTCCAGTATCACGGGGGCATCGGCTACACCTGGGAGCACGACGCGCACCTGTACTACAAACGTGCCAAGAGCACGGAGCTGCTGTTCGGCTCGCCGGCGCGGGACCGCGCGCGGCTGGCCGACCGGCTGGGCATCTGACTCGCGACGACGAGAGGCAGGCATGACCGACGACCCCGAGGAGCCCGTCCTCACCGACGTGGCGGACGGCGTCCTCACGGTGACGATCAACCGACCCGACCGCAAGAACGCCGCGAACGCGGAGGTCTGGACGGGCCTGCGGGAGGCGTTCCGTGCCGCCGACCACGACCGCGAGGTCCGCACCGTCGTCGTGCAGGGGGCGGGCGGCGACTTCTGCGCCGGTGCCGACCTGTCCGGCGGCCTGCTCGGCGAGCATCCGCTGCCCGGCATGCGTATGATCAACGAGGCCGCCTTCGCGCTGCACGACCTGTCCGTGCCGACCGTCGCGAAGGTGCGGGGGGTCGCGGTCGGCGCGGGCTGGAACCTGGCGCTGGGCTGCGATCTGGTGATCGCCGAGCGGGACGCGCGGTTCTCCCAGATCTTCGCCCGGCGCGGTCTCTCGCTGGACTTCGGCGGCTCGTGGCTGCTGCCCCGGCTCGTCGGCATGCAGCAGGCGAAGCGGCTGGCGCTGCTCGCCGAGATCATCGGGGCGGAGGAGGCCGAGCGCCTCGGGCTGGTGACGACCGTCGTCGAGCCCGGGACGATCGACGCCCACGTCGCCGAGCTGACGAAGACCCTCGCCGCGGGCGCGCCGGTGGCGATGGCGCAGACCAAGGCGCTGCTCCACGAGAACGCCGGACGCAGCTTCCGCGAGGCGCTGGAGAGCGAGGCGCGGGCACAGTCGGTCAACTTCGCGGGATCCGACGCGCCGGCGGCGTTCGAGGCCTTCCTGGAGAAGCGCGATCCGGAGTTCACGGGCGGGTGGAACGTCGGATGAGCGAGACCTTCACGGAGATCGCCTACGAGGTCGCCGACGGCGTCGCGACGATCACCCTGGACCGGCCGGACCGGCTCAACGCCTTCACGTCGGTGATGATGCGCGAGCTGGTGGCCGCCTACGGGGCCGCCGACGCGGACGACGCGGTGCGCGCCGTCGTCGTGACGGGTCGGGGGCGCGGGTTCTGCGCGGGCGCGGACCTGCAGCGCGGCGCGTCGACCTTCGACCTCGACGATCCGGTGCGGAAGGCCGAGCGTGCCGAGATCGGGACGGTCGGCGGTGCGCCGCGGGACGGCGGCGGCGTGGCGTCGCTGGCCACGGCCTCGTGCCGCAAGCCCGTGATCGGGGCGATCAACGGTCCGGCGGTGGGCGTCGGTGCCACGATGACCCTGCCCATGGACATCCGGCTGGCCTCGGAGACGGCCCGGTTCGGGTTCGTGTTCGCGCGGCGCGGGCTGGTGCCGGAGGCGGCGTCGAGCTGGTTCCTGCCGCGGATCGTGGGTATCGCGCAGGCGATGGAGTGGGTCGCCACCGGTCGGGTGTTCGACGCGGCCGAGGCGCTCGCGGGCCGGCTCGTGTCGCGGGTCCTCCCGCCGGACGAGCTGCTCCCCGCGGCCTACGCGCTCGCCCGGGAGATCGCGGACAACACCTCCGCGGTGTCGGTGGCGCTGAGCAAACAGATGCTGTGGTCGATGCTCGGCGCGGACTCCCCGTGGGAGGCGCACCGGGTGGACTCGGCGCTCATCGACCGGCTCGGCCGGGGCGCCGACGCGGCCGAGGGCGTGACGTCGTTCCTGGAGAAGCGCCCGCCGGCCTTCCCGAACACCGTCTCGGCGGACTACCCGGACGTCGTCGATCCCTGGCCCGGCACCAAGGCCGACTAGACGGCCCTCAGACCGAGGCGGTGCCGATCAGGCCCTTGCGCGTGACCAGTGCCGCCAGCTCCGCCTCCGCCAGCCCCGCGGTCCCCGCGGGGCGGCGGGGGAGGACCAGGTAGCGGGACTCGGCGCTGGCGTCCCACACCGAGATCGCGGTCGTCTCCGGCAGTTCGAGCCCGAACTCGCGCAGCACGCCGCGCGGGTCCCGGACCACCCGCGAGCGGTAGGCCTCGCTCTTGTACCAGGTGGGGGAGGGCCCGAGCAGCGCCACGGGATAGCACGAGCACAACGTGCAGACGACGACGTGGTGCTCGCTCTCGGAGTTCGCGACGACCTTGAGCCGCTGCTCCTGGATCCCGCCGGCCATCGAGAGCCCGACCTCGCGGATCGCCTCGTTCGCGTCGGCGAGCAGGCGCTCGGTGAAGCCCGCGTCGGCCCAGGCGTGGGCGACGATCCGGGCCCCGTTGGCCGGGGTGCCACCGGCCGCGAACTCGTCGATCCGGGCGTCGATCTCGCCGGGGTCGAGCAGGCCGCGGGCCTCCAGGAGGGACTCGACGTGCCGCACGTCGGCCGAGATCCGCGAGCTCGCGTGGCCGGTCACGAGGCCTCCTCCAGGTAGTCCTCCCACAGCTCCACCACGACGCTGTGCTCCCCGCTGCCGAACAGCTCGCTCGCGGCGAACCGCACGTGGTACACGGTCCGGGGCTCGCAGGCCCGGCCGCGGGCCCGCTCGTCGGCCAGGGGATGGCGGCCCGCGGGCTCCACGATCACCCCGACGGCGCCGCGGGCGTAGCGGGGCAGGCGGGTGTGGCCGTCGACGTCGGTCGTGCGGGTGCGGACGCGGTCGCCCGGCGCGTAGCGGTCAGGCACGGAGCTCCTCCGGCCGCGCGACGCCCTTCTCCACCAGCAGCATCCGGATCGCGGCGAACCAGCGCTCGTAGTACGAGGCGGCCAGGTACTCGCCGACCCCGAGACGCTCCTGGGCGTCGCGGAACTCGTCCAGGTTGTACACCCCGTGCTTGATCAACGCGCCGTTCAGCGCGAAGACGTGCGCCTCCCAGTCCTCGTGGAAGCGGGGTTCGTCCGGCTCCTCGTCGATGGGTGGGAACCCCGTCATCCCCCCGACGTCGTTGATGCGACTCATCGCTCTCTGCGGTCCCGGTCGCGCAGGATCCGGCGCTGCTCGCGCTCCCGCTCCCGGGCCTCCTGCCGCTCCCGCGAGAACCCCATCGCGCCGACCAGCGGGATCAGCAGGAACGCCAGCCAGGCGTAGGGGAAGTGCACGCTGTTGAGCGCGACGAACAGCACCAGGGCGAGGATCGGGCTGGAGGCGGCGATCCGCGTGCCCCAGCCCGAGAACCGGGCGGGCGCGGCGGTCTCGGTGACGGACGGCTGCGTGTTCGCGGCGGTCGCGAGGGTGGCCGTGTTGCGCGACCCGGGCAGCGACGGGTGCGGCGCCGGCAGGTCCGTGAACAGCTCGGTCAGCTCGGCGGCCGTGGTCGCGACGGCCGCCTTCGCGGAGCGGTCCGCGTACTCCTCGACCCCGAGCCGCCCCTCCTCGAGATGCGTGTTCAGCGCTCTCGACGCGGACTCCCGCTCGGCGGTCCCGATCCGAAGCTGCCCGTCTCCCACCGTCATAGGAGGCATTATGCGACCCGGTCCGGCCGCTGCGGGCGCGGAAGGGCCCCGAGGGCTAGAAGAACTGGTACGTAGTGCGCGAGAGGGAGAAACCGTGCCCGCTCGCGCCCACCCGGCACTCGACGCCGGTCTGCCGGCTGGCGCAGGTCACGTCGCCGACGCGCAGCGAGCGGCCGTAGTCGAGGATCGGGCCGGTGCCGAACACGGTGTCGCCGTGGCACACGAAGTCCGGCCGGTCCGATCCGGTGACCTCCAGCGCGTCCCCCCACACGCCCTGGCAGCCCGCCGGGCGGTTCGGCACCGTGCTCGGGTCCCAGGTGGCCTGGGCGATGTCGCAGCGCACGGAGTTGGGCGACAGGTAGCAGGCGATGTTGCCGCTGGGGCTGGAGAAGCCGGTGGCCTCGGTGGCGACCTGGACGTCGGAGGTCGTGGGAGGCGCGGTGGTGGTCGTGGTGGTCGTGGTGGGCGGCGCGGTGGTGGCCGAGGTGACCGGGGGCGCCGCCGTCGGTGTGGGGTCCGGGCTGCTCGTGGGCCGCAACGCGAGGTAGCTCACCCCGCCCGCCAGCGCGAGCACGACCAGGACGCCGACGGCCGCGGCGAGCACCCGCCAGCGCGGTTCGCGGACCACCGGCCGCGTGGGGGTGGGTGTGAGGGTCGCGGGCAGCCAGCCGGCGCCCGGGCGGTCCTCGGGCCCGGCCGAGAGGGCCGCCCGCACCTCCGCGGTCGACGGGCGGCGCTCGGGATCCCGGTCGAGGCAGCGGCGGACGATCCCGGCGAGCGGTTCCGGGACGCCCGCGAGGTCCGGTTCGGCGTGCACGGTCCGGTAGAGCAGGGCGTTGACGTCCCCGGTGCCGAAGGGCGGGCGCCCCGTCGCCGCGTAGGCGAGCACCCCACCGAGGGCGAAGACGTCGCCCGGCGGGGCCGAGCGGGCGTGGGTGATCTGCTCGGGCGCGATGAACCCCGGCGTCCCGACGACGGCGCCGGTGCGGGTCAGCATCGTCGCGTCGGCCGCGCGGGCGATCCCGAAGTCGATCACCCGCGGCCCGTCCGGGCCGAGCAGGACGTTGGCGGGCTTGAGGTCGCGGTGCACGATCCCGGCCGCGTGGATCGCGGCCAGCGCGTCCGCCAGCCCGACGCCGAGCAGCCGCACCTGCTCGGGCGGCATCGGCCCGTGCAGCGACACCGCGTCCCGCAGCGACGGCGCGGGCACGTACTCGGTGGCCATCCAGGGCGGGTCGGCCGCGGCGTCGGCGGCGAGCAGGGCCGCGGTGTACGGGCTGCGGACGCGGGTGGCGGCCTCGATCTCGTGGCCGAACCGGGCCCGGAACTCGGGATCGCCCGCGAGGTCCGCGCGCACCACCTTGACGGCGGCCTGGACGCCGGCGCGGTTGCGGCCCAGGTAGACCCGGCCCATCCCGCCCTCGCCGAGCAACCGGGTCAGCGTGAAGCCGCCGAGGGTGCGGGGATCGGGCACGGGCTACAGACTAGGTGCCGCGATCGAGACGGGTGCTCCCCAGTCCCGGTAGTCCGCGGTGAGCGTGAGCGTCCCGATGCCCGGCAGGGCCTGGCGGTTCTCGCTGCGCAGCGGGCGGTTCGCCGCGTCCACCCACAGGGTCGAGGAGATCCGGGTGAGCCCGCCGTCGACCTGGCTGCGCAGCTCGGCCTTGATGATCGGGTCCGTCTGCAGGTCGGCGGCCCGCACCAGGTCGACGACCACGAGGTACCGCACCGCGGCCACCCCGTCGACGGGCTGGTCCACCGCGTCCGCGATCAGGGCCGCGTCGGAGTACCGGGCGAGGTTGGCGGTGGGGTCCGCCGTGTCGGCGACGTTCGCCGCGGTGGTCGCGAGGGTCTTGTCCGGGGTGCCCGTGCTCGCGTGGTCCACCCGGGTCCAGGAACCGCCCGTGTCCCGGAACACCTGGCCGCTGCCCGTCACCACGAACCTCGCGGTCTGCGGGGTGCCCCCGGGCGCGGTGAGGGTCTGCGTGAACTGCGCCGAGACGCCGCCGGTGGGCTCGATCCGCAGGCTGCCGTCGCCGCCCAGGGTGGTGGGCCCCGAAGGCCCGTCGACCCGCCCGGACAGCCGCAGCACCGCGGTGCGGTCGGCCCGCTGCCGGGCGGCGACCACGGTGAGCAGGTCCGCGGCCGAGTAGTACTTGGGCAGGCCGGGGCTCGCGGCGCCGGCGCCCTCCGAGTTGCCCCGGGCGCACCCGGAGACGACCAGGACGACACCCAGGACGGCGACCAGGACCGCGATCGGTCCACGCCCGGCTGCGGACACGGTGACTCCCTCGTGAGCCGCCCGCCGCCCGTCTCCGGGACCCTGCGGGCGAAGCGCCGAGGCTAGCGCTCGGCGGGCGCCGCGCCGGGGGCTGCGGCGCGCAGTGCGACGAGCACGCGGCGTAGTGCGGCGAGCCGTTCCGACCGCAGCTGACCCGCGGTGACGAGCGCGTCGAGCGCGCATTCCGGGTCGGCGGGCGGCCCGAAGTGCCCGCACCCGCGCGGGCAGTCCTCGATGGCCGCGGCGAGGTCCTCGAAGGCGGCGACGACCTCCGTCGGGGTCACGTGCGCGAGCCCGAACGACCGGACGCCCGGGGTGTCCACGACCCAGCCGCCCTCGATCGGCAGCGCGAGCGCTGCCGTCGTCGTGTGCCGTCCCTTGCCGACCCCCGAGACCCGCCCGATGCGCTGGTCCGCATCCGGTACCAGGGCGTTGACCAGTGTGGACTTGCCGACGCCGGAGTGTCCGACCAGTGCGGACACCTTCCCGCGCAGCAGCGCGGCGAGCTCGCCCGGCTGCCCGTCCCGGGTCACGACGACGGGGAACTCCAGCTCGGCGTAGAGGGCGGCGAAGGGGGCGGGATCGGTGAGGTCGGCCTTGGTCAGGCACAGCACCGGCGTGAGCCCGCCCGCGAACGCGGCGACCAGGCAGCGGTCCACGAAGCCCTCGCGCGGCTCCGGATCGGCCAGCGCCGTGACGATCACCAGCTGGTCCGCGTTGGCGACCACCAGCCGTTCGAAGGGGTCGGTGTCGTCCGCGGTGCGCCGCAGGATGCTGCGCCGCTCCTCGACCCGCACGATCCGGGCGAGGGTGTCCGGCGCGCCCGAGACGTCGCCGGCGAGCCCCACCCGGTCCCCGACGACGATCGGCGTGCGGCCCAGCTCGCGGGCGCGCATGGCGGTGACGGGCGGGAGCTCGGCGTCCGCGTCCGGGGCGCAGGTCCAGCGACCCCGGTCGACCACGGTGACCATGGCCTCCCGGGCGTCGGCGTGGTCCGGGCGGCGCTTGGTGCGCGGCCGGGAACCGCGCCGGCCGGGGCGGATCCGGACGTCGGACTCGTCGTACTCCCTAGGCATCGAGCAGCCGGGCCCACCGGCCGGGGAAGTCGGGGATCGTCTTGGAGGTGCAGGCGATGTCGTCGATCGTCACGCCGCCGACCACGAGCCCGACGATCGCCCCCGCCGTCGCCATCCGGTGGTCGGCGTAGGCGCCCCACGGCCGGTCGGTCGCGGCGAGCGCGGCCGGGCGGATCGCCAGGCCGTCCTCGGTCTCGTCGACCGCCGCACCGACGGCGGCCAGCTCCGTGGCCAGGGCCCGGATCCGGTCCGTCTCGTGGCCGCGGATGTGCGCGACGCCGCGGATCACGCTGGGGGAGTCCGCGAGCGCGGCCAGCGCCGCGACCGTGGGGGTGAGCTCGGACGCCTCGTGGAGGTCGACGTCGAGGCCGTGCAGCCGGGCCGGGCCACGCACCGTCATGCCCTCGGGGCGTGCCTCGACCGTCGCGCCCATCCGGGCCAAGACCTCCAGGATCTCGCTGCCGGGCTGCGTGGACTCCGCCGGCCAGCCCGCGACCGTCACCTCGCCGCCGGTCGCCGCGGCGGCGGCCAGGAACACCGACGCGTTGGAGAGGTCGGGCTCGACCGCCCAGGTCCGGGCGGTGATCGGCCCGGGCTCGACGTGCCAGGTGTCCGGCTCGTGATCGTGGACGACGACGCCCGCCTCGCGCAGCATCGCGACCGTCATGTCGATGTGGGGGAGGCTCGGGACGGGCTTGCCGTCGTGGTGGACCGTGAGGCCCTTGTCGTAGCGCGCCCCGGAGAGCAGCAGACCCGACACGAACTGCGACGACGCCGACGCGTCGATGGTCACCGTGCCGCCGGTGAGACCACCGGTGCCGTGCAGGACGAAGGGGAGCCGGTCGCCGTCGACCACCGCGCCGAGCGCCCGCAGCGCGTCGAGGACCGTGGCCATGGGGCGCTCGCGGGCGTGGGGGTCGCCGTCGAAGATCACCGCACCGTCGGCCAGCGCGGCGGCGGGCGGGACGAACCGCATCACGGTCCCGGCCAGGCCGCAGTCCACGGCGCCGCCGCCGGTCAGGGTGCCGCCCTCGATCCGCACGGTCTCGCCCTCGACCGCCACGGCCACCCCCAGCGAGCGCAGGGCGCCGATCATCAGCGCGGAGTCGCGCGTCGCGGGGACACCGTGGACGGTCGAGCTGCCCGCGGCCAGCGCCGACAGCAGCAGCGCGCGGTTGGTCACGGACTTCGACCCGGGCACGGACACGGTCCCGCGCACGGGCCCGGAGGCGGTGGGTGCGGAGTAGAGGCCGGTCACGGCCCCCATGATTCCCCATCGGGCCCCGGTCCCCGACCCGGCGCCGCCCCCGATCGCCGAAACGCCGATCGTGCTGGCTGTCGGGGGTGCGTGCCACGATGGGGCCATGTGCGGGAGGTATGCCTCGACGAAGGCGCCGACGGACCTGGCCGAGGAGTTCCGGGCCGTCGACGCGGTGACCGAGAAGGCCGGCGAGCCGAAGCAGCCGGACTACAACGTCGCGCCCACGCGGGACGTCATCGCCGTGGTGGCGCGCCATCCGCGAGACGAGGAGGGCACACCGGACCCGGACATCACCGAGCGCAGCCTGCGGCTCGTCCGCTGGGGGCTCGTGCCGAGCTGGGCCAAGGACCCCTCCGCCGGCGCCCGGATGATCAACGCGCGCAGCGAGACCGCGGGCGAGAAGCCCGCCTTCCGCCGCGCCCTGGCCGCCCGCCGCTGCCTGCTCCCCGCCGACGGCTGGTACGAGTGGCAGCGCCGCGCCGCCACCAAGGACCACAAGGCGAGCAAGCAGCCGTACTACACGCATTACCAGGACGGCGCCTCGCTCGCGATGGCCGGTCTCTGGGAGTACTGGCGGCCCAAGGAGGGTGAGCTGCTCGAGAAGTTCCCGAACGGCCTGGTCACGGCCACGGTGCTCACCACGGAGGCCGTCGGCCCGCTCGCCCAGGTGCACGACCGGATGCCGCTCGTCCTGCCGCAGGCGGCGTGGGACGCGTGGCTCGACCCGGACACGGACGGGAAGGACGAGGAGGTCCTGCGCTGGCTCGTGCCGCCCTCGGCGGAGCTCGTGCAGACGATGGAGATCGTCCCGGTGTCGGACAAGGTCAACTCGGTGAAGAACAACAGCGTGGAGCTGCTGGCGCCGATCGATCCCTCGCAGGTCGAGGAGCCGATCCAGCTCGACCTGCTGTCGTGACCAAGCTCCCGCGGACGTCGCAGGCGTGTGTTTCGGGCTCCCGGAAGTGCCGACTCGCGGGAGTGGTGGCGGGTGGGTGAGTCGCGGGAGATCGGGACGCCGCACGGGCCGGCCCGGGTCCACCTCCATCTCGTCGAACACGCCCGAGGGGCGCTGGTCCTCGGGCACGGTGCCGGCGGTGGGGTCGAGGCGCCCGACCTGAAGGCCGCCACCCGGGCGGCGCGCGAGGCCGGTCTGCACGTCGTGCTGTCCGAGCAGCCCTACCGGGTCGCCGGCCGTCGCGCGCCCGCCCCGGCCGGGCAGCTCGACACCGCCTGGCTCGCCGTCGTCGCGGCGCTGCGGGAGGCCGAGCTCGCCGGGCTCCCGCTGTTCTTCGGCGGCCGCAGCTCCGGGGCCCGCGTGGCCTGCCGGTGCGCCGGCGAGGGCGAGGCCGCCGGCGTCGTCTGCCTGGCCTTCCCCGAGCACCCGCCGGGCAGGCCCGAGAAGCACCGGCGGGCGGAGATCGACGGCGTCGCGGTGCCGGTGCTGGTCATCCAGGGCGACCGCGATCCGTTCGGGTGCCCACCGCCCGCGCCCGGCTGCGAGGTCGTGGTGCTGCCGGGTGACCACTCGCTGAAGAAGGACCTCCCCGCCGTCGAGAGGTCGGTGGGGGAGTGGCTCGCCCGGCAGCTGCCCTGATCCGGCCGGGTCAGCGCCGCCACAACAGGTGGTGCGTCACGCCGCTCGCGCTGGGCACCACCACCAGGTGGTAGCGATCCCGTCGCTTCATGATCGCCGTCATCGCGGGATGTCGGCCACCAGCGGCCGCGGATCGGCACTCCTGGCGATCATGAGCGGTCGCCACGGGTACGACCGGCCTGCGGCGCAGCGCGGTCAGCGGGTGAACCAGGACGGGGCGTCGAGGCGGGGTGGGCCGGCGACCCGGGACAGCGCGTCCTCCAGGGTGCGGACGACGTCCTCGCCGAGGTCGGCCGCCCAGCCTGCGCGCAGGGCGTCGAAGATCTCGGCGGAGCGGGTGAGCATGTCGCGGCCACGGTCGGTGGGGCGGACCAGGATCCGGCGGGCGTCCGCGGCGTCCGGGGCCCGTCGCACGTAGCCCGCCGCCTCCAGCCCGGCGATCGTCTTGGCCGCGGCCTGTTTGCTCACGCCCAGGCGCCGGCCCAGCTCGGCGGCCGTGGTGCCGGCGCCGACGGCCTGGAGGGCGAAGCCGTGCATCGGTCGCGCCTCGGGATGGCCCTGCTCGGCGAGCTCGGCGTGCAGTGCGTCGACCAGGCTCTGGAAGCCCGCGAGCAGGAGCAGGGGCAGCGCGTACCCGGGCCGCTCACTCGACATTTTCGACAACCAGGTTTACGGTTTGGACAACCACGTTGTCTAACTTACCCCGGAGGTCCCGATGCCCGTCGTCCGCCGCGCCGCCCGGCGCACCCACGAGACGCCCAACGCCGTGATGACCACCCTCGCCTCGCCCACACTCGGCGGTGCCGCGCACTCGGTCTGGCAGGTCCGGATGCGCCCGGGCCAGGAGGGCCCCGCCCACGTGATGGACGGCGAGCAGGTCTGGACCGTGCTGGAGGGCGGCATGACCGTCGAGCCCCTCGGCACGCTGGGCCCCGGCGACACCGCCGTGCTGCGGGCGGGGGAGGAGCGCCGGATCGTCGCCGACCCCGAGGCCGGGCTGTCCGCGCTGGTCACCGGCCCCGGCACCGCCCGCGCGGTGCTCCCCGACGGCACCGACCGCGGCGTCCCCGACTGGATCGCCTGACCGCCGCGAGCGGTGCGTCCCGGCCGCCGCCCTGCACCACCGGGAGCGGTCACGCCCGCGCGGCGGTGAAGATCGCTGCGAGCGGCACTCGACGGCGCACTCGACCGCTGTGCCGTGCCGGTCGCGGTGATCACGCGCCCGTGCGGCGGTGAAGATCGCCGCGAACGCGACCTCACGGTGCGGCCGGCACCTCTGCTGTGGCACTCGGATCGATCACCGGCCCGCGGCGGAGCTGATCATCGCGAGCGGTACCTCACGGTCCCGTCGCAACTCCGCTGTAGCGCTCGGAACGATCACGGACTAGCGGCGGAGCTGATCATCGCGAGCGTCACCTGACTGCGCAGTCGACCGCTGTGCGGTGCCGGTCGCGGTGATCACGCGCCCGTGCGGCGGTGAAGATCGCCGCGAGCGCGACCTCACAGCGCGGCCGGCAGCTGTGCTGTGGCACTCGGAACGATCACTCTCGGCGGAGTTGATCATCGTGAGCGATACCTCACGGCTCCGCCGGCGACCTTGCTGTGGTGCTCGGATGGATCGCAGCCTCAGCGGGCCGCGATGTCCGCGGTGGTGGCTCCCACGACCGCGACCAGGTCGGTGGGGGAGAGCTCCACCTCGAGGCCTCGGCGACCCGCGGAGCAGAAGATCGTGGGGTAGCCGGTGGCGGAGGCGTCGACCACCACCGGCAGCCGCTTCTTCTGCCCCAGGGGCGAGATCCCTCCCGCGACGTAGCCCGTGGCCCGTTCCGCGGCGGCGACCTCGGCCATCGTCGCCTTCTTGCCCCCGACGGCCGCGGCGAGGGCCTTGAGGTCCAGCGTCGCGTCGACCGGGACCACCCCGACCGTCAGGGCGCCGTCGACCTCGGCCACCAGGGTCTTGAACACCCGGCCGGGCTCGAGGCCGAGCGCCCGGGCGGCCTCGGGGCCGTACGCGGCGCCACCGGCGTGCTCGTAGGAGTGCAGCGTGTGGGCGATCTTCCGCGTGCTCAGCAGCGCCGTCGCCGGCGTCCCCCGCCCTGCCACGACCTCTCCTTTCCCCGGCCCGGGCCGCACCGGGAATCCCCGCCCGGTCCGGCGCGTTCGCAACCTACGTGACATCTGCTCTGTTGGAGACGCCGGTCCCGGCCGCATCGCGCCGCACCGGCGTCGGACGCGTAGTCTCGTCTCCGATCGCGAACCGGGTGCCCCGCACCCACGGGGAGAGGAGCGCGGTGCCCGACGAGTCGTCGAAGGCGGAGGACTCCGCCGAGCCGGTGACGGACGAGCTGGACCGCGCCCCGGAGGAGACCGAGTCCGAGCGGGCCGCGCGCTTCGAGCGCGACGCGATGCCCATGCTGGACCAGCTGTACGGCGCCGCCCTGCGGATGACCCGCAATCCCGCGGACGCGGAGGACCTGGTCCAGGAGACGTACCTGAAGGCCTACTCGGCGTTCCGGACGTTCCGCGAGGGCACCAACCTCAAGGCCTGGCTGTACCGGATCCTCACCAACACCTACATCAACGGCTACCGCAAGCGGCAGCGCCAGCCGCTGCAGTCCCCGACCGACGAGATCACCGACTGGCAGCTCGCCCAGGCCGGTGAGCACAGCTCGACCGGCCTGCGGTCCGCCGAGGTCGAGGCGATGGACAACCTGCCGGACTCGGACGTCAAGGAGGCCCTGCAGCGGCTTCCCGAGGACTTCCGCATGGCGGTCTACCTCGCCGACGTCGAGGGTTTCGCCTACAAGGAGATCGCGGACATCATGGGAACCCCGATCGGCACCGTGATGTCGCGGCTGCACCGCGGCCGCCGGCAGCTCCGGGAGATGCTCACCGACACGGCGATCGAGCGCGGCTTCATCCGTGACTCGAGCATCCGTGACTCGAGCGTCCGGGGCGAGCAGGAGGTGGCCAGCTCATGAGCTGCGGGAACCACCACGACACGGACTGCTCCGAGGTCCTCGCGGAGGTCTGGTTGTACCTCGACGGCGAGTGCGAGCCGCAGCGCCGGAGCCTGCTGATCCAGCATCTCGACGAGTGCTCGCCGTGCCTCGAGGAGTACGGGATCGACGAGAAGCTCAAGGCGCTGCTCGCCCGCAAGTGCAGCGGGGAGACCGCGCCGGACGGGCTGAAGGACCGGCTGCGCCGGCAGATCCTCGCCCAGGCCGAGGTGAGCGTCGAGTCCGGACCGGGCGGGACGACCGTCGAGGTCCGCACCACCCGCATCGAGCGCCGCGGCTGAGCCGCGAGTTCGGCCCTGCGGCTGAGCCGCGAGTTCGGCCCTGCGGCTGAGCCGCGAGTTCGGCCCTGCGGCTGAGCCGCGAGTTCGGCCCTGCGGCTGAGCCGCGAGTTCGGCCCTGCGGCTGAGCCGCGAGATCGGACCCGCGGCTGAGCCGCGAGATCGGACCCGCGGAGGGCAGACAGAACACGAACGGCCCGTCCACCGCGGTGGACGGGCCGTTCGTGCGTCTGCGGACGGCTCAGGTGTTGGGCCGCTTGCCGTGGTTCGCGCCCTTCTTGCGGTCGCGGCGCTTGCGTGCGCGCTTCGACATGGTTCCCTCCTTCTCCTGGCACAGGTCCTGAGCCCATCCTCCCACGTGATTGGATGGCGCTCGTGTCGACCCTGAGCGAACTGCTGGCCGAGCACTCGAGCCTGTCCGGCGACTCCGTCGAGCACCTGCAGCGGGTCGTCGCCGAGTGGCAGCTGCTGGCCGACATGTCGTTCGCGGACTTCCTGCTGTGGATCCCGCTGCCGCAGGACGCGGACCACGACATGGCGGGTGCCCCGGAGGAGTTCCTCTGCGTGGCCCAGGCCCGCCCGACGACCGCCCCGACCGCGCACCCCGAGGACGCCGTGGCGGCCCGGGTGACCTTGTGGGAGAACCCGCAGCTGCGCCGCGCGGTGGTCGAGGGCCGGATCTGTCGCGAGGAGGAGCCCCGCTGGCACATGGAGGTGCCGGTGCGGCGGGAGACCATCCCGGTCCGGCACAACGGTCGCGTCGTCGCCGTGCTGTCCCGGGACACGAACCTGGCCATGCCGCGCGTCCCGAGCCCGTTGGAGATCGCCTACCTGGGCAGCGCGAGCGACCTCTGCCAGATGATCGCGGACGGGACCTTCCCGACGACGGCGGCGGCGGCCGGCGCGGACACCAGCCCGCGGGCGAGCGACGGGCTGATCCGGCTCGACGCCCACGGCCTCGTGGCCTACGCCAGCCCCAACGCCCTGTCCGCCTACCACCGGATGGGTCACGACACCGATCTCGTCGGCACCCCGCTCGGCCCGCTCACCAAGTCGCTCACCGGCGATCCGTTCGACGCCACCGAGGTCGCCGCCCGCATCCAGGCGGCGCTCGACGGGCGCACGTCGCTGCGCATGGAGGTACGGGCCCGCGGCGCCACGATGCTGGTCCGGGCGCTGCCGTTGCGTCCGCGCGGGGACGCGGCGGGCGCGCTCGTCCTCGTCCGGGACATCACCGACCTCCGCCGCCGCGACCAGGCCCTGCTGAGCAAGGACGCAACGATCCGGGAGATCCACCACCGGGTCAAGAACAACCTGCAGACGGTCGCGGCGCTGCTGCGGTTGCAGGCCCGCCGGACCCAGATCCCCGAGGCCCGCCGGGCGCTGTCGGAGAGCGTGCGGCGGGTGACGTCGATCGCGCTGGTCCACGAGGCGCTGGCCTACTCGGTCGCCGAGATGGTCGACCTCGACGAGCTGGTGGACACCGTGCTGCCGGCGATCGGCGACGGCGCCACCGCGGAGGTGCGGGCGAAGGTCCGCCGCGACGGCTCGCTCGGCACCCTGGGTTCGGCGCTCGCGACCCCGCTGGTCCTGGTGCTCACCGAGCTGGTGCACAACGCCCTGGCCCACGCCTACGAGCCGGGTCAGCAGGGCGAGGTGGTCCTGCGGGCCCGGCGCTCGGCGGCGACGCTGGAGGTCGTGGTGGCCGACGACGGGCGGGGCATGCCCGAGGGCTTCGACATCGACCGCGCGGAGGGTCTGGGGCTGCAGATCGTGCGCACGCTGCTCGACGAGCTGGACTCGACGCTGGCCGTCCGCCCCCGGGAGGGCGGCGGAACGGAGGCCCTTATCACTGTCCCGATGACGGCGCGATAACCTTGGCGTGTGATCGCCGATCCCGGTGCCGAGGTCGCGCCGGTGCCGTGCTCGACGGTCATGGGTTCCCGGAGTGGTGCGGTGACATCGCTCCGGGACCACAGAGAAGCGGGCCCGCTGCCGGTGCTCTCCGGCGACGGGCCCGCTTCTCGGGTTCGTGCAGCTGTCTCTGGTACCGCAGGGTGCAGGTCTCGGGGAGCGAGTGTGCGACCCCAGCTGTGACCTGCGCTCGGCCCGGCGAACTGCTCAGGCGGTGCGAGCGCGGGTACGTGCGTTCCGGCGCTTGAGGGCGCGGCGCTCGTCCTCGCTCATACCGCCCCACACGCCGGCGTCCTGGCCACTCTCGAGGGCCCACGCGAGGCACTCGGTGACCACCGGGCAGCGGCGGCAGACGGTCTTCGCCTCGGCGATCTGCAGAAGCGCGGGGCCGCTCGTCCCGACCGGGAAGAAGAGCTCCGGGTCCTCGTCGCGGCAGATAGCGCGGTGACGCCAATCCATGATCGTTCCACTCCTTGTGCTGGCGGTCGGGGTCGCGCCGACCGCACGTCTGTGTGTCACGCATTTTTCGCGCTTGTGAATGATTTCACGAGCGACGTCGCTCTTCAAGGGACAAGGTCCGAGCGGGTGAGTAGCCTCACCCACACTCCGCAACGTTGGCCGACACGGACGGTGTCCGGATCGATCCCGCGTCACTCGGTGCGTCGTCGGTATCGTCCGCCGCGCCCCGGGTATTACCCGGACCGCCGTGGACCATACCGGCCGACCCCGGTGTCGTCCCTCGCTTTCGCAGGACCTACCTTGGATCACGGTCCCCGCAGGTGGCGAGTCCCTAGCTGCTCGGTGGTCGTCGAACGTCGGTGAATGGTGGCCCCGTGTCACTCGACCGGGTGATCACGCCGCCCCGCCTGCGACGAGGGGCTCCTCTCACACGACGACGCGTAACGCTCCGGGCACGCTCACGAATTCCACGTCCGTCCGGGCGCCCAGGTGGTCCCCGTCCAGCTGCAGGGCCAGCGGCTCCTCGCTCCGGATGCGCACCCGCGGCACCGCGTCCTGGCGCACGATGCCCTTGCCGTGGGGGTCGCCGTCGGTCACAAGGATGTGGCGCAGAGTGCGCGCGATGGTCGGCAGCCCCAGATCGCGCAGCGCGAAGAGGGCCAGACCGGCACCGAACGTGGCGCCCGGGTTGGTGCGCACCGCGCGCCCGGACAGGTAGGTCCACGGGTCGGTGTTGCTCACGAACGCCATCCGGATGTCCTCGAGCGGCCCGGCACCCGGGACCTCGACGGTCATCGCCGGCGGCCGGCGGCGCTGCCGGAGGTACTCGGCCACGGCCGTGCCCGCGTACCGGACCGGGCTCGCCTCCCGGCCGCTCGCCCGCGCGCGCTCGACGGCGGCGACCACGTCCGCGTCCCAGCCCATGCCGGCGTTGAAGGTGAACCAGCGGTCGTCCGCGCGGCCCAGGCCCACCAGGCGGCTGCTGCGGCGCTCCAGGGCCCGCAGGATGGCGCCCGTGGCCTCCACGGGGTCCCTGGGGATGCCGAGGGCGCGGGCGAAGACGTTCGCCGACCCACCGGGCACGACGGCGAGGGCGGGGGCCTCGGGATCCGCGCCGTCCGGCGCCCGCGGGCCCTCGGCCTCGCGGTCGACCAGCATGCCGTTGACGACCTCGTTGACCGTCCCGTCGCCGCCCAGGGCCACGACGAGCTCGACGCCGGCCGCGCAGGCCGCGGCGGTGGCCTCGGCCGCGTGCCCGCGGTAGGCGGTCTCCAGCACGTCCAGCTTGAGCTCGCTGGCCAGGGCGTGGGTCAGGACGTCCCGTCCACCCGGGGTCGTCGACGTCGCCCGCGGGTTCACGATGAGGAGGGCGCGCACGTCCCCCAGGGTAGTCGCGCCCGTATCCTGGCCGTCGTGACGCCCGACGCCCGCCCGGAGGACCTTCCCGCCCCGCAGGGGGAGGGCCCGCCGCCGCGGCCCGTGCAGGTCGCCGCGGGGATCGTCGGTGCCGAGGGGCTGCTGTCGCTGGTGGTGGCCGGCGTGTTCGCCGTGGCGTCCGAGGGCGGCGTCGGCGCGCGGATCGGCGAGGCGTCCTACTTCGTGATCATCGGTGCCGCGCTGGTGTTCTGTGCCGCCGCGCTGTTCCGTGGCCGGTCCGGCGCGCGCACGCCGGCGATCGTGGCGCAGCTGCTGCTGGTGCCGGTCGTCTACTCCACGCTCAGCTCGGGGCAGCTCCTGATCGGCATCGCCGCGCTGGTCGTCGTCGTCGGGACCTTCCTGCTGCTGGTGAGCGAACCGGCGCGGCGCTGGTCGATGGGGATCGACCAGCGCCGCAGAGGTGACTAGCGGACGAGCGTCAGCTCGCCGGCATGAGCACCTTGTCGATCACGAACACGGTGGCGTTCGAGGTCGGGATGTTGCCGCACAGGATGTTCGCGGTGTTGCCCTTGCCGTCGGTCACGGTCGGCGCCGTCGCGGTGCCGCCGATCTTCAGGGTGCCGCCGGCGAGCTCGGTGGTGGTGCCGGCCGCGACGAGGCCCTTGGCGTCGTAGCGCTTCGGGATCACGTGGTAGCTGAGCAGGCCACCGAGCTGCTGCTGGTTGGCCAGCAGGCTGTTGAAGGCCTGGTCACCGACCGCCTTCTGGACGTCCGCGAAGGCGCCGTTGTACGGGGCGAACACGGTGATCGCCTTCTGCTGGTTCAGGGTGTCGGCCAGGCCGGGCACCTTGCCGACGGCCGTGACGAGCGTCGTGAGCAGCGGGTTCGTGCTCGCGGCGCTGGCGACCGGCTGCGGGCCCATGTTGTCCAGCGAGCCGGGGGAGTTGCCCTGCGGGAGCTGGCTGCAGGCGGGGCCGAAGACGTCGGCGTTGGTGGTGACGCCGGTGCTCGCCGCGGCCGCCGGGGCGGACGCAGGAGCGGAGGCGGCCGCCGACGGGGCGGCGGAGGTGCCCGACGCGGTGGAGGAGCCCCCGCCACAGGCGGCGAGGGTGACGGCCAGGGCAGCGGTGGCGACTGCGGCGGCCACCCGGACGGTACTGCGCATCGGAATTCTCCTTCGAGCTCGGCCCGGTGCTTCCGGGCCTTTCACAGGGGTATTCGGGACGTTTTCCGGAACGGTTCGCGCTTCGTATCCGGATGAATTTCGGTTCGGGTGAATCTCAGGAAACCGTGAAGATCGTGGCGGGCCAGCCGGAGGCGCCGTCGGGGATCGGCTCGGCGCGGTCCTCGGTCTGGGTCACGCCGTTGGCGTCGACCGCACGGGTCTGCACGGTGTGGCTCCCGGGGGCGAGGTCGAAGTCGGCCTTCCACATCCGCCAGGTGCGCCCGCCCGTGGCGCCGCTCGGGGAGGACGACAGGGTGGCCGCACGCCATGGGCCGCCGTCCATCCGGACCTCGACCTTGCTGATCCCGATCGGCTGCGACCAGGCGATCCCGGCGCAGGTGACGCGTCCGGCCGGCACGGACTGGAAGCCGCGCGGGCTGTCGATGCGGCACTCGGTCTTGATCGGGGCCCGCTGGGCCCAGCCGCGCTGCAGCCAGTAGCCCTTGCGCCGGTCGAAGGTGGTCAGCTCCATGTCCACGAGCCACTTCGTGGCCGAGACGAACCCGTAGAGGCCCGGCACGACCATCCGCACGGGGAAGCCGTGCTCGGGCAGCAGCGCCTCGCCGTTCATCCCGACGGCGAGCAGCGCCCCGCGCCCCGGCTCCAGCACGACGTCGGTGGGGGTGCCGGCGGTCCAGCCGTCCGAGCTGGTGGTGAAGATCTGGTCGGCGCCGCGCTGCACCCCGGCCTCGAGCAGCAGCTCGCGCAGGTCGACGCCGGTGAACACGGCCGTGGAGATCAGGTCCCCGCCGACCGGGTTGGACACGCAGGTCATGGTGATCGTGCGCTCGACGAGCGGGCGGGACAGCAGGTCGTCGAAGCTGAGGGAGAGCTCGCGGTCGACCATCCCGTGCAGCCGCAGCGACCAGTCCTCGGCGCGCAGGTCCGGCACCTGCAGGGCGGTGTCGATCCGGTAGAAGTCCTGCGCGGGCGTCAGGAAGCCGGGCGTGCCGAGCTCGGCGAAGTCCGCACCGGCGGGCACCGCGGGCGGCTGTTCCGTCACCCGGGCGCCGGCCAGCCGGGCGGTCACGCCGCGCCGGGAGTCGGCGCCGCCCCCGCCGAGCAGCAGCCCGCCGAGACCCGCGGCCGCCGACGCCACGGCGACGGCGGCCATGGACCCGACCAGCACGGCCCTCCGGCCGATCCCTCCGCGGCCGGAATCACCGCCACTGCCGTCGGTGGGGGCCTCGCCGTTCGCGGAGCGGGCGACGCGGTGCAGACCGGCGAAGCTCGCGAGGCCGGCCACCAGGGCCGCCAGCGGGGCGACGAAGGCCGCCGCGTTCACCGTCGGCGCGGCGGCGACGGCGCCCACCCCGAGCAGGCCCAGCACGGCCACCACGGTGAGCCCGGGACCCGGGCGGCGCCGCGACACGAGCCCCGCGACGGCTCCGACCAGCGCGATCACCACCGCCATCCCGCCCAGCAGCACCGGCTTGTCGGCGGTGCCGAAGGTGGTCTTGGCGAACTCGGTGAGCACCTGCGGGGAGAGTCGGATGACCGTGTCCCCGACCGCGAGGAAGGGCGACGACGAGGGCGTCACGAGCCCCGCGACGAGGCTCCCCACGCCGAGCGCGGCGCCCACCGAAATGAGTCCGACGAGCGCCGCGACGAGGCGGCCGAGCGCATTTCCCGGTGCCCGTTCCGGCGATTTCCGGGGCGTCGTTGTGGCCATGCCCGAAATTCGTTCCGAAACTGATTTCGGTTCGTTTTCGGGTGCGGCCCCGGTCAGGCGGTGAGCGGGCCGATCGCGACGATCGTGGTGGGCAGTTCGGGGGCGACCCGGCCGGGCTCGCGGGAGACCGCGAACCCGGTGAACCGGGACGTCGCCGGGAGGGTGCGCACCTCGGTGCGACCGGTCGTCGCGTCGAACGTCCCGACCGCCTGCGGGGCCCCGGCGCCGGTGCCCCACAGCACGTAGGTGGTGCTCGACGCGTCGTTGCCCGGCAGGTCCGCGACCACGAGATGAAGCGCGGTGTGGTCGGAGACGACGGCCGCCACGGCGGTCCCGGCGCCGTCGAGCAGGGTGGCGTGGGTGCTGCCGGGGGCGTCGAGCCCGGTGACGATGCTGGTCAGGTCGCGGGAGCCGGCCACCGCGGTGTCCCGCTGGGCCTGCAGGTCGACGGCCTGCCCGGTGAGCACCCCGACGGCCACGGTGCACGCGGCGGCGAGCAGTGCGGTCACGAGCCGGCGCCGACCGGGCCTCGCGCCCCGCCGCTTCCCGGCCGGCTGGAGCGGACGGGTGCTGCCCCAGCCGCCCCGGCTGCCCTCCCCGGCGACGGCGTGCCGCGGGGAGCCCGTGGGCTCCCGCAGGCCGGCGTCCGGTCCGGCGAGAGCCGCGGCGAGGATCCGTTCCCGCAGGTGGGCGGGGGGTGCGGGGGCCGGGGCGGCGTTCGCGATCCGGACCAGCACCTCGTCGTGGGCCCGCAGGGTGGCGGTGCACTCCGCGCAGCGCGGCAGGTGGGCGAGCACGGCCAGCTCCTCGTCGGGCTCCAGCGCGTGCAGCGCGAAGCCGGCGACCTGCCGGGTCATGGAGCAGGGCGCGGTCACGAGGCACCCCCTTCCGGGGCGAGGGCGGCGAGCGAGGTCCGGAGCCGGGCGAGGCCGGTGAACATCCGGGACTTGACGGTGCCCAGCGCGACCCCGGTCAGCGCGGCGACCTCCCGCTGCGTGTACCCGCCGAAGTAGGCGAGGGCGAGGGCCTTGCGCTGCTCGGCGGGGAGCGCGGCCAGGGCGGTGCGCACCGAGCCCGCTGCCGCCGAGAGCAGCGCGGACTCCTCGGGCCCCGCGCCGCCGTCGGGCGGGAGGCGGTCGGTGCCGCCGGGGTCGTTCGGGAAGGTGTCGATCGGCACGGTCCGGCGGCGCTGCGAGTCCTCGCGCCGCACCAGGTCCACGGCGCGGTGGTGCACCAGCGTCATCAGCCAGGTGCCCACCCGCCCCCGCCGCGGGTCGAACCGGGGGGCCTCCCGCCACGCCGTCACGAAGGCTTCCTGGACGGCGTCCTCGGCGAGCTGTGCATCCCCGCACACGCGCTTGGCCAGGGCGAAGGCCCGGGTGCCGTAGCGGTCGTACAGCGCCGCGAGCGCGTCCGGGCGGCCTGCGGCGAGCGCGGCGAGGATGTCCTCGTCGGAGTCCGGAGCTCTGGAGCCGGCGTCCTTGCGGGCCGCAGCGCCGCCGACGGCGTGTGCCGCGTCCCGTGTGTTCACGCAGGGCGTTCGGAGCACCGCCCTGATCGGTTCGGTGGAGAGCCGGTTCAGCTGCCCAGCTCGGCCAGCGCCGCACCCGTGAGCCGGAAGGTCGTCCATTCGTCCATGCCGGTGGCGCCGAGGGACCGGTAGAAGGCGATGGACGGGGCGTTCCAGTCGAGCACCGACCACTCGAGCCGGGCGTACCCGCGCTCCCGGCACTCCACGGCCAGCGCCGTGAGGAGCTCCGTGCCGAGTCCGCTGCCGCGCAGCGCGGGCTGCACGTAGAGGTCCTCCAGCCAGATCCCGTGCACGCCTTCCCACGTACTGAAGTTGAGGAACCAGAGCGCGCAGCCCACGATCCGCCCGTCGAGCTCGGCCACGTGGCCGAACAGCGCCGGCGCCGGCCCGAACAGCGCCGCGCGGAGCTGCTCGACCGTCAGGTGGCACTCGTCGCGTGCCTTCTCGTACTCCGCGAGCTCCTCGACGAGACCCACCACCGCCTCGACATCGCCCGGTTCGATCCTACGTACCCGATTCGTCCGCCCGTCCGTCACCTCTGCACGATATCGGCCTCCTACCAGCGCAAACATCTCCGGCGAACGGAGCAACCTTTGGTGCTCCCACTCGTCAACCATGTGGGGGAGGACGACGGAGAGGTGACCATGGGTAGACACAGCGTGAGAACCGGGCGGTACCGGACGGCGTCGATCACGGCGGCGGTCCTCGGGCTCGGCGCGCTCGCCGTCGCCCCGGCCCAGGCGGCCACCACCGCGCCGCAGAGCCAGACCCAGGCCCAGCCCCAGACCCAGCCCCAGATCCAGCCGCAGGCCCAGCCGGCCGGCGACGCGACGGCGCTGGTGCCCGGCACCCCCTGCACGGTCACGGCGAAGGCGTGCGTCGACCTGGCCCATCGCGAGGCGTGGCTGATCGTCGACGGCAAGGTCAGCCGCGGGCCGGTCCGGATGATGCCCGGCGACCGCGCCGACCCCACGCCCGTCGGCACGTTCACGGTCCAGTGGAAGGACCAGAACCACATCAGCGACATGCCCAACCACGCGCCGATGCCGTTCTCGGTCTTCTTCGCCGACGGCGGGGTGGCCTTCCACGAGGGCAGCCTGCAGAACCCGTCCTACGGCTGCGTGCACCTGACCCACGACGACGCGGTGGCCTTCTTCGACTACCTCCAGGTCGGCGACCAGGTCCAGGTCCACTGATCGCTAGGGGATCCTGAGGTTGACGGCGTCGAGCCGCGGGACCCCGCGCTCGTCGCCCAGTACCGCCCAGGCGGCGGCGTCCATCGCGACGTGCACGCCGCCCGCCGCCGGCATGCCGAGCCAGCGCGCGATCAGGACCCGCGAGAAGTGGCCGTGCCCCACCAGGACGACGTCCCCGTCCGGGAGGACGGCGCGGGCGTCGGCGAGCACGGCGTCGGCCCGCTCGCCCACCTGCTCGGCGGACTCGCCGCCGGGGCACGGATGGGTCCACACGGTCCAGGCCGGCACCGTCTCGCGGATCTGCGGGGTGGTGAGGCCCTCGTAGTCCCCGTAGTCCCACTCGGCGAGCCGCGGGTCGACGGCGTCCGGCTCCAGGCCGGCGAGCTCGGCGGTGACCCGGGCCCGGGCCCGGGGGCTGGTGACCACCCGCGCGGGGGGGCCGGCGCCGGGGCGCAGCGCGGCGAGGGTCGGTGCGGCCGCCTCCGCGAGCTTGCGTCCGCGCTCGGTCAGGGGGATGTCGGTGCGCCCGGTGTGCCGGCCGTTGGCCGACCACTCGGTCTCGCCGTGCCGGAGCAGGAAGACGCGTGCCACCCCGCGCAATCTACCGGTCGGCGCGCGGCGCTCCCGACCGTTCGGAGCAGTGTCGGTGCCCGCCACTGCGGGGTACCATCCGCTCACCCACTGTGCACGAGGAGACGATCATGGCTGGCCGGGCGCTCAACCGCGTGACGGTTCGGCTGCTCCATGCCGGCTGTCGCACGATGTGGGGCTTCGAGCCGCGGATGATCCCGCACATCGTGGAGGCCATGGGCCCGGGCGGCGCGCTGCGGTGGTTCGCCGCCAACATGCCGCGCTACCTGGTGACGATGCAGGTGCTCGGCGGGATCCGCACCCACCTCGCCGGCATGGTCATCTCCCTGTACAACGGCTGCCACTACTGCGCCTACGGCCACGGCTACGCCCTCGAGCTGCTCTACCTGCGCCAGAAGGGCAAGCTGTTCCCGCTGGACGTGCGCACGCTGGACGAGTGGCTGGAGATCGGGCCGCGCCAGCTCACCGGCCGGATGCAGGCGGTGCTGCGAGACGCGGGCATGCATGCCGAGGCGCTCTGGGTGGACGCCACCGTCGGCCTGGTGAGCGGGCAGCAGCAGCCGGTCGACGGCGCCGAGGTGCGGCTCGCGCACCTGGTCTCGATGTTCGGGACCATGAACCGGATCGCCGTCGAGGCCGGCTGCATCGACGCCGACCAGGCGCAGAACCCCGTCAACAAGGACCGGGCCGTGAAGGAGCGCCATGCGGCGCTCCGGGCGGCTCGGGTCTGAGCTCCCCCCGTGCTCTACCCTTCGCCGGTGTGACGGCCGAGCGAGTGTCCGAGGGGATGCCGGGCCTCGCGCCTGCGCATCCCGAGGAGCTGCACCCGCACCTGGCGCTGGCCCGGCGCAGCCTGACCACCGCCGGCATCGACATGGCGGAGTTCGTCCCGCTCTTCTACCGCACGCTGTTCGGCTACGCGCCCGGGCTGCGGTCGCTGTTCCCGCTGTCGCTGTCGGTGCAGCAGTCGCGGTTCGGCCGCGCGCTGGTGCACGTGCTGACCACACTGGACGAGCCCGAGTCGCTCGTCGGGTTCCTGGAGCAGCTGGGCCGCGACCACCGCAAGTTCGACGTCCGCGAGGAGCACTACGCCGCCGTCGGCCGGGCCCTGCTCGCGACCCTGCGCGAGTGCGCGGGGGAGGCCTGGACGCCCGAGGTCGCCGAGGCCTGGGAGTACACCTACGGGTACGTCGCGGACGTCATGCGCCGCGGGGCCCGCGCGGACACCGGGCCCGCCTGGTGGGCGGGCGAGGTCGTGGAGCACCGCCGCCTCGACCGCGACAACGCGATCGTGCGGGTGCGCACCGACGGGGCCGTCGACTACCGCGCCGGGCAGTACGTCGGGGTGGAGACGCCGCAGCACCCGCGGCTCTGGCGCTACCTCTCGCCGGCCACCGCACCCGACGGCGACGTGCTGGAGTTCCAGGTCAAGGCGATCGGCTACGGCAGCGTGAGCCGGGGGATCGTGGCCTCGGCCGCGCCCGGGGACCGCTGGCGGATCGGCTCGCCGATGGGCGCGCTGGACCAGGCGATCGCCCCCGGGCGGGAGCTGCTGATGATCGCGGGCGGCACCGGGATCTCGCCGGTCCGTGCGCTGCTCGACCAGCTGGAACGCGACGGCGGGCACCCGCAGCGGGTGGTCGTCTTCTACGGGGCGCGGGACTGGGAGTCGCTGCACGCCCTCGACGGCCTGCGCCGCGCCACCTATCGCAACGGGTGGCTCGACGTGATCCCGGTCGTCGAGGAGGAGCCCCCGGCACCGGGCCCGCAGGTCGGCACGCTGGCCGAGGTCGCGGCGCGCTTCGGGGGCTGGGACGACTGCGAGATCGTGGTCAGCGGCTCGCCCGCGATGCTCGCCGCCACGGTCCGGCGGCTCCGGGGCGCGGGGGCGCCGCTGGAGCGCATCCACTACGACCCGTTCGTCGTCGACTGACATCCGTTCCACCAGGTAATCCCTTCGTGCGCCTTGACGTATTCCCATATGGGTATATGTTGGGCGCATGGCACGGGCGGCGACCACCACCGACGCGTTCAACGCGGTGGCGGAGCCGCGGCGCCGGGAGATCCTCGACGTGCTCGCCGCCGGCGAGCGCTCGGTGGGTGATCTCGTCGCCGAGCTGGGGCTCGCCCAGCCGCAGGTGTCGAAGCACCTGAAGGTGCTGCACGAGGTGGGCCTCGTCGCCGTCCGCGAGGACGGGCGGCGGCGGCTCTACCGGCTGAACGGGGGCGGGCTCAAACCGATCCACGACTGGGTCGCCCGCTTCGAACGGCACTGGGAGGACCGGTTCGGCGTGCTGGACGCCGTCCTGGAGCAGATGGAGGAGCCGGAATGAGCACCACGACCCGCGGCAGCGCCGTCGTCACGCTGCCCGCCGACGACCAGATCCTGATCGTGCGCGAGTTCGCCGCCCCGGCCGCGAACGTGTTCCGCGCCTGGACCGAGCCCGAGCTCGTGAAGCGCTGGTGGGCGGGCACGAAGGGCACCGTGACCGGCGCGGACGTCGACCTGCGGGTCGGCGGGTCCTGGCGCTGGGTGATGGAGGCCAACGGCGGCTTCGAGGTCGCGTTCCACGGCGAGTACCGCGAGATCGTCCCCGGTGTGCGGCTGGTGTTCACCGAGGTCTTCGAGGGCATCCCGAACGCCGACGAGGCCTACGCGGTGACCGCCCTGGACTTCACCGAGACCGACGGCCGCACCACCGTGAGAATGCTGATCCAGCACCAGACCCAGGAGCACCGCGACATGCACGTCCAGTCCGGTATGGAGGAAGGCATGCAGGGCAGCATGGACGCCCTCGAGGACGTCGCCGTCACCCTCTGACCTGCGCATTATGGTTCCATAACGCGATTTCGGGGGCCGTTTTCGCGCGTTATGGTTCCATGACGCGGGGTCAGCGGGGTCAGCGGGTGAGGAGAGCCGTCAGGCGGTCGAGGGCGGGGCCGTAGGCGCCGGGGAGGGCGCGGGCCAGGAGGTCGGGGACCTTGGCGCTGCTGGCGATCAGGACCCTCGTCCGCCGTTTCTCGACGCCGTCGAGGATCTCCGCGGCGGCCTTCTCCGGCGGGTAGGACAGCAGCTTCGCGAACAACGCCCGGTGCCTCTCGGCCTCGGCGGTGTCCACACCGGACCCGAGCCGGGCGTTGCGCGCCACGTTGGTGCGGATCCCGCCCGGATGTACTTGCGTCACACCGGTTCCGGTCTCGGCGAGCTCGTGGCGCAGCACCTCGGAGAACCCGCGGATCGCGAACTTGCTCGACGAGTACGCGGACTGTCCCGCCGGCCCGATCAGCCCGTACAGGCTGGAGACGTTCACGAGGTGGCCGCCGGGGCGGGCGGTCAGGGCCGGCAGCAGGTGGTGGGTCAGCACCACGGGCGCGCGGAAGTTGATGTCCATGACCCACTCGAACTCGTCGAGGGTCACCTCGCGGAACCGCCCGCCCAGGGCGACCCCGGCGTTGTTGACCAGCAGCCGGATCTCCCGGGTCGCGAGCTCCTCGCCGAGGGCGGTGACGGCGGCCCGGTCGGCCAGGTCGACGACGTGCGTCTCGGTCTTGACCGTGGTGATCGCGTCGGCCACCCGGGCCAGGCCCTCTGCGTCCCGGTCGACCAGGATCAGGTCGCTGCCGCGGGCCGCCAGCCCGTACGCGAGCTGCTCGCCGATGCCGCTCGCGGCGCCGGTGAGGACCGCGGTGCCGCCGGTGAACCGGTAGTTCTCCATCAGGCTGCCTTTCCGGTGAAGGTCATGTCCCGGGTGAGGTCCGCGCGGGACATGGTCAGGGCGTCGGACACATAGTTCTGCGTCACCTGCCAGGGGCGGCGCGTGCCCTGGCTCGGGAAGTCCTTCATGGAGCGCTGCACGTAGCCGGAGGTGAGGTCGAGCAGCGGGCGGCGTTCGGCGGAGGCGGGCGCGGTCGGGGCGGCCGAGCCGTACCCGTTGCGCTCCAGGTACGTCAGCAGGCGGGTCACGTACCGCGAGGACAGGTCGGCCCGCAGCGTCCAGGAGGCGTTGGTGTAGCCGATGCAGTAGGCGAGGTTCGGCACGCCCGACAGCATCAGGCCGCGGTAGGAGAAGGTGTCGCCCAGGGCGACCTGCCGGCCGTCGACGGACAGGGTGAGCCCGCCGAGCGGCAGCATGCGCAGCCCGGTCGCGGACACCACGACGTCCGCCTCGAGCTCCCGCCCGGACCGGAGCCGGATGCCCTTCTCGGTGAAGGTGTCGATGTGGTCCGTGACGACGGAGGCGTGCCCGTCGCGGACCGCCTGGTAGAAGTCGCCCCCCGGGACGACGCAGAGCCGCTGGTCCCACGGCTCGTAGGCGGGCGTGAAGTGCTCGTCGACGGCCTTCTCGTTGAGGAAGTGCAGCGCGCCCGCGCGGAGCATCTTCTTGACCAGGGCCGGCCGGCGCCGGGCGAGCTGGTAGAAGGCCTGCGTGACGGCGACGTTCTTGGCCCGGACGATCCGGTGCGCGAGCCCGGCCGGCAACCGGCGCCGCACCGCGTCGGCGAATCCGTCCTTGGCCGGCAGGGCCGTGAGGTAGGAGGGGGAGCGCTGCAGCATGGTGACGTGCGCGGCCTGCTCCGCCATCGCGGGGACGAGGGTGACGGCGGTGGCGCCGCTGCCGATGACCACGACCTGCTTGCCGGTGTGGTCAAGGTCCGCGGGCCAGGCCTGCGGGTGCACGAAGGTGCCCGCGTAGTCCGCGAGGCCGGGGAACTCCGGCTGGTAGCCGCGGTCGTAGGAGTAGTAGCCGGCGCAGAGGTAGACGAACTTCGCGTGCCACTGCCCGCTGCTCGTCTCGACCGTCCAGCGCTGGGTCTCGCTGGACCAGGCCGCGGACCGCACCGTCGTGCCGAAGCGGATGTTCCGCTCGATGCCCGCCTCGCGCGCGGTGTCGCGGATGTAGGTGCGGATGGCATCGCCGTCGGCCATGGACTTCTCCCCGCGCCACGGCCGGAAGGGATAGGACAGCGTGAACATGTCCGAGTCCGAGCGGACGCCGGGATACCGGAAGAGGTCCCAGGTGCCGCCGATCGCCTCGCGCTGCTCGAGGATCACGTAGGAGTCGCCGGGGCGCTCCTCGTGCAGGCGGTACGCGGCGCCGATGCCGGACAGGCCGGCCCCGACGATGAGGACGTCTGTGTCGAACGGACCGTCGTTCATGTCGTCCAGTCTCCGATTTCGTACGGGCAGGGCGCTTACCCTCACGCGACAATGATTTACCCTCACGCGACATGACCCCGGTCGTGCGCGCCGCCTCGCTGCGCGGCCTCGCCCCGCTCGTCGACGGCCTGGGCGGCGACTCCGCGGAGCTCTTCCGCCGGTTCGGGGTCGATCCCGCCGCCGTGGGCGCGGACGACGCGGTGATCCCGGTCCGCTCCGCCGGCCTGCTGCTGGAGGTCGCCGCCGCCGAGCTGGACTGCGCGGACCTCGGCCTGCGCCTCGCCGAACACCAGGACCTGGGCATCCTCGGGCCGCTGGCCGTCGCGATCGAGAACGCGCAGACGCTGGGGGAGGCCCTGGACAGCGCGTCGCGGTACCTGTTCGTACACAGCCCGGTGCTGTCGATCGCGCAGGTGCCCGATCCGGAGGGCGGCCGCGGCGTCACCGCGGTGCGCTACGGCGCGACCGGGCCGGAGCCGCTGCGGCCGCAGGCCTCGGACCTGGGACTCGGTCTGCTGCACCGGATCATCCTGCTCCTGCACGGCGGCCCGTACGGCCTGCGTTCCGCCCACCTGCCGCATCCACCACTCGTCCCGGTGACGCGCTACACCGACTTCTTCGGTGCCGACGTCCGGTTCTCCCGCGACGCCGCGGTCCTCCGCCTGCCCACCTCGCTCACCGCCGCCCCGGTCGCGGGCGGGGACCGCCTGCTGCGCACGCTCGCCCTGGAGTATCTGGACACCCACTTCGCGGAGCCGGACCAGGGCGTGACCGACCGGGTCCGGGCCCTGCTGGCCCGCTCGCTCGGCTCGACCCCGCCGCGGATCACGGACGTGGCCCGCTTCCTGCGCCTGCACCCCCGCACCCTGCAACGTCACCTGGCCGCGGAGGGCACCACCTTCGAGACGGTCCTCGACGAGGTCCGCCGCGCCGCCGCCCACCGCCTGATCACCCAGACCGACCTCCCGTTCTCGCAGGTCACGGCCATGCTGGGGCTCGGCGCCCAGTCCGCCCTGACCCGCGCCTCGCGCCGCTGGTTCGGGGCGTCCCCCCGTTCCGTGCGCGCGGAGCAGGGCTAGGGGGACGACCGGCTCACAGGGGCCAGCCGGAACGCAGGATCGCGAAGGTCGCCTCGCGGAGGGCGGCGGCGTCGTCGTCCGGTCCCTGGACGAGGCCGGGGATCCCGCAGAACACGTGGGCGAGCGCGCGGGTGGAGGGGCTCGGGGCCGCCTCGCCGCGGTCCTCGGCGATCGCTGCGGCCAGCGCCTGCTCGTGGCGCGCCCACATCCTCGCGGCGTACTCGCGCAGCGCCGGGCTCTCCTCGACGAGCCGGCGGAAGCTCGGGCCCCGCGGGCTCTCCTGGTGCACGGGGCGGCTGTTGCGCTCGGCGAAGGCCGCCAACGCGTCGAGCAGGGGGATGTCCCCGCGGTCGCGGACGGCGGCCACCAGCGCGGCCTCGACGGAGGCGTCCTGGTCGAAGAACAGGGCCTCCTTGCTGGGGAAGTGCGTGAACAGCGTGGTGACGGAGACGTCCGCGCGATCGGCGATCTCCGCGACGGTCACCTGGTCGTAGCCGCCGCGCTCCAGGGCGAGCCCGAGCGCCGCGTCGGCCAGGGACTGGCGGGTGGCGGCCTTCTTGCGCTCGCGTCGTCCGGTCACGGGTGTAGCGTATCAATAACTGAAGTCACTTCACTTTTGAAGTCACTACACCTATGGTGGGTGGCAACCGACGACGAAGGAGAACTCCCATGAAGATCGCAGTGATCGGCGCCGGACCCGGTGGACTCACCCTCGCCCGCGTCCTGCAGCGCCACGGAATCCCGGTGACCGTCTACGAACGCGACGACGATCCGGGCGCCCGCGACCAGGGCGGCACGCTCGACATGCAGCAGGACACCGGCCAGGTCGCGCTCGAGGCCGCCGGCCTGCTCGACGACTTCCTGGCGCTCTCGCGCCCCGAGGGCCAGGGCGGCCGCATCGCCGACCGGTCCGGCCGCATCCTGGCCGACCAGCCGGCCCGCCCCGGCGACCTGGCGAGCCCCGAGATCGACCGCGGCGAGCTCCGCGGCCTGCTGCTGGGCTCGCTCGAACCCGGCACCGTGCGGTGGGGGAGCGTGCTCGAGCGCGCCGAGCCGGGCCGCCTCCACCTCCGGGGCGGCGACACCGTGGAGGCAGACCTGATCGTGGGCGCGGACGGCGCCTGGTCGAGGGTCCGCCCGCTCGTCTCGCCCGCCCGGCCCGAGTACTCCGGGGTGACGTTCGTCGAGCTCCGGATCACCGACGTCGACGAGGCCCATCCCGAGATCGCCGCCCTGGTCGGCGACGGGATGCTGTTCGCCCTCGGCGACCGGAAGGGCCTGCTCTGCCAGCGCAACGGCCATGGCGTCGTCCGCGTCTACGCCGCCTTCGCCGCCGAGCTCGGGGCCACCCACGAACGGGCGGACCTGTACCGGATCTTCGAGGGCTGGGGCGCGCCGCTGCTCCGCCTGCTCGACGAGTGCGAGCCCGCGGTCGTCGACCGCCCGATGTTCGCGCTGCCCGTCCCGCATACCTGGGAGCACGTCCCGGGCGTCACGCTGCTCGGCGACGCGGCGCACCTGATGTCGCCGTTCTCCGGCCTGGGCGCCAACACCGCGATGCTCGACGGCGCGGACCTCGCCCTGGCGATCGCGGAGGAACCCGACCTGTCGGCGGCGGTCCGCCGCTACGAGCGGCTGATGTTCCCCCGCGCCGCCCGCAACGCCGAGGGCGCGGCGGAGGGCCTCGCCGGCATCCTGGAGGACGACGCGCTGGAGGGCTCACTCGCCCACGTGGGCCGACGCTCCTCGTGAGTGCCGATGCCCCTGTGGTCCTCACAAGGGGCGCTGACCTGCGAAGAAGGCGTTCGCGCGGGCGTTCCAGAGGAGGTAGAGGAGCAGCAGGCCGATCACGATGCTGCCCCAGCCCGACGAGGTCGCGGTGGTGGCGCCGACGCCGGTCAGGGCCGTCAGCGCGCCGACGATCTGCAGCACCGTGAGGATCGTGACGAGCAGCCGCGCCCCGCGCCCGCCCTTCCCGAGCCGCGAGGCGACCGCGCCCGTGACCAGCCCGATCAGGACGTAGACCACTCCGACGATCACCGCCAGCCGGTTCGGCGCGGACGCGCCGAGCACGAGCAACGCGATCCCGCCGAGCAGGGCGAGGACGGCGGAGATCCAGGTCAGGACCACGACGACGGTCACGCTGCCCGGACGACGGGGTGCACTCATCGACGGCTCCTCGGCGAGAGACGATGGGTGCCCACTGTAGAGCGAGCGTGCGCGCCACCCCAAGACATGACTACCTTCGGGTAGGTGCAGCCGTTCACGGGCGCCGTCGCCGCCCTCCTCGACAAGGCGCTGGGGCTCCCCCCGGGCAAGGACCGGTACGAGAGCGAGGCGTTCGCCGTCCCCATGCCGGACGGGGTCACCCTCCTCGGGCGGCGCTACCGGCCGTCCCGGGCGGAGGGGCCGCAGCCCGTGGTGCTGGTCCGCAACCCGTACGGCCCGCAGATGGAGAAGCTGCTGCTCGGCGGCCCGCTGGCCCGGCACGGCTTCCAGGTCTTCGTGCAGGCGACCCGCGGCACGTTCGGGTCCGGCGGGCAGTTCCGGCCCTTCACCAGCGAGCGCGCGGACGGGCTGGCGACGGTCGACTGGCTGCGCGAGCAGCCCTGGTGCGACGGCCGGATCGCCACCACCGGCCCCAGCTACCTCGGGCACACGCAGTGGCTGGTGGCGCCGCACGCGGATCCGCCGCTCGTCGCCGTCTCCCCGCACATCACCGCGTCGCGGATGACCGAGACGTTCTACCCGGGCGGCGCCCCGACCCTGCTCAACGGCCTGGCCTGGACGGCGACGATCGGCCGCCAGGAGATCCCGCGCGCGGTCCCGGACCCGCGGCGCAAGGCCGTGCTGAAGAAGGCGCTGCGCCGGATCCCGCTGCAGACCGCGGACATCGCGGTCGCCGGCGCGCCCGTCGGCTTCTGGCGGGACTTCACCTCGCACGGCGAGCCGGGCGACCCGTACTGGCCCGCGACCTACGGTGAGCCGGCGGCGGACCTCGCGAAGGTGCCCCCGGCCAACATGGTGACGGGGTGGTGGGACCTCTTCATCGCCGCCCAGATGCACGACTTCGCGGACCTGCAGGCGGCGGGGGTGCCGGCGCGGATCGTCGTCGGGCCCTGGCTGCACGGCGAGTTCGCCGAGTTCATCGCCATGATGAAGGCCGACCTGCCCTGGCTGGAGCACCATCTGAACGGCGGCCCGGAGCCCGAGGGCGCGCCGGTGCGCCTGTTCCTGCAGGAGGCGGACCAGTGGCTGGAGTTCGACTCCTGGCCGCCGCCCGCCGAGCCGCACACGGTCCCGCTCGGCAGGGGCAGCTTCGTGTACGACCCGTCGGACCCGACCCCGGCCGTCGGCGGGCCGCTGCTGCAGCCGCCCGGCAAGCAGGAGGACCAGCAGCCCGTCGAGTCCCGCCCGGACGTGCTGGTGTTCACCGGGGAGCCGCTCGCCGAGGATCTCGACGTCGTGGGCGCGCCGGTCGCGACGGTCCACGTGCGACCCGAGCTGGAACACGCCGACGTGTACGTCCGGGTGTGCGACGTGGACGCCAAGGGCGTGTCCCGCAACGTCGTCGACGGCATCCGTCGGCTCGACCCGCACACCGTCCCGGCGAAGGACGTGACCGTCGGTGAGGACGGCGCGCTGACCGTGGAGATCGAGCTGTTCCCGACCGCGTACCGCTTCCGCGCGGGGCACCGGATCCGCGTGCAGGTCGCCGGCGGCGCGTTCCCGCGCTACGCCCGCAACGTCGGTACGGGGGAGCCGTTCGGCGCCGCGACGACCGGGCGACGGTGCCGCACCGAGGTGCTCGACGGAGGCCTCGTGGAGCTGCCGGTCCTGCGGCGCTGAGTCCCTAACGGACGACGGGGTACCGCACCGGGCGGTCCGGTGCGGTGAACCGCCGTATCGCGGTGACGATCCACGTCCTGTTCCGGGCGTTCTCCTGCAGCGCGGACCACCACGCCGGGCATTGCCTCAGATCGATCTTCGCCGCCGCATGGCGCCTGTGCGTCGTGCGGCAGGAATGGTGATCCGCTGTCATCCCGACCCCCCGTTACTCTCTGAAGTGACCGTCCGCTGTGGACTCAACGGGATGGTCGTCGCAGGTGAACTGCCCCGACCGAGATCTGTGTCACGGAGAATGTACTGAGCGTTGCCGGGCTCCCGTCCACTCGGAGGCGGTATTTTCTCGGTGAGTGGCGTGAATTCGACGGCGAATGGTGCGTGCTCGCTGCGTCAATCGGCCGTGTTATACGTCCGGCATTTCGGCAATTCTCGCTGCGGCGTCCGGTCGGCGACCCGGCGTCCGTCGGGACCGGACCTCATCCCTCCGGACGGGCGGGTTCCCGCCCCTGCCGCCCGGCCAGGAGCAGTGGGGTCAGGAGCAGCAACACGCCGGCGGTCGCGACGGCGGCCCTCGGTCCGATCGCCGCGCCGAGCACGCCCCACGCCGCCGTGACCACCGCCGTCGTCACCTTGCCGGTGATCGACCAGGCGGCGAGCGCGCTCCCGATCCGCCGCTGCGGCAGGGCGCGGAGCCGGTGGGTCGCGAGCACCGGGTTGAACACCGAGGCGCAGAGGATCAGTCCGAACTCGACGCCGATCAGCAGTGCCAGCCCGCCCGCGCCCGGCCCGACGAAGGCCGGCCCGAGGGACCAGCACGCCCGCAGGATGCCGGCGACGCGGAGCGTCCGGCCCTCGCCGAACCGGCCGACCAGGTGGCGGGCGAGCCGGGAACCGAGGAGACCGCCGAGGCAGGGCGCGGCGAAGGCGAGCCCGTACTGCCAGGGCGCGAACCCGAGCGGGCCGAGCAGCAGCACCGCCAGCAGCGGTTCCGTGGCCATGATCAGCGCGTTGACCGCCAGGGTGTTCGCGAAGAGCCGGCGCAGGCCCGGGCGCGCGAGGATCGTGCGCCAGCCGCCGAGGAGGTCGGCGCGCCCCGGCCGCGGCTCGGGCCGGGGCTCCCCGGACCCGATCGCGGTCAGGCCCGCCGCGGAGAGCAGGAAGCTCGCGGCGTTGGCGACCATCGTGGACAGCGGCCCGGCGATCCCGGCCAGGAGCCCGCCCAGCGGCGGGCCGAGCATCGTGGTGGTCCACGTCGTCGCCTCGAGGCGGCCGTTCGCGCGGAGCAGGTCGGGGCCCGGGACGAGCGTGCGCAGGTACGCGCCCGACGCGGCGGTGAACGTGATGTCCGCGGCCGCCGTGAGCACCGCGACGGCCACGAGCCAGCCCATGGTCAGCAGGCCGAGGAGGTACGCCGCGGGCACGCTGAGCAGCGCGACCAGCCGCGCGAGGTCCATCGCGATCATCAGCGGCCGCTTCCGCGCGCGGTCGATGCGGGACCCGAGCGGCACCGCCACGAGCGCCCCGACGAGCGGCCCCGCGGCGGCCAGCCCGGACACCACCACCGGCCCGGCGTGCAGCACGAGGAGCGCGACGAGCGCGAACGCCCCGAAGGCCAGCCCGGTCCCCGCCGCACTCGCCGCGTAGGCGGCCCACAGCCAGCCGAACCGTCGTCCCACACCCCGATCCCATCAGGCAGGTCAAACAACCACTTCCACAAACAGTGGTTGTGACGAGTACGGTGCCGGTGTGGATCTCCACGCCGTGCGCACCGTGGTCGCGGTGGCGGACGCCGGGCGCTTCGGCGACGCCGCGGACGATCTCGGGATCACCCAGCAGGCCGTGTCGAAACGGATCGCCGGGCTGGAACGCGAGCTCGGGGTGCGGCTGTTCGACCGCACGCCCCGCGGCGCCGCGCCGACCGTCGACGGCCGCGCCTTCCTCCCGCACGCCCGCGACCTGCTGCGGGCCGCGGACCGGGCCGCCGCGTCCGTGCTGCCGGGCCGCCGCGCCCTGCGCGTGGACGTACTCGGCCACCGGATCGGCCCCGGCGTGCTGGTCCGCGGGTTCCACCGCGCCCACCCGGACGTCGAGCTCGACGTGCTCACCCTGCCCGGCGGCGCCGCGGCGATCGAGGCGGTCCGCGCGGGCACCGTCGACGCGACCTTCCGGGCGGTGTTCGCGCAGCTCCCCGAGGGGGTGGTGGCCACCAGGGTGCTGAACGAGCGGCACCAGCTGCTCGTCGGGCCTGGGCACCCGCTCGCCGGCGCCGAGGCCGTCACGCCCGCCGCGCTGCGGGGGTTCCGGATCTGGATCCCGGGGATCGCGCCGGGCACCGAATGGGGTGCGTACTACGCGGCGCTCGCCGCCGCCTTCGACCTCTCGATCGACGGGCTGGGCCCCAACCTCGGCTCGGACGTCCTGCTCGAGACCCTGGCCGAGTCCCCGACGCTCGCGACCCTGACCGGGGAGCACGTCCGCCTGCAGTGGCCGCCGGTCTTCGACCTCCGCCGCATCCCGCTCGTCGACCCCTGCCCGGTCTACCCCCACTCGCTGGTCCGCCGTGCGGACAACGCCCATCCGGGTCTCGCCGCACTCGTCCGGCACCTGGGGGAGGAGCCGCCGCTCGGCGCGGACCTCTGGGAACCGCACAACTCCCGGTTGGAGGAAGGAGAGAGATGACCCGGCGTTTCCTGATGGTCCACGGGGTGGCCCACCGCCGCCCGCGGGAGCACTGGCTGTGGTGGCTGACCGAGGAGCTGCGACGCCGCGGCGAGCAGGCCCTCTACCCGCAGTTCCCGGCGCCCGAGCGGCCGTCGGTCGACGAGTGGGTCGAGCTCCTCCACGCCGAGCTCGCCCAGCTCGGCGACCGGGAGCGGGTGGTGGTGTGCCACTCGCTGGGGTGCGCGTTGTGGCTGCGGGCCGCGCGGGACCTCCCCGCGGAGCTGCGCGTCGACCGGGTGCTGCTGGTGTCCCCGCTCGGTGCGCAGGCGTTCACCGCGGAGAACGGGAACGAGGAGTTCCGCATCGGCGGCGTCGACCGCGAGGCCCTCGCCGCCGGCCGCGTGCGGGTGGTCGTCTCCGCGACGGATCCCTACGCCCCCGTCGATCCGCGCGGCTGGAGCGCGGGTGTGGACTGCGACGTCCTCCCCGACGCCGGCCACATCACCCCGGCGGAGGGGTACGGCCCGTGGCCGGGAGTCCTGGACTGGTGCCTCGACGAGCGGACGCCGGTGGCCGGGCACGCCGAGCGCTGACCGAGCGCTGACCGAGCGCGCGGGGTCGCCGCCGCCGGATCATCAGGGGCCCGGTAGGGCGCCGACCAGCGCGGACTCGACCACCTCCGCGACCGCGCCCGCGTCCGGCAGCGCCCCGAGCTCGCCGGCCAGGAGCAGGTGCCCGGTCCCGACGAGGGTGCGGGCCAGCACGTCCGGATCCGCTCCGGCGGAGATCCGGCCGAGCCCTCGTTCCGCGGCGAGGTACGCGGAGAGCATCCCGGCGACCTCGGGCAGGACCGGGAGCCCGCGGCGGGGCAGGCGGCTGCGCAGGCTGTCCCGCGAGATCGCGAGCCCGACGATCCCGATGACCACCGGGTCGATCGTCTCCACGAGTACGCGGGACACGATGCCGACGACGGTCCCGGTGCCCGCCGCGTCGTGGAGTGTCGCCGTGCGGCGCTCGATCGCGGTGATCCGCTCCTCGACCAGGGCGACGAGCAGGTCGTCGACCGTGGCGAAATGGCGGTGCAGGACCCCCTTTGCCATCCCGGCCTCCTCGGTCACCGCGCGGCTCGTGAGGGCCCCGGGCCCGTCGCGGACGAGGACGCGTTCGGCGGCGGCGACCAGGTGGGCGCGCGGATCGCGCAGGGGGACTCCGGTGGGCACGGCGGCTCCGCGGTCGACGAGTGGGCGCGTGCCCATTTAGAGTGGGCGCGTGCCCACTCTACCGCCGCCGGACCCGCGTTCCGGCATCGCCACCAGCCATGAGCTGCGCACGATCGCCGAGGGGTTCGGCGCCGAGGCCGAGCGCTACGACCGCGCCCGGCCGCGGTATCCGGCGGCCCTGGCGGCGGCGGTGCTCGCCGAGCTGCCCGGTACCCGGCTCCTCGACGTCGGCATCGGGACCGGCATCTCCGCGCTCCCGTTCCGCGAGGCGGGGGCGGAGGTCCTCGGCGTCGATCCCGACGAGCGGATGGCCGAGCTCGCCCGGGCGCGGGGCTTCGATGTCGAGATCTCCACGATCGAGGACTGGGACCCGCGCGGACGCCGGTTCGACGGCGTCGTCGCGGGTCAGGCGTGGCACTGGGTCGATCCGGTCGCGGGGGCGGTCCGGGCGCGCGAGGCGCTCGCCCCGGACGGACGGCTCGCGGTCTTCTGGAACGCCGCCGATCCGCCGCCCGAGCTCGCCGCCGCCTTCGCCGAGGTCTTCCGCGGCGTCGACACCGGCCTGCCGTTCACACCCTGGCAGGGGTCGCAGCGCGACGGCGCCGCCGCGTTCCTCGACAAGGCCGCCGCCGGCGTCCGCGAGGCGGGCGGGTTCGGCGAGCCGCACCGGCTGCGTTTCGACAGGGAGGAGACGACGGACCGCGACGCCTTCCTCGACGTGCTGCCGACGGCGGGCGGGCACGACCGGATCGCGCCCGAGAAGCTCGCCCGGCTGCTCGACGGGCTCGGCGCCGCGATCGACGCCGTCGGCGGGTCGTTCACGATGCGCTGCGCGACGGTCGCGCTGGTCTGTCCCGTGTCACGGCGCCCGAGCTCGGCCCGGCGGTAGGACCCCACGCCGTCGGGTCGGTCGACGGCAGGGAGGGCCATCCCCGGACGTGTCACGGGTGCCAGGCCACCACCGTCACCCGGTGACGGACGAGGACCACCGACCCGTCGTCGTCGCGGAAGGGGTGGAGCCCGGTCAGGGGCCCGCCGCCCAGCTCGTCGTCGATCCGCCGCCCGATCTCGAGGCGCGCCCCGGACGGGGCACGTTCGAGCCAGGTCGCCAGGCCCACCGGCCGGTCCCGGGTGGACACCCCCTCGATCGTCGCGCCGGAGTCCTCGACGAGTCGTGCGATCTCGCCGAAGGTGAGGGTCCGGCGGTGGCCCCGGTCACGGAGCCGCTCCAGGCGGTTGGATTCCTCCGCGACGAGCGGGTCCGCGTCCGCGAACACGTCCACGACCGCGAAGAGCCCGCCCGGGCGCGTCCGTCTCACCGCCGCCCGCAGCAGCGCGGCCGGATCGGCGGCGCGGTGGAGGACGAACCGGCGGACGTCGGTCGCGGTCGTCATGCGGCGGCCCGCGCGGGTACGGCCGGTTCGGGCAGAGCGCGGGCCAGCAGCCAGCTCACCGCCGGCATGAGGACCAGCGGGGTGAGGGCGGTCTGCAGCGAGGTCCGGTCCGCGAGCCAGCCGAGGGCGGGGCTCGCGAGGCCGCCGATGCTCACCGTCAGGCCGAGGGTGAGGCCGCTGGCCGTCCCCACCCGCGAGGGCAGGTAGTCCTGGCCGAGGGTCAGCTGCAGGGAGAAGGGCAGGTAGAGGCCCATCGAGGTGAGCGCCACGAACACGAACACCGCCGGTCCCGGCACGAACACGACCCCGGCGACGGCGACGACCGCCAGCAGGTACGCCCGCCGCACCACGGTGACCCGGTCCCAGTGGCCGACCAGCATCCCGCCGGCGACCGACCCGACGGCGCCGCCGACGTACAGCACGAACAGCGCCGCCGAGCCCACCGCGGGCCCGCCGCCGGTCCGCTGCTCGACATACAGCGCGAGGAAGGTGCTCAGCCCCACGAAGGCGATCGAGCGGGCCACGACGACCCCGGACAGGACGCCGAACGACCGCCAGTCGTCCGGTCGCGGCGGCGAGGTGGTCGCGGACCCGGCGGCCCGCCTGCGTGCGAGCACGCGCAGGACCGGCAGGCAGAGCACGGATCCGGCGAGCGCGGGCACCATCAGCAGCGGGGTCGCGCCGAGCCCGCCGGCCGCCGAGACGAGGCCGACGAGCAGCGGCGCGGTGGCGAATCCGACGTTGCCGCCGAGGGAGAACCACCCCATCGACCGGTGGCTCCCGGCGCTGGCCAGCCGCGCGATCCGGGCCGACTCCGGGTGGTACGCCGCCACCCCGATCCCGGAGACGGCGACGAAGGCCAGGGTGAGCGCGTAGGAGCCCGCGAGCCCGCTCGCCGCCACCCCCGCCCCGCCGACGAGCGTGCTCACCGGGATGAGCCAGGGGGCCCGCCACCGATCGGTCAGCGCCCCGAACAGCGGCTGCGCGACGGACGACAGCAGTGAGGCGGCCAGCACGATCCCGGCGACCGTGGCGTAGTCGTAGCGGCGCTCGGCGACGAAGAGGGGGACGAGCGCGGCCACGGATCCCTGGTAGACGTCCACACACGCGTGCCCCACCGACAGCAGGGCGATCGAGGTGCGACGTTCCACCGCGTCATCGTCCGATCCGACGAGCGTGTCCCGCTTCCGATAACCTGCCGGTCGATGTCAGAAGTCCGCCATCTCCCGGTCGCGCCGACGCGAGTGGAACGCCTCGCGCCCGGCGGCGAGATCGAGGCCCACCGGCACGACGACCACCAGATCGTCTACGCCGCCCGCGGTGTGCTGGCCATCTCCACCACGGCCGGGACCTGGATGGCCCCGGGCAACCGCGCGATCTGGGTCCCCGCCGGCACCATCCACGCCCACTACGCCCACGGCGAGCTGGAGCTCCATCTCGTCGGGGTGCCCGCACACCGGAACCCGCTCGGCCTGACCGACCCGACGGTGCTCGCGGTGGCCCCGCTGCTGCGCGAGCTGATCATGGGCTACACCGCCATGCCGGACGACGACCGGGGTGCCGAACGCGCCCGGCTGCACGCCGTGCTGCTCGACCGGCTCCGGGCCGCACCCCACCAGCCGCTGCACCTGCCCGCACCGTCGTCGCCGCTGCTGCGCTCGGTGTGCGACGTCCTGCGGACCGATCCGGCCGACGGCCGGACCCTCGACGAGCTCGGCCACCAGGTCGGTGCGAGCTCGCGGACGTTGTCGCGCCTGTTCCGCAGCGATCTGGGGATGACCTTCCCCCAGTGGCGCACCCAGCTCCGGCTGCAGGTCGCGCTGGTCCTGCTGGCGGACGGCGCCTCGGTGACGACGGTCGCCCGGCAGTGCGGATGGTCGTCGCCCAGCGCCTTCATCGACGTCTTCCGGCGCACCTTCGGGCACACCCCGGGCGCCCATGCGCTGGGTTCCTGACCTCGGCTCCTTCAGCCGCAGCAGGGGGCGGTCGCCCCGGCCGGGGTGCCGCACTCGCAGGACGCCTCCGGGGAGGCGCCGGCGGGATGGACCGACGTGGCGTCCGGGGCGTCGGCCTTGACCGTGTAGACCTCCCACGGCTCCGCCCCGGGCCCGTGCACCCAGACCTTGTCCTGGAGGGCGTAGCAGCAGGTGGTGTCCTCCTCGACCTGAGTGAACAGGCCGAGATCGGACAGGCGGGTGGTGGCGGCGCGCACCTCGTCGGTGCTCCCGACCTCCACGCCGAGGTGGTCCATCACCGTCGGCTCGCCGTCGCCGCCCTCGATGAGGACGAGCTTGAGCGGCGGCTCGGCGATCGCGAAGTTCGCGTAGCCGGGCCGCCGCTTGGCGGGCTCGACGCCGAACAACGAGCGGTAGAACGCGACGGATCCCTCGAGATCGGCGACGCGCAGGGCGAGCTGGACGCGGGACATGGGGACTCCTTGTTTCGACGACTGTCGAGACAGAGGTTGCTCCCGTGTTTCGACTTCTGTCAAGATAGAGAGATGTCGAAGCAAGGGCCCGCGTGCTGCTCCCCGTTGACCGGGGAACCGCTGGACGCGGAACGGGCGGCGGACCTGGCCCGGATGTTCAAGGCGCTGGGCGAGCCGGTCCGGCTGCGGCTGCTGTCGCTGATCGCCTCCCACGAGGGCGGCGAGGCGTGCGTGTGCGAGCTGACCGGCGTCTTCGACCTGACGGGGCCGACGATCAGCCATCACCTCAAGGTCCTGCGTGCGGCCGGCCTGATCAGGGGGGACCGGCGAGGGACCTGGATCTACTACCGGGTCGAGCCCGAGCGGCTGCGCCAGGCCTCGGCCCTGCTCGACCTGCAACCGGCGTCGTGACACCCACGCTCGCGCGGCGCCTGCTGGCCGAGGGCGTCGGTACCGGGCTGCTCGTCACGGTCGTCGTCGGGTCCGGGATCGCCGCCTCACGGCTGTCACCCGGCGACGTCGGCCTGCAGCTGCTGGAGAACTCGATTGCCACCGCGCTCGGCCTCGGCGTGCTGATCCTCCTGTTCGGACCGGTGTCCGGCGCGCACTTCAACCCGGTCGTCACCGTCGCCGCCCGGCTGCTGGGCCGCCCGGCGCCGCGGCGGCGCGAGGTGCTCGCCTACGTCGGCGTCCAGACCCTCGGGGCGGTCCTCGGAGCGGTCCTGGCCAACGCCATGTACGGCCTGCCCGCCGTCCAGGTCGCGACGACCGTCCGCGGCGGCACGGGGGTCTGGATCGGTGAGGCCGTCGCCACCGCCGGGCTCGTCGCGCTGGTGTTCGCCCTGGTCCGCACCGGACGGGAAGGGCTGGCGGCGCCCGCGGTCGGCGCGTACATCGGGGCGGCGTACTGGTTCACCTCGTCCACGTCGTTCGCCAATCCCGCCGTGACGGTCGGGCGCATGGTCAGCGACACCTTCGCCGGGATCGCCCCGGCGTCGGTGCCCGGCTTCGTCCTCGCGCAGCTCGTCGGGGCGGCGCTCGGGATCGGGCTGGTCGTCGCCCTCCATCCGGCCGTCCGCCCGGCGAACCACCCCACCCGGCCCGTCGTCGAGGAGTCGTCGTGACCGTTCCCGAGGTCCTGTTCGTGTGCGTGCACAACGCCGGCCGCTCCCAGATGGCCGCCGCCCTGCTGCAGCACCACGCCGCCGGACGGGTCCGGGTCACCTCCGCGGGCTCCGCGCCGGCGGACGAGATCAACCCGGCCGTCCGGGAGGTCATGGCGGAGATGGGCATCGACCTCGCCGAGGAGGTCCCGAAGAAGCTGACGGTGGACGCCGCCCGGGCCGTCGACGTCGTCGTCACCATGGGGTGCGGGGACTCCTGCCCGGTCTTCCCCGGCAAGCGCTACCTCGACTGGGAGCTCCCCGACCCGGCGGGGCAGGGGATCGACGCGGTCCGTCCGATCAGGGACGAGATCGACCGCCGCGTCCGCGCCCTCCTCGCCACCCTGACGTAGGTCAGAGCCCGAACGCGCCGCCCCCGACCAGGATGACCAGGCCGTCCCGACCAGGACGACCGGCAGCACGACGTGCCCCCACCGCCCGAGCGCCCGGGCGACGAGGGGCCGGGTGGCGAGGCCGCGGCCCAGCGCGCACCACACCGCGACCAGCACGAGGAACACGACGCAGAAGACGACCGTCCCGCCGACCCCGCTGGTGGCGAACACCGGCACGTAGACGCCGATGTTGTCGCCCCCGTTGGCCGCGGTCACTCCGGCCACGGCAAGGATCGACGGCCCCGCCGTCGCGGTCGCGTCCGGGGTGTCGTCGCCGCTGCGATAGCGCCAGGCCCGCCACGCCGCGCGGAGCCCGAGCAGCAGCGGCACCAGGCCCAGGTAGGGGATGGCCGGCCCCGGCAGGAGGCCGGCGCCCAGCGCGCCCACGACGGACGCCACCAGGATGGCGAGGAAGCCGAGGTACTGGCCCACCGCGACTCGCACCTCGGCGGCCCGCCGCCCTGCCGCCTGCCCGAAGAACAGCGCGAGGATCAGGATGTCGTCGAGGTTGGTGACGGCGAACATCCCCGCCGCCTGCCCGATCCGGCCGAACACGGCACTCCTCGCTGTCGGCTGCCTGTCGGCCCCACCGTGGCAGAGGGTCAGGCCTGCGATTCGTGCGGATGCGCCCCGATCTCCGTTCCGGGCGACGTTCAGGGCATTTGAGCGCCATTGCCCAATTGGTTCAGACGCTGGAGATCTCGTGTTGACCGCACGCTGCCGACACGTGATCCTCAGCTCTGTTCGGCTGATGGAGCCGGAGCCGCGTCGGTCGATGAAGAAGGTGGACAGCCAATGTCCGACAAACTGGACGAACAGTATATCCTCGAGCATCTCGGTGTGCACAATTACGAGTCTTTCGGGCGCAGCATTGTTGCGACGGTTCTCGAGGAGGCGCTGGCGCAGAGAAGGCACGACGACCAGGCGGAGCTGACGTTCGAGGTCACGGCGAACCTGGCGAAGACGCCCTCCGGCTGCACGTGGCTCACCATGATCGTGAATGGGAAGAGTGTCCGGATCCATCAACCGCCGATCACGAACTGGCCCCCGGTCCAGTAAGGGGTGATCGGTCCTCACTCGGGTCCGGCGCCGCCCGGACCTTTTGAAAGCACCCGATAACGAAAAGCGACGCTGACCACGGGAAAATGTTCCCGTCGGTCAGCGCCGCTTTGTGCGCCTGGATCAGGCAGCCTGCTTGGTCTCCCAGAAGATCTTGTCGATCTGGGCGATGTAGTCCAGCAGCTCCTGGCCCGTCTTGGGGTCGTTCGAGCCCTTGGTGCCCCCGGCACCGGCGGCCTTGGTGGCCTTGTTGAAGAGCTCGTGCAGCTCCGGGTACTTCTCGAAGTGCGGCGGCTTGAAGTAGTCCGTCCACAGCACCCAGAGGTGGTGCTTCACGAGGTCGGAGCGCTGCTCCTTGATCTCGATCGCGCGGGCGCGGAAGTCCACGTCCTCGTTGCCCTGGTACTTCTCCTGGATGGCCTTGACGGACTCGGCCTCGATGCGCGCCTGGGCCGGGTCGTACACGCCGCAGGGGAGGTCGCAGTGCGCGGTGGCCTCCAGCCGCGGGCGGAGAATGCGGGGCAGCCGCATGGGGGTCCTCCCTGGTGGTGATCGTTCTGGCAGGTCCGACCCTACTACCGGGCCGGGGGCCCCAGCAGGCCGAGAGGGTGTGGTGTGCGTGGCCCGTCGCTGGCGTGCGGTGACGGTGCGTGGCCCGTCGATGTCCACCGCGTTGACGGACGGCGACGTGGTGCTGGCGCGGTTCGGCGCGGCGGTGCGGCCGGGGGACGTGGTCCTGGTCGGCTGGGACGCGCGGCCCGGCCAGCTGTCGGTCAAGCGCGCGGTCCGGGCCGAGGGCGACGGCTGGTGGGTCGAGGGTGACAACCCCTTCGGTTCCACGGACTCGCGGACGCTCGGGCCGGCGACCGTTCTCGCGGTCGTCCCCGTCCGGGTGCTGCCCCGACCGGGCCGGCTGGCGCGCCGGACGTCGTGAGCGTGTGATTCGGCCTACCGAATGTGCCGACTCGCGGGTTCGGGGGTGAACGGGGTGGCGGCATGGGGCGGGTAACGGTGTGGGTGCTCTCACCGCCACGGCGCGCCCGCGTCCGTTAACATGGCTGCCAGTACCCGACTGCCGATCCCTCTCCGGCGCCCCGCCGCATCCCGCGGGGTCACCGTGTGGGGGCCGCCGGCGCCGCGTCTGGGCGAGATCCTGCCCCCGGTGCACGGTGAGTAGGGGCGCCCGTGCGCGCCCGCCCTACCTTCATCGGAGTCCTCTGCCGTGACCATGTCCCCGGAGCGCACCCTGTCCACGCCCGACATCGAGCTGGCCCCCACCCGCGAGGAGATCTTCGCCTCGCACGAGGGCGGCAAGCTCTCGACCGGCCTGTCCGCGCCGCTGCGCCACGCGCGCGACCTCGCGATCGCGTACACGCCGGGCGTCGCCGAGGTCAGCCGCGCCATCGCCGCCGAGCCGGCGCTCGCGCGCCGCTACACCTGGACGGACCGCCTGGTCGCCGTGGTGAGCGATGGCACCGCCGTGCTCGGCCTGGGGAACATCGGCCCGCGCGCCTCGCTCCCGGTGATGGAGGGCAAGTCGGCGTTGTTCAAGACCTTCGGCGAGCTCGACTCGATCCCGCTGGTGCTCGACACCACCGACGTCGACGAGATCGTGGAGACCCTGGTCCGGCTGCGGCCGAGCTTCGGCGCGGTCAACCTCGAGGACGTCTCGGCCCCACGCTGCTTCGAGCTCGAACGCAAGCTGGTCGAGGCCCTGGACTGCCCGGTCATGCACGACGACCAGCACGGCACCGCGATCGTCCTGCTCGCCGCGCTCAAGGGCGCCTGTGCCGCCACCGGCCGGGAGCTCGGCAGCCTGCGCACGGTGATCTCCGGCGCCGGTGCGGCGGGCGTGGCCTGCGCGCGGATCCTGCTGGCCGCCGGGGCGACGGACGTCGTCGTCCTCGACTCCCGGGGGATCATCGACACCGCGCGCGGCGGGGAGAAGGCCGCACTCGCGGCCGAGACCAACCCGCGCGGGATCACCGGCGGCATCGCCGAGGCGATGGACGGCGCGGACGTCTTCGTCGGCCTCTCCAGCGCGACCCTGCCCCAGGAGCTGCTGACCACGATGGCCCCGGCGCCCTTCGTGTTCGCACTGTCCAACCCGGACCCGGAGATCCACCCGGCCGTCGCGGCCCGGTACGCCGCCGTCGTCGCCACGGGGCGCAGCGACTACCCGAACCAGATCAACAACGTGCTCGCCTTCCCCGGGGTCTTCCGCGGGGCGCTCGACGTGGGCGCGCGCCGGATCACCGAGTCGATGAAGCTCGCCGCCGCGGAGGCCATCTTCCGCGTGGCGACGGACGATCTCGGCGTCGACCGGATCGTCCCGAGCCCCTTCGACCCGCGGGTCGCGGTCGAGGTCGCGCAGGCCGTGGCGGAGGCCGCCCGCCGCGACCCCGCCGCCGGCGTGACCCAGCCGGTCTGACCCCAGCCGGTCTGACCCACCCGGTCGGGCCCGGCCGGTGTGACGGAACCGATGTGGCGCACACGATGTGACACGGCGGTTCGACCCGGGCGGAGTGACTCAGCGTCACTCCGCCCGGGCCGTCCACCTGCCCCTGCTCGGTCGGTCGGCCGAGTCGATCACGGAGTGTGCGAGCTGTCCGGGTCACTCACTCGGGGTGCGGTAGTCCGTTCGGGCAACGTGACCGGATCGAGTGGGCGACTCGCTCGTTGAGCCCGCTGAGGGCGTGCGATCGCACACGCCGCGGTCGACACGGGGGTACGGGTGAGCGAGTCCGGAGAGCGGGCGGATCCCGTGCGGCGCACCGACTTCCGCCGGGCCCGGCACGACCGGCCCACGCCGGACGCCGCCCGCTTCGCCGGCCAGGTCGCCCGGGCGCTCGCCGCGCCGTCGGGCGGTGAGGTGCCGGGCGGTGCCGGGCAGGGGCAGGGGCACCGGTCGGCGTCCCACCCCGAGTACGCCGCCGAGCCGGTCGAGGACGCGAACGGCGAGATCAGCACGGACCCGAGCGCGGTGCGGCTGGTCGCCCCACCCGGTGAGGCGGAACGGCCCGACGTGACCGACCCCGGATCCGTGGGGGTCCCCTCCGCACTGCGCGACGCGGCCTTCGGCACCCCGTACGTCCCCGAGTCCGGCGACCAGCCCGGTGGGGTCGAGGTCGTCCCGCTGCCGACCGCCCCCGCCGTGGTGTGCGACCTGGAGGACCGGATCCTGCGGGTCAATCCCGCGTTCCTGCGGCTGACCGGCTGCGATCCGTCCGACCCGGACAGCGGGCCGCTGGGGATGCGGCTCGCGCAGCTCGTCGCCGGACCCGACGCGGACGCGCGGCTGATCCGCGCGGACGGCGCCGCGGTCCGGGTGCGGGTGGTCCGCTGGGACCTGCCCGGCGGGCTGCGCGCGGTCCTGCTGGTCGAGCTCGGCGAGCCCGCCCCGGAGCCGGTGGACCGGCGCTGGACCGCGGAGCTGGAGCGGCTCGCCCGCGTGGGCACCTGGACGTTCGACCTCGCCACGGCCACCCTGCGGCGCAGCGCCTCGCTCGAGGAGCTCTATCGCCAGGTCGGCGTCGTGCCGGACGGCGCGCACGGCCCGGTCGAGGGCGACCAGGTCGCGCTGCTCTGCCGCGCGCTGCGCACCGGCGCCGGCGCGGCCACCGACCACCACGTCGAGCTGCGGCTGCCGGGGGAGCGGGTGCTGTCCTGCCGCGCGGTCATCGAGCGGGCGCCCCACGGCATGCCCGTCCGGCTGGCCGGGATGGTCCGGGACGTGAGCGCGCAGCGGCTCGCCGAGGGCCGCGTGCAGCACTCCGGGCGCCGCTTCGCCGACCTGATGTCCACGGTGCCGGCCGGGGTCGCGCTGCTCGACGCCGCGGGCCGCCTCGTCGACGCCAACGCCTCCTTCTGCCGCCTGCTCGACCGCACGCTCGAAGGCCTGCGCGGTACCCCCGCGCTCGCCCTGAGCGCCGAGCCGGTCGAGCCGGGCGCGCCGCTGCCCGGCTGGCTCCGCGCCGGCGGCGCACCCGCCGTCGTCACCCTGTTGAAGGCGGACGGCAGCGGCGTGACCTGCGAGATCGGCGTCACCACGTCCACGTCGGACGAGGGGGACCCGTTCTGGCTGGTCGTGGCCACGGACGTCGGCGACCGCCGGCGCGCGGCCGAGGTGCTGCGCCAGGCCGGGAGCGTCGACGAGCTCACCCGGCTGCCCAACCGCGCGGCCGCCCTCGCCCTGGTCGACGAGCTGCTGGCCGACAGCCCCCGGGTCGCCGTGGCCTGCGGCGACCTCGACGACTTCGCCCGCGTCAACTCCTCGCTCGGCCACCTCGCCGGCGACGAGCTGCTGGTCGGGCTGGCCGGGCGGCTGCAGCGGGAGCTCCCGATCGGGTGCACCGCGGCGCGGCTCTCGGCGGACGAGTTCGTGGTCATCTGCTCGGACCACGCGCTGATCGGCGGCCCCGACGCCCTCGCGCGCCGCGTCGGCGAGCTGCTGCACACCACGGTCCCCGTGCACGGACGCCCGGTGCAGCTCACCGCCTCCGTCGGGGTGGCGACGCCCGACGTGCGGCCCGGGGAGGTCACCGCCGGTGATCTCCTCCGCTACGCCGAGGTCGCGATGCAGGAGGCCAAGCGGCGGGACCGCGGCGGCGTCGCCACGGCGTCACCGGCCGTCGTCGCCTCCGCGGACCGGCAGCTGGAGCTGGAGGCCGAGCTGCGCGCGGCCCTCGCCGAGGACCGGCTGGTGCTGGAGTACCAGCCCGTCGTCGGCCCGGACGGGACGGTGCTCTCGGCCGAGGCGCTGGTCCGGTGGCCGCACCCCGAGCGCGGGATGATCTCCCCGGGCGAGTTCCTGCCGGTCGCCGAGCGCGCCGGGATGATGCGCGAGCTCGACCTCTGGGTCCTGCGGACCGCCGTGAACTCCGCGGTCCGCTGGCCGGGGCGGGCGGGCGTCGCCGTCAACCTGGCCGGGCTGCTGCCGGGCGATCCGGCCTTCCTCTCCGACGTCACCCGGATCGTCGAGGGCGCCGGGCTGGCCTGGGAACGGCTGATCCTCGAGCTCGTGGAGACGAGCCTGGTCGCCCTGCCGCAGGCCGCGCTCGACGCCATGGCCGAGCTCGTCTCCCGGGGCGCCCGCTTCGCCGTGGACGACTTCGGCACCGGCTACTCGTCGCTGGCGCGGCTCAAGGAGCTCCCTGCCCAGACGGTCAAGGTCGACCGGGCCTTCGTGACGGGTGTCGGGACCGATCCGGCGGACTTCGCGGTGGCCCGCGCGGTGGTCGACATGGCCCGCGCGATGGGCCGCACGACCGTCGCCGAGGGGGTCGAGACCGCGGCCCAGTTCCACGTACTGAGAGGCCTCGGGGTGGACGCCTACCAGGGCTGGCTCTTCTCCCGCTCCCTGCGTGAGCAGGACCTGGAGCAGGTACTGGCCGCCGGGCGGCTGGCCACGCCCGCCCGCGCACTGGGAGCCTGAACCCGAAAGGTCCGGACCGGTCGCGGCTGGGTCACGGTTGCTCGGTCGGTTCGCTCCTGTCGGTGGTCCCGGTTAGCCTCGCAGCACCATGACGGCCGACTGGCGGCGGTCGGCGACGACGGGGGTACCCGGATGATCGAGTTCCGGGGTGTGACGAAGCAGTTCCCGGACGGCACCGTCGCCGTCGACAAGCTCGACATGAAGGTGGACGGTGGCCGGATCACGGTCTTCGTCGGCCCGTCCGGCTGCGGGAAGACCACGTCGCTGCGGATGGTCAACCGGATGATCGAGCCCAGCAGCGGCACGATCACCGTGGACGGCCAGGACATCATGGCCCAGGACCCGGCCGACCTGCGGCGCGGCATCGGCTACGTGATCCAGAACGCGGGGCTGTTCCCGCACAAGACCATCCGGGACAACATCGCCACCGTGCCGCTGCTGCTGGGCTGGAGCAAAGCCCGCGCACGCGAGCGGGCGATGGAGCTCATGGAGATCGTCGGGCTGGACACGCAGATGGCCCAGCGCTATCCCGCGCAGCTCTCGGGCGGCCAGCAGCAGCGCGTCGGCGTGGCCCGCGCGCTCGCCGCGGACCCGCCCGTGCTGCTCATGGACGAGCCGTTCTCCGCGGTCGACCCGGTGGTCCGGGAGACCCTGCAGGAGGAGCTGCTGCGGCTGCAGTCGGAGCTGGCGAAGACGATCGTGTTCGTCACCCACGACATCGACGAGGCCGTGAAGCTGGGGGACATGGTCGCCGTGTTCCGCACCGGCGGCCACCTCGCGCAGTACGACGAGCCGGGCGTGCTGCTCAGCCGCCCCGCCAACGGGTTCGTGGACGGGTTCGTCGGCCGGGACCGCGGGTACCGCGGGCTCGGCTTCGTCACCTCCACCGGCCTCTCGCTCGGCGAGCTGCCCACCGTGACGGTCGGGGCGAGCGCGCCGGAGGGCTGGTCGCTCGTGGTCGACGCGGACGGGCGCCCGCTGGGCTGGCACTCCGGCGCCGGCACCACCTCCGAGCAGGGCCTGATCCCCGGCGGCTCGCTGTACGACGCCGAGTCCGGATCGCTGCGCAGCGCGCTCGACGCGGCGCTGTCCTCGCCGTCGGGCCAGGGCGTGGCGGTGGACCCGGAGGGGCGTGTGGCCGGCGGCGTCAGCGCGGACGAGGTGCTGCGCGTGCTCGCCGAGGCCCGGGCGGACGAGGCGGCCTGATGGTCTGGGACTGGATCCCCCGCAACCTCGACCTGATCGGGAACCTGCTGGTCGTGCACGTCGTGCTCGCGCTGATCCCGGTCGTCGTCGGGCTGGTGCTCGCGGTGCCGATCGGCTGGCTGGCCAGCCGCAGCCGGGTGCTGCGCGGCATCCTCGTGCCGGCCGCGAGCGTGCTCTACACGATCCCGTCGCTGGCGGTGTTCATCGTGCTCCCGGCGATCCTCGGCACACAGATCCTCGATCCGCTCAACGTCGTGGTGGCACTGTCGATCTACACGGTCGCCCTGCTGGTCCGGTCCGTGGCCGACGCGCTCGCCGCCGTCCCGGCGCTGGTCGTCGCCGCGGCCACCGCGATGGGCTACCGGCCGGCCAAGCGGTTCGTGTCCGTGGAGCTGCCGCTGGCGGTCCCGGTGCTGATCGCGGGCCTGCGGGTGGCGGCGGTGTCGAACATCAGCCTGGTGTCCGTCGGTGCGCTGATCGGCGTCGGCGGCCTGGGGCGGATGTTCACCGAGGGCTACCAGCGGGACTTCCCGACGGAGATCATCACCGGCATCGTGCTGATCGTGGCGCTGGCCCTGGTGGTCGACGGGCTGCTGGTCCTGCTGGGCCGCGCGATCACGCCGTGGACCCGGCTCGAGGGCAAGGGGCGGGCCGTGGCCGAGCCCGAGGCCACCCCGGGGACGACCGAGGTGAGCGCGGCATGAGCCTGCTGTTCTCCTACCTCTTCGATCCCGCGCACTGGAGCGGGCCCACCGGCATCCCGGTGCGGATCGGCGAGCACCTCTTCTACTCGGTGCTGGCGCTCGCGCTGGGCGCGATCGTCGCGATCCCGCTGGGCGCGCTGATCGGGCACACGCACAAGGGCGAGTTCGTGGTCGTCGGCCTCGCCAACGGCATGCGCGCCCTGCCCGAGCTGGGCCTGCTCACGCTGCTCGTGCTGCTCATGGGGATCGGCCTGCTGCCGGTCACGATCGCCCTCGCGGTGCTCGCCGTCCCGCCGCTGCTCGCCGGCACCTACGCCGGCGTGCGCAACGTCGACGCCGGGACGGTCGACGCCGCCCGCGGCGTCGGCATGCGCGAGTGGCAGGTGCTCACCAAGGTCGAGATGCCCAACGCGCTGCCGCTCGTCCTCGGGGGGCTGCGCGCCGCGTCGCTGCAGGTCATCGCCACCGCCGCGGTCGCGGCGTTCGTCAGCTTCGGCGGGCTCGGCCGGTTCCTGATCGACGGGCTCAAGTCCCTGGACTACTCGCAGATGGCGGCCGGCGCGATCCTCGTCGCCCTCCTCGCGCTGGCGGTCGAGGGCCTGCTGGCGCTGGTGCAGCGCGCCGTCGTGTCACCCGGGCTGCGCGGTGGTGCGCGCCGCTCGCCCACCGCCGAGATCACCGGCACCACCGAGAACGCCGCCCCCGAACCAGTACGCCCCACACCCGAACCAGCAGGAGCCGAACCGTGAACCTCAGACGATCCCTCACCTATGTGGCCGCCGGCGCGGCCCTCGTCATGGGCCTCGCCGCCTGCGGTGGCGGCGGCGGATCGAGCCCGCTGGGCAGCGGCGGCGCCAGCCAGGCCCCGGCCGCCACGGACACCATCCGGATCGGCTCGGCGGACTTCACCGAGAGCCAGCTGCTGGCGCAGATCTACGGGCAGGCGCTGCAGGCCAAGGGCGTCAAGGTCGACATCACGGCGCCCATCGGCAGCCGCGAGGTCTACTTCCCGGCGCTCACGGACGGCTCGATCGACCTGATCCCGGACTACACCGGCACGCTGCTGCAGTACATCAAGAAGGACGCCACGCAGACCGCGGCGGACGACGTGTACACCGCGCTCAAGGCCGCCGTCCCGGCCCCGCTCACCGTGCTCGACAAGGCGGCGGCCGAGGACAAGGACGCCGTCGTCGTCACCTCGGATTTCGCCACCAAGAACAACCTGAAGTCCATCGCGGACCTCGCGCCGATCGCCAACACCATGGTCTTCGGCGGGCCGTCGGAGTTCCAGACCCGGCCGGACGGCATCCCCGGCATCCAGAAGACCTACGGCGTGACGTTCAAGTCCTACAGCGCCCTCGACACCGGCGGCCCGGTCACGGTCAAGGGGCTCAAGGACAACACCGTCCAGGCCGCGGACCTGTTCACCACGGACCCGAGCATCGAGGACAACAAGTTCGTCGTCCTCGCGGACCCGAAGAACAACTTCGCCGCGCAGAACGTCGTGCCGCTGATCAACGCCAAGAAGGCGACCGACCAGGTCAAGCAGATCCTCAACGCCGTGCAGGCCAAGCTGACGACCGAGGGCCTGGTCACCCTCAACCGCACCGCCAACGCGCCGGACAAGCCCAACCTGGACACCGTCGCGAAAAACTGGCTCAGCCAGAACGGTCTCGCCTGACCCGTGTGACCGCACGTCCCGGGGTTCCCTGAGCCGGCCTTCCGGGGTCGGCTCGGGGTTCTGCCCGGATCCTCCGGAGCAGGCGGATCCCTAGCGTCCTGAGCTGTGGAAACGCCTTCTCCGGGGCCGCGCGCCAGCCTGTGGACCCTCCGGGTCCTGCTGACGGTGCACGTGCTCGCCGTCGCCTGCCAGCCGCTGCTCGCCGGCCTGTTCCTGACCGGCGACGTGGACGCCATCGCGGTGCACGGCGCCGTCGGCTCGTCCCTCGCCGCCTTCGGGCTGCTGCTCATCGCCGCCGCGCTCGCCTACGTCCTCGGCGGTCGCGGGCGGCTGTGGGTGTTGCCGGTGATCGTGGTCCTCTTCCTCGCCGAGGGCCTGCAGATCGGCGTCGGCTACGCCCGCGAGCTGCAGTACCACGTGCCGCTGGGCGTCCTGATCGTCACGAGCTCGATCCTGCTCGCGGGGTGGGTGTGGACCCCGTCCGCCCGCCGCGCCCGCACCTCGCGCCGCCCGATGTCCTCGCCCTCGGCGCCGCCGCTCACCTCGCCGCCTCCGCCGTCGGCCCCGATCGGCTCGGCGGACCCCCGGAGCCCGCGATGACCCGCCGCTCCGCGAGTCGGGCCGTGGCTCCGCGCGAGTCGGGGCGTGGTCCGGCGCGGGTCGCGCTCTCCCGCCGGGGGTTCCTCGGCGCGCTCGGGGCTGTGGGTGTCGGGTCCGTCGCCCTCGCCGGCTGCGGGGTGTTCGGCATCGACACCCCACCCGGCCAGACCGGCGACACCCTGCCCAGCACCCGTCCGCTCCCCGAGCCGTACACGGTGCCGCTGCCGCGCCCGGCCGTCGCCCGTCCCACCGGCACCCTCGACGGCGCCGACCTCTACGAGGTCACCCAGCGCGCCGCGGACGTCGAGATCCTGCCCGGCGCCCGCACCACGATCTGGGGCTACGACGGCACCTTCCCCGGCCCGACCTTCGAGACCCGGCGGGGCCGGCCGGTCGTCGTCCGGCACACGAACGCGCTGCCCGTGCCGACGGTCGCGCACCTGCACGGCGGGCACACCGCCCCCGAGCACGACGGGTGGCCCCTCGACCTGCTCGTCCCCGCCGGGCAGGCCGCGCCCCACCAGCACATGCCCGGCGATCTCGCGCTCGGCACCCGCGACCACCGCTATCCGCTCGACCAGCGCGCCGCGCTGCTCTGGTACCACGACCACCGCATGGACTTCACCGGTCCCGCGGTCTACCGCGGCCTCGCCGGCCTGTTCGTCGTGCGGGACGACGAGGAGGACGCGCTGCCGCTGCCGCGCGGGGACCGCGAGATCCCGCTGCTGATCGTGGACCGCTCGTTCGACGCCGACGGGCAGTTCGCCTACCCGTCGCTCGATCGCACGCTGACCCGCGTCCCCGGGGTGCAGAGCGAGTGGATGGAGGGGGTGCTCGGCGACCAGATCCTGGTCAACGGGGCACCCGCGCCGTTCGTCGAGGTCGACGCCGCACGCCACCGGCTGCGCATCCTCAACGCCTCCAACGCCCGCCGGCTCTCGCTGTCGTTGCAGGTCCCGGGCGCGCCGGACCTGCCGATCACCCAGATCGGCTCGGACGGCGGGCTGCTCGCCGCCCCGGTCGAGCTCTCGAGGGTGGACCTGGCGCCGGGGGAGCGGCTCGACGTGGTCGTGGATCTCGGGAGGGTGCCGGTGGGGACAGCGGTGACGATGGTGAACGCGCTCAGCTCCACCTCGGCACCGATGGTCGGTTCCGCGAGCTCCACCTCGGCGCCGATGGTCGGTTCCGCGAGCTCCACCTCCGCCCGGGAGGTCCTGCAGTTCCGGGTCGTCCGCGCGGCGCGGGACGACTCCGCGGTCCCCGCCCGCCTCTCCACGATCGAGCCGCTGGTCCCCGGCCCGGTGCGCCGGGAGTTCGTGTTCCGCCGCGGGCAGGCCGGCGACCACTCCGGCTGGACCATCAACGACCGCACCTTCGACCCGGACGTCTCCCAGGCGGACGTGCCGCTCGGCCGGACCGAGACCTGGCGCTTCCGCAGCGACGTCCATCATCCCGTCCACCTGCACCTCGACCACTTCCAGGTGCTGTCCCGGGACGGCCGCGGCCCCGGGCCGTTCGACGCGGGCTGGAAGGACACGGTCGACGTCCGCCCCGGCGAGATCGTCGACGTCGCCGTGCGGTTCACCGGCTACCGCGGCCGCTACGTCCTGCACTGCCACAACCTGGAGCACGAGGACATGGCCATGATGGCGACGATCCGCACCGTCTGACCCGGCCGAGATGAACCTCAGGGCGATTCCGGGACCCCCGAAATCGCCCTGAGGTTCATCTCGGCGCTGGGGTTGGGACGGCGACGGCGCCGGGTGGGCGGCGGCGCGACGCGGGTCGGTTGCGCGCGGGGTGATTCGTCGCACACGGAGGGTGTTCGGACATTCGTCCGGATGGACCTCGGGCGACGGCGATCGGCGCAGACCGGAGTGAATGTCCGGACCGTCCCGCGGGTGCTCCCCGACCGGTTGTCACCCGGGGTGGGTACCCGGGCACGGTATGGCGTCGGTGGTGACGCGCTGCCTACTCTCCTTCCCGACCGATGAGTCCGCCCGGGGTGAGGGAGTCGACCTGTCATGGCCCTGTCGTCGACCACCCTGTTCTCCGCCGTCCTCGCCGCCGTGTCCCTCGGGCTGGGGCTGCTGCACCTCGTCCGACTGGCGACCGCCCGCCGCGACGGGCGCCCGGTCGCCGGTGAGGCCGCGCACGCCGCGATGGGGTTCGGCATGGCGGCGATGTTCTCCCCGGCGCTGGACCCGGTGCCCACTCCGGTGTGGACGGCCGTGTTCGCGGTGAGCGCGGCGTGGTTCGCCGTGGTCGCGCTGCGCCGGGGGCTCGCCGTCGACGACGCCGGGCACCACCTGGCCTGCGGGATCGCGATGCTGGTCATGCTCGTCACCGCGCCGGCCGCGGGCGGGCACCACATGAGCGGTTCGGCCTGGAGCTCGCTCGCCGCGATCCTGCTCGCCGGCTACTTCGCGTGGCACGTGATGCGCTGCGGGGACCGCTACCTGGCCGCCCGCCGCGCGACGTCCGCCGCGGCGGCCTCGTCCGGCGGGGTGCTCGGACCGCCCGCCGCGGTGGGCGTCGTGGCCGGCCCGGGTGCCGTTCCCGGCACTGCCGGCGGACCCGATTCCGCCGGGGCTCGTACCGCCCGCGGGTCCGCCCCGGCCGTCGCCACCGCCCCGGCCGTCGCCACCGCCGCTGCTGTCAGCACCGCCGCGGCTGTCAGCACAGCCCCGGCCGTCGACTGCGGCTGCGCCCCCGGACCCGCGGAGGGAGCCCGGCTGGCCGTGCTCCGCGCCCCCGGCGCCGCCGCCGTCGCGCATCTGGTCATGGCGTCCGCGATGACCGTCATGCTCCTGGGCATGCTCTAGAGACGGTTGACGACGTCCGTCACCAGCAACGCGAGGAACAGGGCGGAGGCCGCGCCGAGCAGCAGGTTCGACAGCCGGCCCGACCGCCCGGGTCCCTCGACCCGGCGGGAGTTGAGCAGCAGCATCAGCGTGATCGCCAGGAACGGCATGAACACCGAGCCGAGCACGCCGTAGACCAGCGTGAGCCCGAAGGGCCGGTCGATGAACAGCAGCCCCATCGGCGGGAGCGTCAGCCAGAGCAGGTAGCCGCGGAAGGCGGGGGAGCGCTCGGCCTCCCCGGAGGCGAAGCGGCTCATGGCCTCCCCGCCCTCGGCTGCACTGCCGTGCGGGAGCCGGACCGTCCGCGTCCAGTCGGTGAACATCAGGCTGACGCCGTTCCACACCCCGAGCAGCGACGTCGACGTCACGGCCAGGAAGCCGACGAGGAACAGGATCCGGGCCCAGCCGCCGTACCGCTCGTCGAGCGCGGCGCCCAGGACCAGGAGCCCGCTGTCGGACTCGGTGAGGTTCTGCCCGAACAGGATCGTGGAGCCGACGATCAGCATGGCGACCACGAAGATGCCCGTCATGACGTAGCCGACGGCGTTGTCGAGCCGCATCATCGACAGCCAGCCGGTGCCCCTCCAGCCCTTCGCGAACATCCAGTAGCCGTAGGCGGCCATCGTGATCGTGCCGCCGACCCCGCCGACCAGCCCGAGGACGTAGATCGTGGATCCGGCGGGCAGCCGCGGCACCAGCCCGGACGCGAGGTTCCCCAGGTCCGGGGCGACGAGCACCGCCACGGCGACCACGGTGCAGAACTTGATCAGCACCAGCACCGTCATGAACTTCTCGAAGAAGGCGTACCGCTGGGTCCAGACGAGCGCCAGCCCCACCACGCCGGCGATCATCGCCCAGTACCGCACCGACAGCCCGCCGAACAGGGCGTTGAGCGGCAGGCCGACCGCGGACATCGCCGTGGCCCCGTAGACGAAGCCCCAGATCACGATGTACACGCCGAAGAAGCCGGTGGCCCACCGCCCGAGCCGCCGCCAGCCGTCGAGCAGCGTGGTGCCGGAGGCGAGGTGCCAGCGGCCCACGCCCTCACCGAGCGCGAGCTTGAGCACCGTGCCCAGCAGCGCCGCCCACAGCAGGACGGTCCCGAACCGGGCCCCGGCGATCATCGTCGCGACCAGATCACCGGCGCCGACACCGGTCGCCGCGGCCAGCAGGCCGGGACCGACCTGCCGGATCTTCGCCCCGAACCCGACCGGCGGCTGCTCGAGCGTCGTCGCCACGTTCCCTCCCCGCTGAGGTGACAGCTCTGTCCCGGAAACGGTAGGGATGTCCGATCCGTCCTGCAGGGTGTGGCGTAACCCGGGGTGCACGAACGCGCACGCGAGCGGACGATAGATTCCGGCCGGGCGGCCCTCGCCCGAATCCCCGCGAGTGAGACGAAAGAGGTCCGAGCAGCCGTGGCGAGCATCGAAGAGGTCCGGTCCGGGATCGGCCAGGCCACCGACAAGGCCTCCGAGAGCCTGGGTGCGCTCCAGCAGGCGCAGGACTGCATCGAGCAGGCCCAGGCCGCGCTCGCGTCGGTCACCGAGGGCAGCAGCCAGAGCGACGTGGACCAGGCCAACGCCTACTTCGCCGACGCGGCGAGCAAGATCGGCGACGTGCAGCAGGCGGTCAACGCCGCCATCGAGGCGGCCGAGGGCGTCTCGGCGCGGCTGTAGCGAGAGCCGACGAGAGAGCACAGTGAGCATCGGGGAGCTGCGCGCGGCGCTCGACGCGGTCGCCGGGCTGGCGGCCGAGGCCCGCGGACACGCCGCGGCGGCGGCCGAGCAGCTCGGCGAGGCCGTCGGTGCCTTGACCGAGCTGGCCGAGCGCTCCGGTGAGACCCTGCCGGTGGTGGAGCTCGGCAAGGCCCGGGAGGAGGTCGACGTGCTGGTGACGACCCTGAACGCGGCCGCGGAGCTGGTCGCCGACCTCGGGGCCCGGCTCTAGTGGGTCGCTCCGGGACGGGGTGCTGACGGTGGCGGGGCGCAAGCACCGGGAGCGCGTCGAGGAGGCGTTCGCCGAGTTCCACGCGGCCGCCGGCCGGGCGCTCGGCGCCGCCGACCGCCTCCGCGAGGACGCGGTGCGCCGCCAGGCCCTGTCCATGTTCGCCCTCTGGCTGCGCCGCGACGGGCTCGAGGCCGCCCGCGCCGACCGCGGGCTGGCGGGCTCGTTCGCCGCGCCTGCGCTGCGGGGCGTGGTCCGCGCGTCGGAGAACGACCGGTCCACCGCGCTCGGGACGTGGGCGCGCAGCGGCCCGGCCCGGCTCGCCGATCTCGTGGCCGCCCACGCCCCCGGCGCCGCCGGCGCCGAGGGGACGGCCTGGCTGGGCCAGGTCCCGTTCCCCGGCGCGGCCGCGCAGTCCGAGACGGGTGATCCCGCCCTGGACGGCATCAAGGACTTCCCGACGCTCTGGCGGATCGGCAGCGGCCGGCTCGCGCCCGGGCCGTCGTTCCCGGTCGCGGTGCCGCTGCTCGAGGAGTCCCACCTGCGCGTCGACTCCCGGCCGCGGACCCGCGCCCGCGCCGAGGAGCTGGTGGAGCTGCTGCTCCTGCGGCTGTTCTCGGCGTTCCGGCCCGGCGTGCTGCGCGTCGACGTGTGGGACGGCAGCCAGTACACCCTGTTCCCCGGCCTGCACCCGCTCAGCCGTACCGGGCTCGTCACCGCCCACGACCCCAACGACCTCGACGGCCTGCTCGACCAGCTCGCCGAGCGGGTCCACCGAGTGCACAGCCGGGTCCTGTCCGAGGGCGACACGTCGCTGCGGGACTACACGGAACGCACGGGCAAGCGCAGCGAGCCGTGGCAGGTCGTCGTCCTGGCCGGGAACCGGGCGCCCCTGCCCGAGGAGCAGCAGCGCCGCCTGCAGCGGATCGCCCGCAGCGGCCTGACGGCGGGGATCCAGCTCGTGCTCCTCGACCTGCCGGTCACCGTGGCGGCCCCGGTCGAGTCGGTCCGGTTCACCGCGGACGGGGTGCGCTGCTCGATGACGGGCGAGCACATCGCCGTCACCCCCGATCCGCTGCCCGGCCGCGGCGAGGTCACGGGGGCCTGCGACACGATCGTCCGGGCGCACGAGGGCTGGCGCTCCCGGGTCCGCGGGCTCGCGGAGTTCCTGCCCCGGGACGGCTGGATGACGGGTAACTCGGCGGCCGGCCTGCAGACCGACATCGGCGACGACGACGGCAGCGCCGTGGAGCTGCGTCTCGACGACGCCTCGCCGCACGCCCTGATCGGCGGCCCCTCCGGCTCGGGCAAGACCAACCTGCTGATCGGCATGATCACCTCGCTCGCCGCCCGCTACAGCCCCTCCGAGCTGCAGTTCTACCTCCTCGACTTCAAGGAGGGCGTGTCCTTCGCCCAGTTCGCGCCCGGCCAGCAGGACAAGACCTGGCTGCCGCACGCGCAGCTGATCGGCATCAACGTCAACACCGACCGCGAGTTCGGGCTGGCGCTGCTGCAGTTCCTCGCGGACGAGATGCGCCGCCGGGCGGACGTCGCGAAGCAGCAGGAGGTCACCAAGCTCGAGGAGCTGCGCAGGGCGGACCCGGAGGGGCACTGGCCGCGGATCGTCGCGATCGTCGACGAGTTCCAGTTCCTCTTCGCCGAGAACGACGCCCTGGCCAAGCGGGCCACCAACCTGCTGGAGGACGTCGCCCGGCGCGGCCGCTCCCAGGGCATCCACCTGGTCTTCGCGAGCCAGGACGTGTCGGGGATCGAGGCCTTCTGGGGACGGCCGGCGATCTTCGAGCAGTTCGTCCTGCGGATCGCGCTGCCCCGGGCCCGCCGGGTGCTCGCCACCCTCAACGAGGCGGCGCAGACGCTGCCGAAGTGGCACGCGATCGTCAACCACGAGTCCGGGGTGAAGCACGGCAACGAGATCGCGCGGATCCCGGACGCGTCGAAGGACGTGGTCCACGAGGTGCAGGTGCGGGCGCACGAGCAGTTCGGGGCGGAGTCGCCGCGGGTGTTCGACGGGGCGAGCTCCCCGGCGCTCGGCGCGCTGGTCGCGGACCTGCCGGCGGGCGAGCCCCTCGCCGTGGTCGGCCAGGTGATCGACATGGAGGGCAGCCCCGCGGCCGTCCGCCTGCCGGACGCGCCGGGCCGCAACGTCGCGGTCTTCGGCTCCGGTTCCCGGGACGCGCTGCGGGTGATGGGCGGCGCCGCGGCCGGCCTGGCGCGCACCGCACCTTCGGGCGCCCGGTTCCTGCTGGCCCCGCTCGTCGGTGATCCGGCGGGGATCGAGCAGGTGCTCGGGGAGGTCGAGACCGTCGCCCTCGCCGACTTCCGCGCCCGCGTCGAGGAGCTCGCCGCGACCGTCCGCGAACGGGCCGCCGGAAGTGACCGCAGCCCCGTGTTCCTGCTGGTCCTGGGCGCGGACGCCGCCGATCCGCTGCTCGAGCGCGCCGGCACCGAGGCCTTCCGCACGGTGCTGCGCTTCGGGCCCGAGGTGGGGGTGCACGTCGTCGGGTGGTGGCGGTCGGCGACCCGGCTCAAGCAGCTGCTGTCGATGTCCGCGAGCGTCGACGACGTCGGGGCCTGGATCGGGCTCGACGTCCAGGGAGCCGAGCTGGCCCCCTTCGCCTCCCTGACCTCGACGACCTGGTCCCCGCGCCCCGGCCGCGGCCTGTTCTTCGACCGCGCCCAGCACTCGCGCCCCGAGGTCGTGCTCGTGCCGGGTGACGCCCGATGAGTGAGCAGCGCAGCGCCGCCGAGGCCTACAAGACCGTCACGTCGGAGATCAGCGCGGCGGTGGAGGCGTTGCGGGACAAGGACGAGATCGAGGCCGCCAAGCTGGAGCACAGCCTGGCCCGCCTCGACGACCGCATGCGCCGGGTCGGCGAACGCACCGCCCTGACCCGCTTCGCCGTGGACCTGCACTGGGAGTCGGTCCTCGAGGCGATGTGGTCCGAGCCGTGGATGCGGATCCGCTCCGCCCCCAAGCCGGACCCGGAGGCGGACCCGGCGAAACTCGACCAGTACGACCGCGACCTGGGCACGACCTACGAGTCCCTCATGCAGCTCATCACGAGACGCCGCTTCGGCTTCCGCCGATAGGGAGCGTCCGGCGAATCACCGGACCCTCTAGCTCGCGCGCTGCCGGGGGAGGTCGAACTCGTCCCCCCGGGCACCGGCGAGGAACACGTCCCACTCGAATGGGGTGAACCTCAGGACCGGACCGTGAGGGTCGCGCGAGTTGCGGACCTCGACCCCTCCGGCGAGGAAACGTACCTCGACGCAGCCCTGGTAGTTGCTGTGACTGCTCTTGCGCCAGGTCTCCGGTGCTATCCCATCAGGCACTGCGTCCACTCCCCCGCTGACGCCCCACGACCTGCGGGCCGCCCCCTTCTCGACTCACGCCGATGGTACGAGCTGACTACGCTCCGTACTCTGCGCCGAATGAGTGGTGTGGTGCCCGTTCATCTTTCCTGGGGAGCGGCGCCCGCCCGCAGGACAGCCCGGGCGGCGTCGAGCGCCGCCGCGGTGCGGTCGGCGGGCGCGGCGTCGCGCGCCAGCTCGGCCAGCACGTCGCGGAAACCGTCCGTGACCTCCGGGGCGTCCTCGACGCTGTCCCCCCGCCGGTCCTCCAGGTACACGACGGCCGGCGCCCCCTCGGCGAGGAACTCGAGGAGCACGAACGAACCGCGCAGTCCCGGGTTCGCCCCCAGCGCGAGCGGGATGATCCGCACCGTGACGGTCGGCCGCCGGCTGAGCTCGCCGAGGTGGTCGAGCTGCTCGAGCATCGTCGAGGGGCCGCCGATCGCCCGGGTCAGGACAGCCTCGTCGAGGTAGAAGTGCAGCCGGGGTCCGCCGTCCGCGGCCGTTATGCGCTGCTGGCGGTCCGCACGGATCTCGGCGAGGCGCGTGAACCGGGTGCTGTCTGTGCCGTGCCCGCCGCTGAGCAGCGCGCGCGTGTAGGCGGGCGTCTGCAGGAGACCCGGCAGCACGAGCATCGCCACCTCGGAGATCCGGTCCGCGTTCTGCTCGTAGGCGAAGAACCGGCGGGCCTCGAGGGTCAGCACGTCGCCGTAGGTCGAGTAGGGCAGCTTCTGGCGTTGCCGCCGCGCCGCCTGGGCCAGTCTCTGGAGCTCGTCGACCCGCAGCGGATCCGTGACCCCGTAGCTCCTCAGCAGCGCCGCGAGGTCGTTCTTCGTGATGGGCGAGATGCCTTTCTCGATCCGATGGACCTTGGCCGCCGACCACTCCTGGGTGCGCGCCACCTCGTCCTGGGTCAGGCCAAGGATCGCCCGCATCTGACGCAGCTCCTGATGGAGGCGTCCGGCCTGGGCAGGTGTGTTCGAGGTCATCGCTCTGGCTTCACGTCCGGTGCATCTGAAACTTGCACGATGCAGCAAGCATAGCGGTCACTCACTCTGATGCCCAGAGTCATGATCCGGCTACGCTCCGCAGGATTGAGGAGCGGAGTAGCGGGCGCCGGGTGGCCGCGGGACGTCGTGGGCAGGCGGGCCGTGGTCGATCGCGTTCCCGCAGCTCATCGCCGTAGGTCACCGATCGATGACCATACGCAGCAATGTGAAAAATTCACTTTGGACCTTCACTACGATTGTTACTTTATGTAGTCTCAGCGTGCAAGCTACTCGGTGCGAGAGGGAGTGAGCGGGATGCGATGGCACGAGCGCAACCGAACATGGTGACCGGGGATGGGTGACCCGCGAGACGCCAGAGCGGGGCGGCCGGACGCCGGGGAACCCGAAAGAGAGAACGGGGCCCCATGCGACGGGACCCCGTTCGGTCAGGTATCCGCCCCATACACGAAGTCGGACTCGTCGGAGGAGGAACCGTCCATGAGGCTACGGGGGGCCGCAGGCGAAGGCCAGCCATCCGATCGGGGGAGAGCGGCGGCAGCGCGCGCGGCCGGCGGCGCCGGCACCGGATGGGCGCAGGTGGCCCTGGGCATGATCGCGCTGGTGCAGCCGGCCCTGGCCGGAACCGGCAACGACGCTGCGGACCGGCTTGTCCGCATCCTCCGCTGGGTGTGCTGGCTGGTGCTATTCGCCGGGGTGTACCAGCTCGCCGCCCGCTTCCCGTGGGAGGAGGCCCTGTCCTTCATGACGTGACGTCAGCCCGGGACCTCGGGCGATCCCCGAGGTGAGGACCCCGCCCCGACCGGGGGACCGGCCCGGGCCCGGCCGCCGGCCGGGCCCGGGTCAGTCCTCGTCCTCGTCGCGCGCCAGGTAGGTCGCAAGGCGGTCTACGGCGTCTTCGTATACGGGGTGGTCGTCCACGAAGGTGCGGAGGCGGGCGGTCAGCCATTCCACGCTGAGCGCCTCGCCCTCGCGGCGGGACTCGAGCTCCTCGATCCCGCGGTCGGTCGCGTACATCCGCTTACGAGAAGGCCTTGGCGATCAGCTCGCGCTGCTCGACCTCGTGGACCTTCGACGAGCCGGGGGCCGGGGCGGCCATGCGGCGGCGGCTGACCCGCTTGAGGCCCGCGACCCGCGGCAGCTTCTCCGGGAGCTCGAGGCCGATGTGCGGCCACGGGCCCTGGTTGGCCGGCTCCTCCTGGACCCAGCGGATGTCCTCCGCGTTGGGGTAGCGCTCCAGGACGGATGCGAGCTGGCGGTCCGGCACCGGGTACAGCTGCTCGATGCGGACGATCGCCGTGTCGGTGATGTTCTCCTTCTGGCGCTGCTGGTGCAGCTCCCAGAAGATCTTGCCGCTGCACAGCAGGACCTTCTTGACGCCGGCGGCCGGCCCGTCCGCGGTGCGGAACTCCGGGTCGTCGATCACCGGGCGGAAGCGGCCGCCGGTGAAGTCCGAGACCGGCGACACGACCGCCTTGTTGCGCAGCATCGACTTCGGGGTGAAGACGACCAGCGGGCGGCGGACGCCGTCGAGGGCGTGCCGGCGCAGCAGGTGGAAGTAGTTCGCGGGCTCGGACGGGAGCGCGACGGTCATCGAGCCCTCGGCGCACAGCTGCAGGAACCGCTCGATGCGGCCGGAGCTGTGGTCCGGGCCCTGGCCCTCGAGGCCGTGGGGCAGCAGGAGCACGACGTCGGAGAACTGGCCCCACTTGGCCTCACCGGACGAGATGAACTCGTCGATGATCGACTGGGCACCGTTGACGAAGTCGCCGAACTGCGCCTCCCACAGGACCAGCGCGTCCGGGTTGGCCACCGAGTAGCCGTACTCGAAGCCGAGCGCGGCGAACTCCGACAGCGCGGAGTCGTAGGGCAGGAAGCGGCCCTGGTTCTCCGAGAGGTTCCGCAGCGGGGTGTACTCCTCGCCCGTCTTGCGGTCGATCAGCACCGAGTGCCGCTGCACGAACGTGCCGCGCCGCGAGTCCTGGCCCGAGAGCCGGACGAGCTTGCCGTCCATCGCCAGCGAACCGAAGGCGAGCAGCTCGCCGAAGGCCCAGTCGATGTCGCCCTCCCGGGACATCTTCTCCCGCTTGACCAGCACCGGCTTCACGCGCTGGTGCGGGGTGAAGCCCTCGGGCAGGTTGACGTGCGCGTCGCCGATGTGGTGCACGACCTCCAGCGGGACCGACGTGTCGAGGTCGGTCGGCACCAGCTGCTCGGTCTCGACGGACAGCGAGATGGCCGGGGGCGTGCGCTCCAGCTCCCGGACCTCGTTGAACACGTGCTCGAGCTGGTTGGAGAAGTCCTTGAGCGCGTGCTCGGCCTCCTCCATCGTGATGTCGCCGCGGCCGATCAGCGACTCGGTGTAGATCTTGCGCACCGAGCGCTTCGCGTCGATCACGTCGTACATGGCCGGCTGCGTCATCGAGGGGTCGTCGCCCTCGTTGTGGCCGCGGCGGCGGTAGCAGATCATGTCGATCACGACGTCGTTGTTCCAGCGCTGCCGGTACTCGACGGCCAGCTTGGCCACCCAGACGCAGGCCTCCGGGTCGTCGCCGTTCACGTGGAAGACCGGGGCGCCGATCATCTTCGCGACGTCCGTGGAGTACTGCGAGCTGCGGGAGTGCTCCGGGGCGGTGGTGAACCCGACCTGGTTGTTGACGACGACGTGCACGGTGCCGCCGGTGCGGTACCCGCGCAGCAGCGCGAGGTTCAGGGTCTCCGCGACGACACCCTGGCCCGCGAACGCCGCGTCGCCGTGCATCATCAGTGGCAGGACGGTGAAGCCGCCGTCGCCCTTGTCGAGGATGTCCTGCTTGGCGCGGACGATGCCCTCGAGCACCGGGTCCACCGCCTCCAGGTGCGAGGGGTTCGAGGCCAGCGACACGACGGTCTCGCCGTCGCCGAACATCCGGAAGTACTTGCCCTCGGCGCCCAGGTGGTACTTCACGTCGCCGGAGCCGTGGGCCTGGCCCGGGTCGAGGTTGCCCTCGAACTCGCGGAAGATCTGGGAGATCGGCTTGCCGACGATGTTGGCCAGCACGTTCAGCCGGCCGCGGTGCGGCATGCCGATGACGACCTCGTCGAGCTCGTTCTCGGCTGCCTTGTCGAGCACGGCGTCGAGCAGCGGGATGACGGTCTCGCCGCCCTCGAGCGAGAAGCGCTTCTGGCCGACGTACTTCGTCTGCAGGAAGGTCTCGAACGCCTCCGCGGCGTTGAGCTTCGACAGGATGTACTTCTGCTCGACGACGCTCGGCTTCTGGTGCGAGACCTCGATGCGCTCCTGCAGCCAGGCGCGCTGCTCCGGGTCGGCGATGTGCATGTACTCCGTGCCGACGGTGCGGCAGTAGGAGTCCCGCAGCAGGCCCAGCACGTCGCGGAGCTTCATGTGGTGCTGCCCGCCGAAGCCACCGACGGCGAACTCGCGGTCCAGGTCCCACAGCGTGAGCCCGTGGGAGAGCACGTCGAGGTCCGGGTGTCGGCGCTGGCGGTAGTTCAGCGGGTCCGTGTCGGCCATCAGGTGGCCGCGGGTGCGGTAGGACTCGATCAGCTCGAGGATCCGCGCGGTCTTGTCGACCTCGCCCTCGGGGAAGTCCTGCACCCAGCGGACCGGCTCGTACGGCACCCGGAGCGAGGTGAAGATCTCGTCGTAGAAGCCGTCGTCGCCCAGGAGCAGGCGGTGCACCCGGCGCAGGAAGTCGCCGGACTCGGCGCCCTGGATGATCCGGTGGTCGTACGTCGAGGTCAGCGTGATGATCTTGCTGACGCCGATCTGCGCCAGCCGCTCCTCCGACGCGCCCTGGAACTCGGCCGGGTACTCCATCGCGCCGACGCCGACGATCGTGCCCTGGCCCTGCATCAGCCGCGGCACCGAGTGGTTGGTGCCGAGCGTGCCCGGGTTGGTCAGCGAGATCGTGGTGCCCTGGAAGTCCTCCGCCTGGAGGTTGCCGCCCCGGGCCTTGTGGACCATGCCCTCGTAGGCGGACCAGAACTGCGCGAACGACATGTTCTCGCAGCCCTTGATGGACACGACGACGAGCGAGCGCTGCCCGTTCTTGCCGGGCAGGTCGATCGCGAGGCCGAGGTTGACGTGCTCCGGCTGCACGACGGTGGGCTTGCCGTCCGCCTCGGCGAAGTACCGGTTCATCGTCGGGAAGTCCGCGAGCGCCTTCACCACGGCGAAGCCGATCAGGTGGGTGAAGGAGATCTTGCCGCCGCGGGTGCGCTTGAGCTGGTTGTTGATGACGATCCGGTTGTCGGCGAGCAGCTTCGCCGGCACCGCGCGCACGCTCGTGGCCGTGGGCACGGCGAGCGAGGCGTTCATGTTCTTGACGACCGCGTTGGCCGCGCCGCGGATCGGGGTGACCGTGTCCTGGCTGGCGGGGGCGGGCTGCGGCGCGGCCTTGGAGGCGCTGCCGGCGGCCGGCTTGGCCTGCGGACGGGCGGCGGGGGCGCTCCCGTTGCCGTTCGTGGCGGGGGCGGCGGGGGCAGTGGTGGTGCTGGCGGGGGCCACGGTCTGCTTTCCGGCGTCGGTCTTCTCGGGGGTGGTGGGTGCGGCGGTCGGGGCGGCGGTCGCGCCGTTGCGGGAGGACCCCTCCTCGGCGGCGGCCCGTGCGGTCGGGCTGTCCTCGGCGGGCGCGGCTCCGGAGAGCGAGCCTCCCGGCTTGTAGTCGGCGAAGAAGTCGTGCCAGGCCGGGTCGACCCCGGCCGGATCTTCGAGGAACCGCTGGTACATCTCCTCGACGAGCCACTCGTTCGGGCCGAAGTCGTTGGCCCCGAACTCGCTCGTATGGCTGGACGTACTGCTGGTGGACACGCTCTCAACCGCCTTGGATCGCTTTTCAGCTCTGTGAGTCGCCGATGACCGCCCCCAAAGGGTAGTCCTCCCGGTGGCGGCGCCGGTACCGCGCCAGGACCGGCGTCACTGTCCGGCTCGCCACTCCCGGGGGATGCCCTCTCCGGGCTCCGGAAAACGGATCGGTCAGAACACCGGGAGGGCGCCGATCGCCGGGACCACCGCCGTGCGCACCGAGGTCTCCGCGATGACGGTGCCCTCGGTCAGCCCACAGGTCGACGCCCGGCGCAGGGTGTCGCGCTCCCCGGCGTACTGGCCGTCGACCGGGTCCACGAGGAGCTCCGTGCGGGTCGCGCCGACGTCGTGGACCAGGGCGAGGCAGAGGTTGCCGTCCAGATCCTTGACCTCGTCGACGAGCGTGACCGCCGGCAGCTCCAGCAGCGCGGCGAACAGCGGGGCGCGCAGGTCCGCGGGGACCGAGCAGCTGCGCAGCGCGTCGACGGCGCTGCGGAAGGGCCCGCTGTAGCTGCGGCCCTCGGGGGAGTCCTCGCGCAGCCTGGCGAGCAGGGCCACGGGATCGCGGGGGAGCAGGGCCAGGAACTCCGGCGTCGGGGTGGCCCAGGCGCCGGAGGGTCGCCGGGGCTCGCACTCGTTGAGCTCGGCGTAGAAGTCGCCGTAGGGGGCGCGGAACCGGCCGGTGGGCCAGGCGTCCCGGAGGTCGAAGCCCGCCTCCTCCGCGTCCGCCCCCGAGCCGGCGAGCCAGGTCACCCGCCCGGTGAGGACCCGGTCCAGCAGCCAGTCCGAGTCCTGCCGCGCCGGCGTCCACTGCTGCAGCAGGTGCTCGGAGAAGTGCACGTGGCAGGGGGCGTCCGGCTCCGGCTGCAGGAAGGTGCCCATCCACCACGCATGCGTCGCGATGTACCGGTAGTGCTCCGGTTCCATCGGTTCGTCGGACGTGCGCACGGGCAGTTCGGGCACCACGCAGCTCCCGGAGCGGTCGAGGACTCTCGCCTGAGCATTGTGGAACGGCCCCGATACGCGCCGTGACCCACCCCCTCTACCGAGGTGTCACGGGAGCCACTCCCGAACCTGTCCGAGGATCTTCGGTGCGTCGTTGGTGACGGCGTTGACCTGCAGATGGGTGATGCCGGCCTCGTGCAGCGCGGCGATCCGCTCCTTGACGAACGAGGGCGGCCCGATGAGCGTCGCCTGGTCGATGAACTCGTCCGGCAGCGCGGCGGCCGCCTCCTGGGGCTTGCCGTCGAGGTACAGGTCCTGGACGAGCTTCGCCGCGTCGCCCCAGCCCTGGCGCTGCATCACGGTGTTGTAGAAGTTCTTCCCGCGCGCGCCCATCCCGCCGACGTACAGCGCGTACATGCCGCGAGCGGCCTGCCGCGCGGGCTCCCACATCTCCTCCTCGAGGGCGAGGAAGCCGCCGCCGGTCATCTGTAGCGGGCCGAGCGCGGGATCGCGCTTGGCGGCGCCGGCGCGCAGCGTGTCCCCGAACGCCTGCTCCATCCGCTCCGGGACGACGACGTGGGGCAGCCAGCCCTCGGCGAGCTCGGCGGTCATCTCGACGTTCCTGTCCCCGAGCGCGGCGACCCAGATCGGGATGCGCTCGCGCAGCGGGTGGTTGATCAGCTTCAGCGGCTTGCCCAGGCCGGTGCCGCCGGAGAGCGGGATGTCGTAGAGGCCGTGGTGGTCGATCTTCTCCCGGCGCCAGACCTGCCGGCAGATCTCGATCACCTCGCGGGTGCGGGTGACCGGCTTGTCGAAGGGCACGCCGTGGAAGCCCTCGATCACCTGCGGTCCGGAGGTGCCCAGGCCCAGCAGCGCGCGGCCGCCGGACAGGGCGTCGAGGCCCGCGGCCGTCATCGCCGTCAGGGTCGGGGTGCGGCTGTAGATCGGCAGGATGCCGGAGCCGATCTCGAGCCGCTCGGTGCGGGCGGCGAGGAACCCCATCAGCGAGACGGCGTCGTAGCTGTAGGCCTCGGCGACCCACACGACGTCCAGGCCCGCCTTCTCGAGCTCGACGATCCGGGTGGCCCCCGCCACCGGGTCGTCCGAGTACGGGAGCTGCGTCGAGAGCTTCATGACAGTGAGACTGTCACGTTCGGCGGGCCTACACCAGACGACTCTCCCGGTCCGCCCAGTAGGGCTTGCGCAGGTCCTTCTTGAGGATCTTGCCGGTGGGGTTGCGGGGGAGCTCGGCGACGACGTCGATCCCCTTGGGGCACTTGAACGACGCGAGGTGTTCCCGGCAGTGCGCGAGGACCGCGGCCTCGTCGACGCCGTCCGGGGCCACGACGATCGCGCGGGGCACCTCGCCCCACCGCTCGTCCGGCACCCCGATCACGGCGACGTCGGCGATCCCCGGGTACTCGGCCAGCACGCGCTCGATCTCCGCCGGGTACACGTTCTCCCCGCCGCTGACGATCATGTCCTTGATCCGGTCCGTCACGTAGACGTAGCCGTCGGCGTCGAGGTGCCCGCCGTCGCCGGAGCGCAGCCAGCCGTCCGCGGTGATCGCCGCGGCCGTCGCGTCCGGCTGCCGCCAGTAGCCCGCCATGAGCTGCGTGGTGCGCACCCAGATCTCGCCGGGCCCGCCGGTCGGCACGGGCTCGCCGGTCCCCGGCTCCCGGACCTCGATCTCGACGCCGTGGATCGGCAGCCCCGCGGACAAGAGCCGGTGCGCGACGGCCGGGTCGTCGTGGTCCGACGGCGGCAGCGCGGACACGACGCCGCAGGCCTCGGTCATGCCGTAGACCTGGTGCATCCGGCCCGGGAACAGCGGCAGGCAGGCCCGCATCACCGGCAGCGGCATCGGCGAGGCGCCGTAGGACAGCGTGCGGATCGCCGAGAAGTCGCGCTCGGCCACGCCCGGGACCTGCGTCATCCCGGCCATCAGCGCGGGGACGAGGAAGGTGTGGGTGATCTTCTCCTCCTCCAGCTGCGCCACGACGGCGGCCGGATCGGGCATCCGCAGCATCACCATCCGTGCACCGTGCGCGATGGCGAGCAGTGCGTAGGAGGTGCCGCCGACGTGGAACAGCGGCATCGCGACCTGCACGACGGCGCTGGTGTCCACCTCGAAGCTGTGCGCGACGTTGTCCGCGTGGGCGAGCATCGCGCGGTGGGTGAGCAGCGCGCCCTTCGGGAAGCCGGTCGTGCCCGAGGTGTAGAGCTGCACGAAGCAGTCCTCGGGATCGGTCTGCGCGGGGCCCTCCTCGGGCTCGTGGGCGGCGAGCCAGGCCTCGTACTCGCCCGCGGTGACCGTGCGCGCGACGCCCGGGATCCTGTCCGCCAGCGCCGCGGCCGCCGCCTCGAACTCGGGGCCCACCAGCAGCAGCCTGGCCTCGGCGTCGTTGATCACGTAGACGATCTCGGGCGGCGCCAGCCGGAAGTTGACGACGGCGTTGGCGGCCCCGATCCGCGCACAGGCCAGCGTCATCTCCAGACAGGACGGGTGGTTGAGGTCGAGCACCGCGACCCGGTCGCCCCGGCCGATCCCCTCCGCCCGCAGCGCGCTCGCCAGCCGGCGCACCCGCTCGTCGAGCTGCGCCCAGGTGCAGCGGCTGTCCCCGAAGCGCAGCGCCTCGGAGTCCGGACGCTCGGCCACCCAGCGGGCCAGCAGGGCGGGGATGTCGGTGACGGCGCTGAGCGTCATCCAGGGCTCCTTCGACGGTGAGGGAGGTCACAAATCGGACAGCAGCCTAACGGGGCCGGGGCCGGTTGGGGAGCGCTTGCGAGGATGGCGGGCGTGACGCGCGAACCCGACGGCTCCGCCGGCCCGGTCGGCTCCGCCGGCGGCCGGGGCCGCCTGGAGGTCTCGGGCCTGGTGAAGCGGTTCGGGGCGGTCGAGGCCGTGCGCGGGCTGTCGTTCACCGTTGAGCCCGGCGCGGTCACCGGCTTCCTCGGGCCCAACGGCTCGGGCAAGACCACCACCCTGCGCGCGCTGCTCGGGCTCGTCGCTCCCACCGCGGGATCCGCGCTGGTGGAGGGCGTGCCGTACGTGGCGCTGCCGGCGCCGGGGCGGGTCGTCGGCGCGGTCCTGGAGGCGCAGGGCTTCCATCCCGCCCGCACCGCGCGCCGGCACCTGCGGGCCTGCGCCGCGGCGATCGGTGTGGACGCCGCGCGGGTGGACGAGGTGCTGGCGCTCGTCGCGCTCACCGAGGCGGCGGACCGGCCCGCGGGCGGCTTCTCGCTCGGCATGGCGCAGCGGCTCGCGCTGGCCACGGCCCTGCTCGGCGATCCCCGCATCCTGGTGCTCGACGAGCCGGGCAACGGCCTCGATCCCCAGGGCATCGCCTGGCTGCGGGACTTCCTCCGCCGGTTCGCCGCCGCCGGCAAGAGCGTGCTGGTCTCCAGCCACCAGCTCGCGGAGATCGCCCAGACGGCGGACCGGCTCGTCGTGATCAGGGACGGGACCTGCGTGTACCAGGGCGCGCGCGAGGGGCTGTCCGGTCGGCCCGGGGTGACCGTGCTCTGCGCGGACCCGGCCGCGCTGGCGGCCGCGCTCGCCGGCCGCGGGGTGCTGGAGATCGACCACCTGCCCGGGGGCGGGCTCGCGATCGCGGCGGATCCGGTGCTCGTCGGGGACACGGCGCTGGCCGCGGGCGTCGCGGTGTACGGGATGACCGAGCGGCAGGGCGATCTCGAGGCGATGTTCCTGCGGCTCACGGGGGGTGCCGGATGACCGCGCCCGCGCCGCGCACCGGGCCGGTTCGCGCGGGGCCGGTCCGCGCGCTCCGTGCGGAAGCCCTCAAGACGCTGTCGGTGAAGACCTGGTGGGCCCTGCTCATCCCGGCCGCCCTGGTCGCGCTGATGATCAACCTGTTCGGCGGGCTGTTCAGCGCCGCGATCGGCGGCGTCTCCCGGGACGTGCCGGGCGTCCTGCTCGCCTCGCTCGCCTACGCGCTGGCGCTCACCTCCGTGTTCGCCGGGCTGCACGGCGTCGTGCTCGCGACCGCGGAGTTCCGCCACCGCACCGCGACCACCACCTACCTCCTCGCGGGCCGCGCCCCGACACTGCTGGCCAAGGCGGCGTCGGCCGCGGTCGTCGGAGCGGGGTACGCGCTGGTCGCGGCGGTGGTGGGCGCGGTCGGCGGGCTGCTCGGCCAGGGCGGTGGGCGGCTGCCGTCGGTGGGCTCGCTGCTCGCCGTCGCGGCCACCGGGGTGGCGGTCTGTGCGCTCTGGGGCGTGCTCGGCGTGGCCCTCGGGACACTGCTGACGAACCAGGTCGGCGCGATCGTCGTCCTGCTGGGGTACGTGCTCGCCGTCGAGAACCTGCTGTCGATGGCGCTGCGCTCCGGCCTCGACGACGGTGTCGACTCCGGGCGGTCGCCCGGTGCGGTGGCCAGGCTGACCTCGTACCTGCCCGCCAACGCCGGCGACGTCGCCCTCTACGACCTGCCCGCCCGCGAGCTGGGTGGGCGCTACTCGACCGCCGTCGTCGAGGGGCTCGCCGGGGTGAGCGCGCCGCCACCCGGCTGGGGCGCGCTGCTGGTGCTGCTGGTCTGGGCGGCCGCCGGGGTGGCCCTGGCGTGGGTGGCCGGCGGGCGGCGGGACGTCACCTGAGGACTGTCGGTGCCCCGTCCTACTGTGGGTGGGTGCCCGACTCCACCACTCCCGCCCCCTCCTGGATGCGCCGGCTGGCCCGTGCCTGCCTGCGCCACCGCGGGGTGACGGTCGGCGCGATCGTCGCGTCCGTCTTCGGGGTGAGCCTGGACGCGGTGGGCCCGCTGCTCACCCGGGTCGCGGTGGACGACGCGGTCCGCGGGGTCACGGACACCCTGCTCGTGATCGTGCTCGCGATCCTCGGCCTGGCGGTGGTCCGGTACGTCGCCTCCTTCCTGCGCCGCTACCTCGCCGGCCGGATGGGCCTGGACGTGCAGCACGACCTGCGCCGCCAGGTGTTCGCCGCCGTCCAGCGGCTCGACGGGCGGCGTCAGGACGCGCTGCGCACCGGCCAGGTGGCCTCCCGCGCGATCACGGACCTCCAGCTCGTGCAGACGCTGCTGGCGATCGTGCCGCTCTCGGCGGGCACGGTGGTCCTGGTGATCGCGTCCGTCGCCGCGATGCTGTGGCTGTCCCCGCTGCTCACGCTCGTGTCGCTGGTGATGCTGCCGCTGGCCGCGTACGTCACCACCCGCACCCGGCGGTCGCTGTTCCCGGCCACGTGGTCCGCCCAGCAGCGCGCGGCGGACGTCGCGCAGCAGGTGGAGGAGACCGTCACCGGCGTCCGGGTGGTGAAGGGCTTCGGGCAGGAGATGCGCGAGGTCGGTGCCCTCGAGGGGCTGGCCCGGCGGCTGTTCGGCGAGCGGATGCGCGCCGCCCGGATGACCTCGCGGCTCAATCCCGTGCTGCTCGCGCTGCCCACGCTCGGGCAGGTCGCGGTGATCGGCATCGGCGGGCTGATGGCCCTGCGCGGCTCGATCTCGCTCGGCACCTTCCTCGCCTTCACCACCTACGTCGCCCAGCTCGTCGGGCCCGCGCGGCTGGTCGGGTCCCTGGTGGTCACCGCGCAGCTGGCCCGGGCCGGGGTCGAGCGGGTGTACGACCTGATCGACGCCGAGCCGGACGTGCAGGACCCGGCCGCGCCGCGCGCACTGCCCGAGGGGCCGCTCGCCGTGGAGCTCGACCGGGTGCGGTTCGGCTATGCCCCGGACCAGCCGGTGCTCGACGGCATCTCGCTGCGCGCCGAGCCGGGGGAGACGCTCGCGATCGTCGGCACCGCGGGCTCGGGCAAGTCCACGGTCGCGCTGCTGCTGCCGCGCTTCTACGACCCCTGGTCGGGCGCGGTCCGCCTCGGCGGTGTCGACGTGCGGGACCTGCGGCTGCACGAGCTGCGCGGCGAGCTCGGGGTCGTCTTCGAGGAGGCCTTCCTCTTCTCGGACACCATCCGCGCCAACATCGCCTACGGCCGCCCCGAGGCCACCGACGAGCAGGTCCGCGCCGCCGCGGAGGCCGCGCAGGTCGCCGCGTTCGTCGACGCGCTGCCCGAGGGCTACGACACCGAGGTCGGCGAGCGCGGGCTCACCCTGTCCGGCGGGCAGCGGCAGCGGATCGCGCTGGCCAGGGCCCTGCTCACCGATCCCCGGGTCCTGGTGCTCGACGACGCGACCTCGGCCGTCGACACCGCCACCGAGTCCGCGATCCACGACGCGCTGCGCGAGCTCACCGCCTCCCGCACCACGATCCTCGTCGCCCACCGCCGGTCCACCCTCGCGCTCGCGGACCGGATCGCCGTGCTCGACGGTTCCGAGGCCGGCGGGGGCCGGGTGGTCGACGTCGGCACCGAGGAGGAGCTGCGCGGGCGCTGCGCGCTCTTCCGCGAGCTGCTGGCCACCGGTGGTGAGAGCGACACGGCGCCGGAGCCGCTGCCCGCCGCGGCACCGGCCGTCGCGGTGCCCACGGGCGGGGTCACGCCCGAGCTGTGGCCGGAGACCGCCGAGCTCGACGTGGTCGAGTCCGATCGCGCCCTGCGCACGGCCGCGGCCGAGAGCGGCGGCGGCCGGGGCGGTGGCCCGCCGGCCCGCGGGACGATCGGGATGGTCGGCGGGATCAGCGCCACGCCCGCGCTGCTCACGGCGGTCGCGAACCTGGAGCCGGCCACGGACGCGCCGCTGCTCGGGGGGCTCGACCCGGCCGCGCCCGATCCCGGCTTCCGGCTCGCCAAGCTCCTGAAGCCGGTCCGCTGGACCCTCGCGCTGGGCATGGGGCTGGTCGCCCTCGACGCGCTGGCCACGCTGGCGTTCCCGTCGGTGGCCCGGTTCGCGGTCGACGGCGGGATCACCGCGGGCTCGACCCGCGTCCTGCTGATCGCCACGCTCGTCGGGATCGGCATCGTGCTGGCGGACGCGGTGGTCGTCGCGTTCCAGACGGTCGTCACCGCCCGGGCCGGGGAGAGCCTGCTCTACCTGCTGCGCATCCGCAGCTACGCGCACCTGCAGCGGCTCGGCCTGGACTTCTACGAGCGCGAGCTCTCCGGCCGGATCATGACGAGGATGACCACGGACGTGGACGCGCTGTCCACCTTCCTGCAGACCGGCCTCGCCCAGGCCGTGGTCAGCCTGCTGACGCTCGTCGGCGTCGCGGTGGCGCTGCTGGTCACCGATCCCGAGCTGGCGCTGGTCGCGCTGGCCGTGCTGCCGGTCCTGCTCCTGTCCACGGTGTTCTTCCGCCGGCTGTCCTCGCGGGCGTACGCCGAGGCGCGCGAGCGGGTCAGCGTGGTCAACGCGGACATGCAGGAGAACGTGACCGGGGTCCGCGTCGCGCAGGCCTTCGTCCGCGAGGAGCGCAGCGCGGCGGCGTTCGGGGAGCGCAGCGACGCCTACCGGCGCACCCGGATCCGGGCGCAGGGCTACATCGCGACCTACTTCCCGGGCGTCGCGTTCCTGAGCGACATCGCGCAGGCCGCGGTCCTCGGTGTCGGCGCCGCGCGGGTCGCGGCGGGGGACCTCACGCCCGGCATCCTCACGGCGTTCCTGCTGTACCTGGGCCTGTTCTTCGCGCCGGTCCAGCAGCTGTCGCAGGTGTTCGACGGCTACCAGCAGGCCCGCATCGGCCTGCTGCGGATCGCGGAGCTGCTGCGCACGCCCACCTCGATCCCGGCGGTCCCGTCGGGCGAGGCCGCGGCGGTGCCGGAGCGGCTGCGCGGGGAGATCGAGCTGCGCGGGGTCACCTTCCGCTATCCCGGCGTGGAGCGGCCCGCGCTCGCCGACGTGGACCTGCACGTGCGACCGGGGGAGACGATCGCGCTGGTCGGGGCCACCGGCGCCGGCAAGTCGACGATGGTCAAGCTGCTCGCCCGGTTCTACGACGTCGGCGAGGGCGAGCTGCTCGTCGACGGCACGGACGTGCGGCGCTTCCCCCTCACGGCGTACCGCCAGCGGCTGGGCTTCGTGCCGCAGGAGCCGCACCTGTTCACAGGGGACGTGGCCGGGAACATCGCCTACGGCCGCCCGGAGGCCACTCCCGCGGAGATCGAGGCGGCGGCGCGCGCGGTCGGGGCGCTCGAGCTGGTGCGCAGCCTGCCGGGCGGGTTCCGGCATCCGGTGGGGGAGCGGGGGCAGGGGCTCTCGGCCGGGCAGCGGCAGCTCGTGGCGCTGGCCAGGGCCGAGCTCGTCGACCCGGACGTGCTGATCTTCGACGAGGCCACGGCCGCGCTCGACCCGGCCACCGAGGCCGCGGTGCTCGCGGCCGGGGACCGGCTGACCTCGCGGCGCACGGCGTTCGTCGTGGCCCACCGGCTCGCGACGGCCGCGGCGAGCGACCGGATCGTCGTGCTGCACGCCGGCCGGATCGTGGAGCTGGGCCCGCACGCCGAGCTGCTCGCCGCGGGCGGGCGGTACGCCGCGCTGTGGCGCGCGGGCGAGCTCGAGCCCGCGGCGGACGCCGAGACGGAGGACGTCTCCGCGGCCCGTTCGGCCTAACTCTCTCGCGTTCGGGGGCAGACTCGCCGTGGAACTGCGCGATCGGTGCCCGAAACCGGGCACGGATTTGGTGGAAGGGCGCGGGATCGGGCAGAGTCGCCGCCGTGTCCGGTGAGCCGCATCCCGACCTGGTGACCCACCTGGTCCTCAGCTCCTCGCTCAGCGAGGGCGAGGCCAGCCGGGTGGTCGACGAGGTGCTGGCCTACTTCGCGGAGCGGACCGAGGAGTTCGTCCGCCGCCGGCACGCGGAGCTGCGCACCCGCGGGCTCCACAACGACCGGATCTTCGACCGGATCGGCGCCGAGCTGGCCGCCCGCCGGGTGGCGCCCCCCGCGCTGTCCGCGCGGCAGCTGCGCCGCCTGGTCTACGGCTGAGTGAGGAGCGCCCTGTGTGCGGGATCGTGGGATATGTCGGTGCGGGTGACGCCGTGCCCGTCCTCATCGAGGGACTGAACCGGCTGGAGTACCGGGGCTACGACTCGGCCGGCATCGCGGTCGTCCAGCGCGGCGCGCTCAAGGTGCGCAAGGTCAGCGGCCGGGTCGCCGACCTGGAGGCGGACCTGCCGGCGAAGTTCAGGGGCGCGCCCGGCATCGGGCACACCCGCTGGGCCACCCACGGTGAGCCGAGCGTCGAGAACGCCCACCCGCACGTCGACACCGCGGGCCGGATCGCCGTGGTGCACAACGGCATCATCGAGAACGCGGACGAGCTGCGCGCCAAGCTCACCGCCGACGGTGTGGAGTTCGTGTCGCAGACGGACACCGAGACCGTCGCGCACCTGGTCGCGAAGGCGTTCGCCGACGGCGCCGAGGACCTCGAGCACGCCGTGCGGATGGCGCTGCGCCAGGTCGTGGGCGCCTACGGGCTGGCGATCGTCGACATCGAGCACCCGGACCGGATCGTGGTGGCCCGCAACGGCTCTCCGGTGCTCCTGGGCATCGGCGAGAAGGAGATGTACGTGGCGAGCGACGTCGCCGCGATCGTCGGGCACACCCGCCAGGTCGTGTACCTCGACGACGGCGAGCTCGCCACCATCACCGCCGGCGGCTACCGCACCTACACCCTCGACGACCGGACCACGGCCAAGTCGCCGTCGGAGATCGACTGGGACGTCGTCGGCGCCGAGATCGGCGACCACGCGCACTACCTGATCAAGGAGATCGGCGAGCAGCCGCGCTCCATCGAGCGCACCCTGCGCGGCCGCATCGACGAGCGTTTCAGCACCGCGCACCTCGGCGGGCTCAACCTGTCCGTGCGCGAGGCCCGCGAGTTCCGCCGGGTGAAGATCCTCGGCTGCGGCTCGGCCTGCTACGCGGGCGACCTGGGCGCCCAGCTCATCGAGGACCTGGCCCGGATGCCCGCGACGAGCGAGTCGGCGTCGGAGTTCCGCTACCGCAACCCGGTCGTCGAGCCGGACACCCTCTACGTCGCGGTCAGCCAGTCCGGCGAGACCGTGGACACCCTGGCCGCGGTGCAGGAGCTGCAGCGCAAGGGCGGCCGGGTGATCGGCGTGATCAACGTCGTCGGCTCGACGATCGCCCGCCAGGTCGACGGCGGCATCTACATCCACGCCGGCCCGGAGATGTCCGTGGCGGCCACCAAGTCGTTCACCTCGACCGTCGTGGCGTTCGCGCTGCTCGCGGTGCACCTGGGCCGGATGCGCGACCTCGCGCCCACCGAGGGCCGCCGGATCCTCGACGGGCTCGCGGCGCTGCCCGCGCAGGTCGAGCAGATCCTCGACGCCGAGAAGCGGACAGGGGCCATCGCCGCGGTGGCGGGGGAGATCGCCCAGCGCAACAGCGTGCTGTTCATCGGCCGCCGGCGGGGCTGGCCGGTGGCCAAGGAGGGCGCGCAGAAGTTCAAGGAGGTCTCGTACGTCCACGCCGAGGCCTATGCGTCCGCCGAGCTCAAGCACGGCCCGCTCGCCCTGGTCAGCCCGGAGCTGCCCACCGTCGCCTGCGTGCCGGACGACGACCTGCTGGAGAAGAACACCTCCACGCTCGCCGAGATCCGCGCCCGCCGCGGCCCGGTGGTCGCGCTGGCGCACCGCGAGCTGTCCGCGGAGCTCGCCGACAGCACGATCGTGGTCCCGCGCAACGAGCCGGAGCTGGACCCGATCCTGATGAGCGTCCCGCTCCAGCTCCTGGCCTATCACGCCGCGGTCGCCCTCGACCGCGACGTGGACCGCCCCCGCAACCTGGCGAAGTCCGTCACCGTCGAGTAGCCGCATTATGGAGCCACAACTGTCGTTCCGAGCCCCGAAAATGACAGTTATGGCTCCATAATGCGTTTGGGGCCGGTGAGCCACTCGGTCTGCGGCGGTGTCAGAGCGATCTGCATGGGGACGTGCGGGGTGCCGACGTAGGTCTCGATCTCGCCCGCGGTGGCCCAGCCCAGGCGGTGGAAGAAGCGCTCGTTGGCCACCTGGACGTGCGCGTGCATGATCCGGCCGTCCCGGGCGCCGGCGGTGTCCACCGCGAACCGCACGAGCGGGCCGCCGATCGCCGCCGCGCGGTACTGCGGCAGCACGGCCAGCCGGTCGCCGAGCCACTCGTCGGGGCCGATCGGGTAGAGCCGCACGGTGCCGGCGGGGCGGCCGAGGTGCGTCGCCAACACGTGGATCACGTCGTCGCGGGCGTCGTGCGCGTCGACGTCCGACTCGTCGAACAGCCCCTGTTCCTCGACGAACACGGCGCGCCGGATCGCGTGGTGCGCGGCCAGCGCCGCCCCGTGCACCGCGGGCCTGCAGTGCACCGGATCCACCCCGACCAGCGCGTTCACCGGCCGCACGGGCCGGATCCGCGCCTCCGGCAGGGCCATGACGCGAGCCCCGGGCTCGGGTACGACCGCCGTCACCGCACACCCCCGAGCCGCCGACCCCCGAGCCGCCGACCCCCGATGAGCGAGCGGCCCTCTGGCTCACACCTAGTGAGCGAACGCACCGTTCGCTCACTCATGACCCGGGCCGCTTCCCGATCTGGAGCAGCCCCGGGCCGCCCCCGGAACCGCACGGCGTCGCGCCGCCGCTCTGCTGGACCAGGTTGAGCGACGAGCAGGCCTGGCAGCGCGCGCAGCCCGCGACCGCGGTGTCCGCGCCCAGCCCCTTCGCCTCCAGGAAGCCGGCGACCTTGCGGTAGATCGGCTCCGTGTACTCCCGCGCGGGCGCCGGCACGTTCTCCATCAGCGAGCCCGCGACCGGCCGCAACGGCACCACGAACGGGTACACACCCATGTCGACGGCGCGGCGGCACATCTCGACGGTCAGGTCCGGGTCCTCGCCCATGCCGAGGATCACATACGTCGACACCCGGCCCTCCCCGAACAGCGACACCGCGCGCTCCCACGTGCGGAAGTAGGTGTCGATGCCGGTGCGGAACTTGCCCGGCGCCACCCGCTCCAGCACGGCCGGGTCGAACGTCTCGATGTGGATGCCCACCGAGTCGATCCCCATGGCGTGCACCTCGTTGACCACGTCCAGCGAGCGCGGCGGCTCGAACTGCACCTCCACCGGCAGCCCGGAGGCCTCCTTGACCGCCTGCCCGCAGCGGGCGACGTACAGCGCGCCGCGGTCCGGGGCCACGGACGAGCCGGTGGTCAGCGTGGCGTCGACCGCGCCGTCGAGATCCCGCGCGGCGACCGCCACCTCGGCGAGCATCTCGGGCGTCTTGCGCGCGATCGTCGCGCCCGCGGCCAGCGAGAGCCCGATCCCGCAGAAGCCGCACTGGTCCGAGTTGCCCCAGTAGTTGCACGCCTGGACGACGGTCGACGCCAGCGAGTCCAGGTGCAGCAGCGCGATCTGGTGGTAGGGGACACCGTCCGCGGTCTCCAGGTCGTAGAAGCGCGGGCGCTTCGTGCCCGAGACCGACGCGACCTTCACCCCGTCGCGGTAGATCCCCTGGCCGTCGTCCTCCGCACGGAGCGAGTACGGGGACACGGAGCTCGGCGGCACCGTGACCGGCACGCCCTCGATCCACAGCATCCCCGAGTCCGACGGCCCGGCGCCGCCCTTGCGGGAGGTCTCCAGCACGGTCTCGATCCGCAGGCCCACGCTCTGCAGGTCCATGATCAGTTCGGCGATCCCCACCGAGGATCGCTCGTCCACCGCGGTCATCCGGGATCCCTCCACTATCGGACACGCTCGTCTCCCAAAAGAGAATTCACTATGGTGGACGCGTGCGCAACATCGTCAACGAACCTCGGGTGGCCCTGATCGGTCACTCGACGACCCCGCGGGGCGGGCACGTGCACACGCTCGGCCTCGGTGAGGCGCTCCACCGCGCCGGGCAGCCGGTGCACCTGATCGCCCTGGGGGAGCGGCTCTACCGCGAGGTCGACCTGCCGCACACGCTCGTCCCGGGGCCCCGCCGCGAGGGCACCACGCTCACCGAACGCACCCTCGACGGCATCGAACGCCTGGCCACGGCCCTCGCGGAGCGCATCGACGAGTTCGACGTCCTGCACGCCCAGGACTGCCTCGCCGCGAGCGCCGCGCTGGCCGCCCGCGAGCGCACCGGCGCGCCCGTCACGGTGCTGCGCACCGCCCACCACGTCGACGACTTCACCACCCCGGTGCTGGTGGAGTGCCAGCGGCGGGCCATCGTCGCGCCCGACCGAGTGCTCGTGGTGTCCCACATGTGGCGAGACATCCTGGCCCGGGACTTCGGGGTGGACGCCACGATCGTCCCCAACGGCGTGGATCTCGCCCGCTTCGCCCGGCCCGCCGCGGTCCCGAAACCCGACCGGTTCCTGCTGCTCGGCGTCGGCGGGATCGAGCCGCGCAAGGGCACGGTTCACGCGATCCGCGCGCTGGCGCGGCTGCGGGACCTCGATCCGGTGTTCGTGATCGTCGGCGGGCACTCGTTCCAGGACTTCGCGCCCTACCGGGAGGCCGCGCTCGCCGAGGCCGCCGCGCTGGGCGTCGAGGTCCGGGAGGTCGGCACGCTCACCGACGCCGAGCTCGCCGGCTGGTACGAGGCCGCGGACGTGCTCTGCTACCCGTCGACCGCCGAGGGCTTCGGGTTGGTCGCGATCGAGGCCATGGCGCTCGGGCTGCCGGTGGTGGCGAGCGATCTCCTGGTCTTCCGCGAGCACCTGACGCACGACGTCGACGCCCTGCTCCCACCCGTCGGGAACGATGTGGCCCTGGCCGCCGCGCTCCGCAGGATGATCACCGAAGCGGACCTCCGCGAGCGTCTGGCCGCTGCCGGGCGCGTCACAGCAGCCGGTTTCACCTGGGAGAACTCGGCCGAAGCCCACCGGCGCGTCTACGCCGACCTGAGCGAACGGCCCAGTCGCTCACTAGGTGTGAACGACAGTGCCGTTCGCTCACCGGAGGTGCCGGGTCGAGCGAGCGCGCCGGCCGCCCACCAGCACTGAGCGAACGGCCCCGTCGCTCAGTAGGTGTGAACGAGAGCGCCGTTCGCTCATCGGGAGCGGGCTACTCGGCGAGCAGCCGCGCCACCCTCGACTCCGCGACGGCCCGGCGGGGGTCGCCCACGGGCAGGAGGTCGACGAGGAGCTCGTGCGCCTCGAGATCGTCCCGGCCCATCCGGTGGGTGGTGAAGCTGTGCACCAGCTCGACGTCGTCCGACTCCAGCACCGCGCGGCGAAGGCCGACCTCCAGCTCGTCTCGCACCCCGCGGATCTCGGGGGCGTCCGAGCGCGGCAGCAGCGGGCCGGCGCAGGCCTTCAGCGCCTCGGCGACCCGGCCGTCCTGCAGGGCCCGGCGGACCCGGCCGAAATCCGTGTCCACCACCGCGTCGAGCCGGTACGGACGGGTGCGGAGCAGCTCGGGTCCGAGCAGCGCCCGCAGCCGGTGGATCTCGCCGCGGACGGTGGTCTGGTTGCCGTCGTCGCCGTAGAGCTGGAAGGCGAGCCGCTCGGCGGTGAGGCCCTCGGGATGCAGCGCCAGCGCGGTGAGGATCTCGGCCGGGCGCAGGGTGAGCGCGTGGCTCTCCCCGTCGAGCACCAGGCGGGGGCTGCCCTCGCCGAGGAACCGCAACGACAGCGCGTGCTGCGGGGTGCTCGCCGGGCGCGATCCCGCCCGGCGCGCAGCGCTGAGCAGGAAGCCCTCGGCCAGCGGCTCGACGTGCATCTCCCGCCCGTCCGCCAGCCGGACCCGGGCCGCGCCCGCGGTGAGCGCCTCGAGGTCCACCCGCTCCGGCCACTCGCCGAAGGGCTCGCCGGCGATGATCCGGCCGGTGGGGGTGACGAGCGCACCGGGCGTCCCGCGCAGGCTCGCCAGATGGGCCTGGTTGCGGGTGCGCAGCCGCTCGTCCGCCACCGCGAGCCGGCTGCGGAGCTGGGTCTCGGCGAGCTGCGCGGTCGTCGTGACCAGGGCGAGCATCGCCGGGTGCAGGGTGCTCCGCGGCCCGGTGATGTCCACGGCGCCGATGACCCGGCCGGTGTCGGGGTCCCGGACGGGGGCGGCCACGCAGGTCCACTCGTGCACCGCGCGCACCACGTGTTCGGTGGAGTGGATCTGGACCGGACGGCCGACGGCGAGCGTGGTCCCCATGGCGTTGGTCCCGATGACCTTCTCGGACCAGCAGGACCCCTCGACCAGGCCGACGCGGTCCGCCCGCCGGAGCACGGCGCTGGCGCCCTCGCGCCACAGCACCGTGCCCTCCTCGTCCGTGACCACCACGACGTGCATCGCCTCCTCGGCGATGCTCACCAGGTTGGTGCGCAGGAGCGGCATGATCCCGTGCAACGGGTGGGCGGAGAGGCGCTCGCGGCCCTCGCGGGGATCGAAGCGCAGGGGCGGCTGCGAGGTGGCCGGGTTGATGGCCGCGGCCAGGCTGCGCTGCCAGGACTCGGAGACGAGCGGGCGCACCACGGCATCGCCCGTGTCGTCCAGCACCGCCTCGAACAGCTCGTCGAGGGCCGCGTTGCGGGCGAACATGTGAGCGGCCTTCCGGGCGGCTCCTCCGGCGTACTCGGGCAGACCTGACACGGACACCCCGGTACCCGGCTCGCGCCCGACCACACCGTCGACTGGCATCGGCACTCCGCTTTCCGACGTCCTGCGTCCAGCCATCATGTCATCACCCCCACCCGGATGAGCAAGGCGAAGATGCCCTGTCCGAAAGGTGTGCGCCGAGCGGGCACGCGCGCGTGCAACGAACGGGCAACGTGACTCATCTTACCGTCGCGGCGTCAACCGCCCGTCGACGTTCGGAGGCTTCGCGATGACGGCTGAGGTTCTCGTCCTGGACTCACGTCCCGCCCACCCCACCCGGGTGCCGACGACGGCGGGCCGGGAACCGGGGCCGGGCCGCGGCGACTCGAGCATCGCGGCGGTCCGCACCGGCCGCCTCCTGGTGGTCGACGGCGAGGGCATCGTCCGCCTCGGCCTGCGCCAGCTCTTCGCTGCCGAGCCGGACCTGCGCATCGTCGGGGAGGCCGCGACCCCCCGCGACGCGCTCGTGGCGGCGGACCGGCTGCGCCCGGACGTCGTGCTGCTCGACGTCGACCTCGGCCGCGGCGACTCGGCCGGCATCGACGTGGCCCGCGCGCTGCTGCAGCGCCACCGCGGCACCCGCATCCTGGTGCTCACCAGCTGCCGGGACCGCGAGGTCATGCTCCGCACCGTGCGCCTGGGCGTGCACGGCTACCTCCGCAAGGGCGCCGAGACCGCCGACATCGTGGCTGCCGTCCGCACCCTGCTGCGCGGCGACGCCGTGTTCGACTCGCGCATCACCTCGCTGATGATGGACGCCCTGCGGGACCCGAAGGACAGCGCCGACGCGATCACGCCGAACGGCCCGCAGCTCACCAGCCGTGAGAACCAGGTGCTCCGGCTGCTGGCCACCGGCCGTTCCAACAAGGAGATCGCCGCGGAGCTGGTGATCAGCGAGGCGACCGTGAAGTTCCACGTGCGCAACCTCCGCGACAAGCTCGACGTCCGCCGCCGCACCGAGATCGTCTACACCGCGGCCCGGCAGGGAATCGTCTGACGACACTCGATCCCCACTGACCTGCGGAGACGACCTTCTCCACCATAGGAGACGGGCCTCCAGTAAGCTCAACGCCCGTGAGTACCGGTCCTGCGGCATGGGAGCCGATCGTGGACGCGATCGGCCCGAAGGTGCGTGCCGCGCGTAGTCGCCTCGGCCTGTCGTTGCAGCAGCTGGCGGTCCGGGCGGACGTGTCCGCCGCCGCCGTCCACAAGGTGGAGCGCGGGGACATGGTGCCCACCGTGACCACGCTCCTGAAGCTCGCGTCGGCGTTGGGGGAGCCCGTCTCGTCGTTCGTCGACGACGTCACACCGGCCGTGCCCGTCGCCGTCCACGTCCGGGCGGGGGAGCGGATCGCGGCACCTCGTGGCTGGGCTCCCGGGGCGCTGGGCGTTGCGGCACAAGGGATCGCCGCGCCGACCGACGTCCTGCGCGCGGCCGGGGTGGCCGCCGTCGTCGAACCGGGCGGGGAGAGCGGGGACACCGGGCCGCGGCGCAGCGGCGAGGAGCTGGTGCACGTGCTGGAGGGGACGTTGAGCGTGGAGGTCGCGGGCGCGACCTACGAGGTCGGGCCGGGCGACACGCTGCACTATCCGACCGACCGCGGGCACTCGTGGCGCAACGCCGGGGACGCCGCCGCCCGCGCGATCTGGGTGCGGCTCGATGGCTGAGCCGCTCCCCGGGCTGCTCCCGGTGCCGATCCCCGGGCCGACCCCCGGGACGCCCCCGCCCGACTCGCTCGCGGAGATCGCCGCGGCGTGCCTCGCCAATCCCGGGCTCGCCGCCAAGGCGGAGATCGCGCTGGTCGGCGAGGTGCTCGGCGACACGGACTGGGAGGGCGGGCCGGGGGACGACGGCGCGGTCGTCGGGAACGGGATCATCGCCTGCGGGGAGGCCCTGTTCCCGCCGTTCGTCGCGGCCGACCCGCACGGCGCCGGGTTCGCGGCCGTGCTCACGAACGTCAACGACGTGGCCGCGATGGGTGGGGTCCCGCTCGGCATCGTGGACACCGTGGTCGCCTCGGAAGCGGTGGCGCGCAAGGCCCTCGCCGGGATGCGGGAGGCCGCGGAGCTGCTCGACGTCCCGATCGTCGGCGGGCACCTGACGATGCACGACGGCGAGCCGGCGATCTCGGCGTTCGCGGTCGGGGCGTCGGCCGCGCCGCTGTCCGTCACGCGGGCCGCGCCCGGTCAGACGCTCGTGGTCGCCGCCGCGCTCGACGGGCGGATGCGCGAGGACTTCCCGTTCTTCCCCGCCTTCGAGGCGCGCGGGCGCCGGTGCGCGGGTGACGTCCGGCTGCTCGGCGCGCTCGCGGAGGCGGGCACCGTGGTGGCGGCCAAGGACATCAGCATGGCAGGGCTCGTCGGATCGCTGGCGATGCTGCTGGAGCCGGGCCGGCTCGGCGTGACGGTCGACGTCTCCGCGGTCCCGGCGCCCGCCGGGGTGCCGCTGACCCGGTGGTTCACCTGCTTCCCGAGCTTCGGCTTCCTGCTCTGCGTGCCACCGGGCCGCGAGGCGGAGTGCCTGGCCGCCTTCGCCGACCGCGACCTCGCCGCCGCGGCGGTGGGAATCCTGGACGACACCGGGATCCTCGCGCTGGCGCGGGACGGCGAGCGGGTCGAGGTCCTGGACCTGACCACCACCGCGATCACCGGCCTCCCCCGCTAGCCCAACCCCGCGAGTCGGCACTTTCGGTCGTCCGAATCACACGTACACGACGTCGTGGGGCCGGTCGTCGCCCGCGAGTCGGCATCGTCGGTCGTCCGAGTCCCACGTCCCGGTCGACGACCGAAACGTGGTTTTCGTGCTCCTGAAAGTGCCGACTCGCGGGTGTGGGGTCGGTCAGGGGGCGAGGCGGAGGTGGCGGGTGGGGGCCGGGACGAGGGTGGGGCAGATGCCGTCACCCGAGGCCCGGACCAGCGGATCGCTCGTGGGGCGGCGGCCGCGGAGGGCGGCGTCCGCGGCGGTGCTGAAGAGCCGCAGCGCGCGTTCCGGGTTCTGCCAGCGGTGCATCTGGGCGAACTCCACCCAACGGGCCGGGGGGACCGTCGCGGACTCGTCGTACTCCAGCTCGGCCCAGGTCACGGCCGTCTCGAACAGGTCGAGGACAGCGTCCGGGTCCGACTCGACGGCCAGCAGCCGGTCGTGGTGGGCACGGCGGGCGGTGTCCGCGCGGCACTCCGCGGGGCAGTCGATCCGGGCGGGCCTTCCTCCGAACGGCGTCACCCGTCCTTTGTAGGCCCGGCCCGTTTCCGGATTGTTTCCCCCGAATGAAAGCTCAGCCGAAGAAGACCTCGGCCTCGGCGTAGAGCGCGGGATCGACGAGGCGCAGCTCCTTCGTCGCCTCCAGCAACGGCACCATCACGATGTCCGTGCCCCGCAGCGCCGCCATCATGCCCCACTCGCCGGCCTGGACGGCGTCGATCGCGTGCAGGCCGAAGCGGGTGGCGAGCCACCGGTCCCGCGCGGTCGGGGTGCCGCCGCGCTGCACGTGGCCGAGCACCGTCGTCCGGGCCTCCTTGCCGGTGCGGCGCTCGATCTCGTGGGCCAGCCAGTCGCCGACGCCGCCGAGCCGGGCGTGCCCGAACGCGTCCGTCTGCCCGCTCTGCAGCACCTCCGCGCCGCCCAGCGGCATGGCGCCCTCGGACACCACGATGATCGGCGCGTACTGGGCGCGGAAGCGGCTCTCCACCCAGGCCTGCACCTGGTCGACGTCGAAGGGGCGCTCGGGGATCAGGATCGCGTTGGCGCCGCCCGCCATGCCGGCGTGCACCGCGATCCACCCGGCGTGCCGGCCCATGACCTCGACGATCAGCACGCGGTGGTGCGACTCGGCGGTGGTGTGGAGGCGGTCGATGGCCTCGGTCGCAATGGAGACGGCGGTGTCGAAGCCGAAGGTGTAGTCCGTGCCGCCGAGGTCGTTGTCGATCGTCTTCGGGACGCCGACGACCGGCACCCCGTCGTCGTGCAGCCTGGCGGCGACGCCCAGGGTGTCCTCGCCGCCGATCGCGATCAGGGCGTCGATCTCCCTCTCGGCCAGGGTCCCGCGGATCCGGTCGACGCCGTCGTCCGTGGCGAAGGGGTTGGTGCGGCTCGAACCGAGCACGGTGCCGCCGCGCGGGAGCAGGCCGCGGACCTCGGGGATGCCGAGCGGGCGCACGTCGCCCTCGAGGACGCCGCGCCAGCCGTCGCGGAACCCGACGAACTCGTGGCCGTACGCCGGTACCCCCTTGCGGACGATCGCCCGCAGGACGGCGTTGAGACCAGGGCAGTCGCCGCCCCCGGTGAGGACCCCGACACGCATGCAGCACTCCTTCTCCATCGATGCAGAAGACACTCCGATGTTACCGCCGTCACACTGAGGGGGCCTGCGCTGGGGTACCCGGCGACATGGCCGATCTCGATCCCGCCCACGCCCGCCCGCCCGGCACCTCCGACGAGCTGGTGGCCGCCGTCGGAAAACTCTCGGAGATGGTGGAGCGCGTCGAGCGCGCCCGCGGCGCGCTGTACGACTTCCACCAGCTGATGGGCGGCGCCGACGCGATGCTCGACGACGTCGTGGACGGCCTGCGCGCGACCGGGCACGAGGCCTGGGCGGACCGGATCGCCACGGAGCTGGTGGGGCGCAACGCGATCGAGGGCCGGTGGAGCTTCCAGATCGTCGAGGAGTTCGACGACTGCTACTACGGCCCGCTCACGGACACCGAACGCGCGCTGCGCGAGGACCTGATGGCGGGCCGCCGGCACGTCCTCGAGGCGGAGATGAAGGAACGCCGCCGCACCCGGGGCCACCCGCGGCACACCGCGACGCCCTCCGCGGGTGAGTAGCGGTGCCACTCACCCGCAGGGGGTGGGGGTGCCGGAGCCCTGCCGCGAGGTGAAGGAGAGGTGGACGTGGTCCACGTGGTTCTCGGTGGCGCTGCCCCGGTCCTCCATGCGCTGCCAGCCGGAGCCGTAGTTGATCCGCTGCTCCCAGATGACGTAGGAGATGCCGAGGGCCTTCTGGTTGCGCAGGGCGCAGGCGGCGATCTCGTCGCCCTTGGCGCCGCGGGCCATCAGGTCGAGGGCGAGGCCGCGCGGATGGTCGGAGACGCGGCCGCGGCCGGCGACGCCGATGAGGTCCGGCTCGTCGAACTGGCAGGAGAGGAAGCGGGCGGCGTCGCGCACCCAGGACTTCACGGCGCCGAGGGCCGAGAGGTCGGCGGGGCAGTTCAGGCGGGCCTCGGCGGCCTTGCGGGCCTCCTCGGCGGTGTGGGCGGCGTCGTTGAGCGCGGCGGACTTCAGCAGACTCCGCGCGGGATCCACGCTGTCGTCGTACCGGACGGGTAGCGCCATCGCGGCGAGCGTCGCCCCGCGCAGCGGCGGTTCCTCCTTTGCCGCGGCCTCCGGGGTGCGGGCCGAGCCGGCCAGGCCGACGCGGGCCTCGCCGGGCTCCGGGGCTAAGCCGCCGGCCAGCATCGTGACGGTCGGGGCGGCGACCGCGAGCGCGCCGCCCGTGACCGCGGCCGCGGCCGCGGCGAGCCCACGGCGCACGGCGGCCACGCCGGGTGTGGGGGAGCGGTGCCGCGACACGATCAGCCTCTCGGGCGCACGGCCCGGGCGGACCGCCGGCTCGCGGATGCGGGGAGCAGTCGAGCCGGGCGGATCGTCCGATCCGGGTCCGTCGGGGAGCCGGGCCGTCACGTCGCCGTCACCGTAGCGGAGAGTGGAGCATTCGTCCGATATTGGTGACTCGTGGTGAGATGTGCGTCACTGCGCGGGCGACGAGCGGTCAGCAGGTGGGCGTGCCGCCCGGTGCCGAGGAGGCGAACGAGATGTGCACGTGGTCCATGTGGTTCGCCGTCGCGCCGCCCCGGTCCTCCATCATCTGCCAGCCGCTGCCGTAGTTGATCCGCTGCTGCCAGATGACGTAGCTGATGCCCAGCGCCGCCTTGTTGCGCAGGGCGCAGGCGGCCAGGGCGTCCCCGGTGGACCGGTTGACCATGAAGTCCGCGGCCAGGCCGGACGGGTGGTCCGACGCGTTGCCGCGGCTGCCCACGCCGAGGGTCTGCGGCTGCCCGAACCGGCAGCCCAGGAACTTCACCGCCGCGCTGACCCACGGCTTGACCGCGCCGAGGTTCGCCGTGCTCATGCCGCATGACGCGGCGACGGCCGGTGCGGGGGTGCGCACGGTCTCGCCCGCCAGCGCCGCCTTGGCCCGCGCCTCGGTGGCGCTCCTGGCCGCGTCGACCCGCTTCTGGGCCTCGCCGCTCTGCAGCAGCGCCGTGGAGGCCGCCTTGGCGAGCGAGTCGACGTCGACCACCGGGGGTGGGCCGACCCGGGGTGTCGCGGCGAGCGACTCAGGCTCGTCGGCCAGGGTGAAGGCCGCCTGACCGGTGGCCGCCACGGGTGCGGGCACGGACGACGGGATGGCGGCCGCGACGACCGCGGCGACGCCGCCCGCGGTCAGGGCCACCCCGACGCCGCGGCGGACGGGGGTGGGCAGGCCCGTCTTCGGGCTGCCGGGGGAGTGAGTACTGGGCGACCGGACCGCGTCCCCCGACCGGGGGGAGCGACGCCGTGCTTCGGACGACGTCACCGGGCGGGGGAACGCGGTGCGGCCTCGTGGGGAGCGATGCCGGGCCACTGGTGCCTCTCGAGTCTTCGGTTGTGGGTGTCACGGGTCGAGCGGTGCCGGCGGGACGGGCGAACGGCTCCGGATGGGGAGTCCGACCGGGACGTTCGGGGCGTCCCGGTGCCGTTCGTGATCGTTCCGTGATCCGGCTCGACCGACGCTAGGGGGTCGGGGAGATGTCCGCTCGGTGAGGTTGCGGTGCTGAGACGATCGGGTCCGGCGGCGCGGTGAACGGCATTTCCGACCATTTGTGGCGGCCGTCACCTGCGCAGACCGTTCGGCGCGTCAGAAACAGCGATTGCAGGGAAACTGCTCCGAATGCCGCGACCGAGAATGGCGCGAAGGGACCGTTCGGTGGAGCGAAACGGCCGGGCTGCCTGAGGGCGTTCCCGCTGCGCCGCGGGGTGCGCGGGAGCGTCCTCGGACGGTCCGGACGGCTAGCGCCGGCCGCGGTGGCGGCCGCCGAGCGTCCCCGGGAGCCCTCCGCGCTGGATGTACTCGGCCTCTTCGGCCACCTCGCGCGTGGCGCACGGCCACGGCGCGGCGATGCCCGACGCCTCTCGGCACTCCCGGCAGAAGCCCCCGGGATCGGGGCTGTGCTGGGCGAGCGTGCGCTGGAGCAGGTCGGGCATTCCGGACAGGATCGACGCGAGCGCCACTGACTGTCACCTCCTGGTTTCGTGCAGGCGAAAGTAGTGGCCCGGTCACAGCTGGTGACATCGGGGGTCGTGACGATCCGATCAACGGGCACGGGCGATCGGCGTACGGAGGGCTGCCCCGGCAGGCGGCTCGGCAGGCGTGACCGCGACCACCCGCCCACCCGTCCGACGCGCCGGTGAGCGGTGCCAGGATCTCGGCGTGAGCGAGGTGCCGGGGGTCCTGGAGGTGCTCGCCGCGCGGCGCGCGGGGGAGCGGGACGAGCACGTCGTCGCCCTGGCCGTCGAGGGCGGCGGGATGCGCGGGATCGTCTCGGCCGCGATGCTGCTCGCGCTGCGCGACCTCGGGCTGATCGGGACCTTCGACCGGCTCTACGGCACGTCGTCCGGCGCGATCAACCTCGCCTACCTCGCCGCGGGCGCGGGGTGGGACGCGGTGGCGATCTACTACGACCACCTGGTGCGCGGGTTCGTCCGGCGGCTGCCGCGGCCCGGCCGGCCGGTGCTCGACATGGTCCGGGTGGAGCGGATCCTGCGCCGGGACGCGCCGCTCGACGTCCCCGCCGCGCTCGCCTCGCCCCTCGACGTCCGGATGGTCCTGACGGACGTCGACGACCGGCGGCCCGTCGCGGTCGGCACCCGGGAGGCGGGCGACCACCTGGTCGAGCACCTGCTCGCGGGCGCCTGGCTGCCGATCCTCGCCGGCCGCCCGTACCGCTTCGGCGGCCGCGCCTACCTCGACGGCGGGCTGCTCCGCCCGGACGCGCTCTACGCAGCGGCCGCCGACGGCGCGACCCACGTCCTCATGCTGTCGACCTCGACGGCGGACAAGGCCGCGGCACTGCCCGGCCCGACGACGCAGCTGCTCACCCGGGTGCTGGACGCCTGGTCGCCGGGCCTCGGCGCGGAGTTCCGGGCCGCCAACCGCCGCTGGCGGACGGACTCGGCGGTGCTGACGCCCGGCCGGCCGGTCCGGCTCGACGGCGTCGAGGTCCGGCGGGTGCGGCCGGCCGCGCGGGCCCATCGGGTCGAGCGGCTCACCCGGGACCGTGCCCTGCTGCTCGACGGCGCCCGGGTGGGCTACGCGACCGTCATGGAGACCTTCGGGCGGCCCCTGGGCGGCCACTTCGCGGTCGTCTGAGCCCCCCGGGTCGTGAGTGGCAATAGTCGCCATGGCGCCTATTGCCACTCACGGGGTCACAGGCCGTGGGCGGCGACGGCGATCTCGCGCTCGGACTCGGCGGAGAAGGGGCCGGCGACCGCCCGGGCGACGTCCTCGGTCACCAGGTCCATCGTGATCGCGCCGGCGACGCCCGCGGCGTGGGCGGCGGAGGCGATCACGATCGCGCTGACCTCGGCGAGGCTCCCAGCGACGTACACACCGGGGACGGAGGTCGCGCCGGTGCGCGGGGTCGTCGGGATCTGGCTGCCGGCCACGATCCCGTGCGCCTCGATCTCGACCGGCGTGATCCCGAGGGACTCCAGCACCGCCGAGCGGGCTCGGGCGGTCGAGGCCACGACCAGCGCTTCGCGGGGTACGACGGCGCCGGAGTCGAGCCGGATGCCGCTGAGCCGGTCGTCGGTCACCTCGACGCCGGTGACCTCGCCGTCGACCACCTGGATGCCGCGGGCGGCGAGCTCGGCCCACTGCTGCGCGGTCGGCTGGTCGCCGGTGTGCAGGAAGAGGGTGACGTCGCGGCTCCACTGCCGGAACAGCTGCGCCTGGAACAGCCCGGCGCCGCCGAGGCCGAGCACGCCGATCGGGCGGTCGCGCACCTCGTGGCCGTGGCAGAAGGGGCAGTGCAGCACGTCACGGCCCCAGCGGGCGGCCAGGCCGTCGATCGCCGGCAGCTCGTCGGTCAGGCCGGTCGTGACCAGCAGGCGGCGGCCGCGCAGCACCTCGCCGGAGGCGAGCGTCACCGCGAACCCACCCGGGATCCGCACCGCCGTGACCGCCTCGCCCGCCACGATCCGGGCCCCGTACGCCGATGCCTCGGCGCGCCCGACCGCCGTCAGCTCGCGGGGCGGGGTGCCCTCCCGGCCCAGGTAGTTGTGCACGCCGTCGGCCGGGGCGTTGCGCGGTTCGCCCGCGTCGACCACCACGACCGACCAGCGCGCGCGGCTCAGCACCAGCGCCGCACTCAGCCCGGCGACCCCGCCGCCGACCACCACCACGTCGTCCATGTTCATGGGACCGACCCTGCGCCCGGACGGACCTCGACGGCAACTAACCTTGCCGAAACCGCAAAGCAGTCTGCTCGACGCGCTCGCGATGGGCCACCGGATCGACATCCGGCAGGTTGGAGACGGCCTCCCGGTGCCCGGCCGCGCCGTCGGCCAGCTCCCGGACGATGTCCGCGTGGCCCGCGTGCCGGTGGGTCTCGGCGATCATGTGGACGAGGATCCGGTGCAGCGTGACGTCCGGGGTGGTCCACCACGGCACGCGGCCGGGGGCGTCGAGGGCGAGGGCGGCGATGGTCGCGTCGGCGTGCGCGACCGCCCGGGCGTGCAGGTCCAGGATCTCCGCCCGGCTCTCCTCGGCGGTGGCCCACATGTCGGCGTTGGGCTCGGCGTCCTCCTCGATCCACGGCATCGGCTGCGGGAACGGGCGGTCGAAGACCTCGCCGAAGTACCCCACCTCCATCGTCGCGAGGTGCTTGACCAGGCCCAACAGGTTCGTGCCGGTCGGGGTCAGGGGTCGCCGGGCGTCGTACTCGGAGAGGCCCTCGAGCTTCCAGACGATCACCTCCCGGCCGTCGCGCAGGTAGCGGAGCAGCTCAGACCTGGGGTCACGCATGGAGAGATCCTGATAGATGACCCTCAGTGTCCGGTTCGTAACGTCCAGGGGAATGGCGACGAGCGAGAAGAGGTGCTGAGCCCGAACGCGGTGAAATCGCCGTGACCTCGAATATGGAGGTACCGAACTCGACGTCAGGTGGGAGCCGGTTCGACCTGTTCGGTACCGAGTTGCCCCTCGGTCCGCATCGATATGTTCTCGACCGCCCCGCGCTGTACCAGGAGGCTCGCGCCGAGCTCGTCGAGCACTCCCTGGCCGACGACGAGCTCCTCGAGTTCCGTGAGCATTTCGGCCCGGACGAGCCTTTCGAGCTCGATGACGTGCTTGCCGGGGGCGAGGACGTCGTGCTGGCCGGAATTCGATTCGAGCGGGCCGAACGTCTGTCCGTCGGAGTGCGGGAGTCGCTACGGCCGGTGGTCGAGCAGTACGAGCGATCGGCGCTGCGTGAGCTCGCTGCGGCGTCTGCCCGGTTCCGCGACATCTACGCCAGGTTCGCTGATGCCCAGCGACAGGCGGCAGATGACGAGAGAGCCGCCGCTGACACAATACGCGGACTGATCGAGCTCATGCGGTCCGGTCAGCAGCCGGCGCCCGGACCTTCCGGAGGGATCCGGGCCGCCCTCGGAGCGTTCTCCGCACGCGTTCGCGCCCAGGACAAACCGGACCGAGGTCGGCCCGCCCGTGACGGTCTCACGGGGGACTGGCGAATCCTTGGACAGACACTGAGCCAGGCGCTGGCACAGGACATGGTCGAGTGCCGCTTCCGTCAGCAGACGATCCTCAAGCGGGCCGAGGCCGCGGCCGGCAAGGAATCGAACGCCGCCGCGGCGCTGATCGAGTGGGACGCCGCCCGTCGCGACCTCCTACGGGAGATCACCGCCGGAATGCTCAACATCATCCGGGCCGAGGTCGCCCGCCGGCTGGGGGCCACCTACACGACTGTCGTCGACGCCCTGCCGGCCGGAGGGCTGTCCTCCGCAGGCGACGTGGAGCAGCCTTTCGCCACCGACGCGTTCGCTCGGCTCGACGGGATCATGGCGCACCGACACGGGGCGAGCATTGGTCTGTCGGGACCGCGTGGTGCCGGCAAGTCGACCCTCATGCGACACGTCTGCTTCGGCGGGTCACCGACCACCGAGCCGGATGGGGAGCAGGAGTTCGCACCGCGGTTCGGCCTCCTGCTGCCGGCTCCGATCCGGTACGAGCCGCGCGAGTACATCCTGCACCTCCACGAGCAGCTGTGCCGGGCAATCCTCGGCCCCTCGGGCGAATACTTCCGGGACGTAGAGCCACTGCGTCCCCGAGATCCGCTGCCCCGGCCGAGCCGGACCTTCTACCCCGTCGTGGGGGTGTGCGCGCTCACCGCCTCGATCGTCCTGCTGTTCGCCGCGCCGCCCGTGCCGGGGGGAATGCTGGCTGCCGTTCTGGTTCTGGACGCCCTCGGGGTCGGGGCCGTGATCGTGGTGGTCGAACAGCTCGTCAGGAGCCGTCTGCGGATGTATTACGGCTACCGGTTGGCGTTCGTCCTCGTCCAGAGCCTCGCGCTGGTGGCGGCGGCCGTCGCCACTACCGGTCTTGTGCTGGGTGTCGTGCGACTGGGATTCGCCGGGGCAGGTCCGTTGATCGCTGTCGCCATTCTGGCCGCCGTCGGAATGGCGGCGTTGGTACGTACGGCTGAGCTCCGAACGGCCGTACCGCGCCGGTACGTCGAGGCGCCTGACGCCGTCCCGGAGGGGCAGTCCCTCACCCGGTTCGCAGCCAGGTCCCGTGACCACGACCGCCTGCTACCGGTCGCCTCCGCCCACCTTCAGCAGCTCAGGTTCTCGACCTCGTACAGCAGCGACTCGTCAGCGACGGTCAAGGCGGGCAACACCTCGACCGTGCCAGTCGGTCTGGAGGCGAAGCGAGGGCAGGGCGTGTCCTGGCAGCCGACCGCGCTGACCTATCCCGAGATCATCGGGCGGCTGCGGAGCCTGCTCGGCACCGTCGGCGAGCAGTACGAGGTCGTCATCGGCATCGACGAGCTGGACAAGATGCGATCCGCGGAGGACGTCGAAGCCTTCCTCAACGAGATCAAAGGCATCTTTGGTGTCACAGGATGTTACTTCCTCGTCTCCGTGTCGGAGGACGCCGCTGCAGCCTTCGAACGGCGCGGGGTCGCGATGCGGGACGTGTTCGACAGCAGCTTCGACGAGATCCTTATCCTGCCCTTCCTGTCCTTCGCACAATCCCGTCAGTTGCTCTACGCCCAGGCCGGCCGGTGGACCACCCCGTTGTTGATGCTGTGTCACGTGCTCTCCGGCGGCCTGCCGCGCGATCTGTTGCGGGTCGCCCGGCAGGTGTCCGGGATCGTCGGCCGCACGGCTGGCGAGCGTCGGGTCGGCGAGATCGCGAGGGTCCTGGTCCGGGACGACCTGGTGGGCCGGTGCGGTTCCGTTCGGCACGAGGTGCGCCGGCTGATCGGGTGGGCGGCGGCTCGCGAGCTATATGCCCGGATACCGCGCTGGGAGGGGCGTGAGGTGACCCCGGACTTGCTCCGGGCCGAGCTGCACGGACTGCAGCAGGTCGTCGCCAGTGCCGATCCGGACGACGGCATCGTCGACAGCGAGGCCGGTGCCGTGGACGCTCAGGTGCAACAGCTCGCCCTCGAGCTTGTCGCGGTGCACACCATGGCCGCGGTACTGGTTGAGTTCCTCGAGGTCGGATACACGACCGACCGGATGAAGCGGGCCGAGGGGGAGATCGAGAAGTCCGGCTGCGTTGTGGACTTCGTGGCCACCGTCGACGGGCTCGCGGAGGCCCGGCGGACCGTCGGGGTCGATCCACGGCTCGCGTGCACCCAGCTTGCGGCCTTCCGGGCGGCGCTGCTCCTGGATTGACGTCAGAATGCGGGCTCGTCCGGCCGGCAGACCGTGCCCTTCGGCGGCAGCACCAGGTCGGTCAGGTAGCGCACCCGGGCCGCGTCCACACAGGCGCTGGCCTGTTGGTAGGTCGGGTGACCGCCGCCGTTCATGACCACCAGCGAGACGTTGCGGAACCGCTTCTCGGCCGCGACGGCGTTCGGGTAGCCGGTGGCGGGGTCGTACCGGGAGTTGACCAGCAGGATCGGGGCGGTGGTGGTGGACGTCCACGGGCCGCGGTAGGCGTCGTCCGTGCGGCCGGGCCAGTTCGCGGCGCACGGCGCCCACAGCCACCAGCCCAGGACCGGGCCCCACAGCGAGCTGGAGTCCGTGAACGTCGGGACCGTGGACGGCCAGGACGACACGGGCCGGCTCGCGGGGCCGTCGAGGCAGGAGATCGCGGCCGAGGTCGTGGCTGCGGTGTAGGCCTCCGGCGAGCGCATCCCGCGGGCGACCGTCTCCAGCGCGGAGGCGTCGCCGGCCGCGGCGGCGTCGAGGTCCTTCGCGAACTGCGGCCAGCCGGGCGGGCTCCGCAGCGGGTTGAACGTGGACAGCAGCAGGTCGCCGTAGGACAGCGCGCCGGGCGGGTCCGCGTGCGGGGCCGGGATCGGGGCCTTCCGCGCCGCCGCGAGGAGCCCCGCGACGCGCTGCTGCACGGTCACGCCGTGGCCCGCGAGCGCGCACCCGGCCGGTCCGGCCGCCTGGCACTGCCGCTGGAACTCGGCGAACGACTCGTCCGTGCTCGCCACGTCGTTGCGGGTCCGCGCCTCGGCCGAGCGGGTCGTCGGGACGGGGTCCACCAGCCCGTCGAGCATCATCGCGCGGATCCGGTCGGGGAACAGGGCCGCGTAGGTCTGGCCGATCATCGAGCCGTAGGACAGGCCGGTGTAGGTCAGCTTCGGGTCCCCGACGGCCACGCGCAGGGCCTCGAGATCCCGTGCGGTGTCGGCGGTGGAGATGTGGTCGAGGAGGTCGCCGCTGACCTTCCCGCAGCGCTGCGCGAGCTCGGTGACCTTGCGCGCGTAGGCCTGCGACTCTGCCCGCGTGGTCGGGATGCCGACCCCGGCCCAGAAGCGCGCCTCCTCGGCGGAGCTGGTGAAGCAGCGCACCGGCGAGCTCGCGTTGGTGCCGCGGGGGTCCCAGCCGACGATGTCGAAGCGCCCGTCGGTCCACGCCTCGAGATCGGCGCCGCTCTCGCGGACCAGCGTCAGCCCACTCTCGCCCGGACCTCCGGGGTCGACCATCATCGAGCCGATCCGGTGCCCCGGGTCGCTCGCGAGCCGGCGCATCACGGCGAGGTCGATCTGTTTCCCGCGCGGCTGGTCCCAGTCCAGGGGGACGGTCAGCGTGCCGCACTGCAGCACCGGATCCGCGGGCGCGCACGATCGCCAGGAGATCGTCCGGTCCGGCTGCCCGGCGGCCGCCGCGGGAGCGGTGACGACCACCCCTGCGACCAGGCCCAGGACGACGATGACCACGCGCAGGGCTCGGAGCATCGCCGACCATCCGCCTTCCGTACGGGTCCACCATGGACCGGGAACGGCCGGTGAGGCCTCCGGGAGGACTCGCCCGACCGGCCGTCGGCGTTTCGTCCGTCTCAGGCGGCGGGCGCGACCGGCAGGAACGTCCCCCGCCGGATCCCGACGACCGTGCGGACCGCGATCCCCGCGATCAGGCCGGTGACGGCGGTGAGGACCAGGGCGGCGAGCAGCGCGGCGCCGGGCGGGCGGGTCAGGTCGATCCAGTGCAGCGCGTAGGTGGCCGTCGCGGCGTAGGCGAACGCGAAGGCCCACATCCCCGGCGCGAACGGGCTCCGGAGGTACATCCGGAGCAGGACCACCTGCACGACGGTCGCCACTGCCGCCCACACCCCGAACACACAGGTCAGCGCGTCGATCCGGCCGCCGTTGATCGCCAGGAGGGCGTTGCCGGCGAGCACGGGCGGGGTGATCTCGATGGCGAGGGTCGGGATCAGCGCCGCCGGCAGCCGCGGCCCGCGGAGCAGCCGCACGGTGACGATCGACCCGAGCACCGCCCAGCAGGCCAGCCCGGAGCCGAAGGCGATCCGCGCCGAGTCGAGCTGCCCGGTCCGGGCGAACCCCGCGGCCGCGAGGAGCCCGCCCGCCACCGTCGGCAACAGGTAGCCGGAGTGCAGCGTGCGCAGGGACGGCGGATGCGCGGCCCAGCATGCCGCGATCCGTGCGGCCAGAACGAGCGTCGCGAGGGCGAACACCGCGAAGACGGCGCCCCCGGCCGTGGGCGCGTAGGTGCTGAGCGCGAGCCCCAGCACCATCCCGCCGATGGGCACCAGCGACACGAACGGCCCGAGGACCGGATCGCGCCACTCGCCGACGAGCGTGCGGGAGCGCATCCGCGCCACGACCAACGCCAGCCAGACGGCGGCGGCCAGGGCGAACAGCGCGGCGGCCGGCCAGTCCGGCACCAGCCCCTGGCCGTGCGCGACCTGCCACGCCGCCCCGAGCCCGGCGGTGCCGGTGGCGATGCCGAAGAGGTTGGGCGTGATCCGTCCGTCTGGTGAACGCATGATCCCCTCCGTTCTTCGGCGTCGCCCCACAGTGGCCGGAGCGGCCGAGGAGGGGGAACGGGCGATCGACCGAGAAGGCGGGGGAGGCCGGGTCCGCCGATCGGGGGACGCGCCCGGCCCGACGCGACGCCGTGGAGTCAGCCCGCGTCGGCGGTGAGGGGCGTGCGCGCGGGCGAGCCGGCGGTCGGGTCCTCGACGACCTCGACGACGTCGAAGTAGTCGTTCTCGAACGTCGCGAGCCCGGCCCAGTACTTCTCGGCGCTGGTGAACCCGGGTTGCCGCAGGAGCGTGGCGAAGTGGTCGAAGGTGGACCACGTCCCGACGTTGACCAGGCGCTCGCCGTCGAGGCTGCGGTGGAAGTTGACGGTCCGCAGACCAGGGGTCACCAACGACGCGGGTGCACTGGCCGCGACCTTGTCCAGGAGCGCGTCGGTCCGACCGTCGAGCACCGTGAACAGGCCGAAGTGCACCAGCGGCGTGTGGGCGATCGATACCAGGGCCGGGGGTTCCTCGCCGTCCTGCCAGACGAGCTCGTAGGCCCGAGTGTCCAGCGTCCGGGCCGGGACTCCCCGGGCCGTGACGGTGTCCAGCACGGGCCGATCGGCCGACCCGGTGCCTGCGTCGAACCGGCTGTAGACGCTGATGCGGTTGTGGTCGCGGCCGGCGAGCACGATCGCGCCGCGGAACCCCGGGACGGAGCGCAGGCCCCGGACGTGCTCGATCACGTCCGGGAGCACGCGGACCTGCTCCGGAGCGCGGTACGGCACGGCGTGCGGAGGCTGCGGGGCCGTGGGACCCGGAGCGGCCGGCGCGGGTTCGCCCAGTTCGAGGCGCTCGACGACGGCGACCACCTCGGGACCGGCGGTCAGCGTGAGAGGTGCGGTGTTCATCGTTCCCCCGTTCAGGCGGCCGCGACGGTGGGGGCCTGAACGGAGGGGGCAGGCCGTCGCAGGCTGCGCCCGGCGAGCACGTAGCCGGGGACTGCGTAGGCCACCACCACGAGGTGCATCACCATCAACGCCACGACCCCGGCCGCGTTCGTCCCCGGGATGAAGCGCAGCGCGAGCAGGGCCAGGTCCGGCGCCAGCGACACCACGGTGGCCACCGGGACCAGCACGGTCAGCACCGCCCGCGGCCGCGCGGCCCGGCGCGTCACCATCCGCCATCCCAGCCATCCGACGAGCACCCCGAGGGCGGTGAACCCGCCGTACACGGCGGGCGTGAGCGGTGCGAAGTCGCTGTTCGCGCCCAGCCCGTGGGCGATCAGCGCGACGAGCGCGTTGGTGGCGACGGCGATCACGACGACCGCCGCCAGTACCGCGGCGGCGGTCCACGTTCCGCGGGAGCGGTTCTCGCTGAGCTGCTGTGCCATGACATCCACCTCGTGGGATCGGAGCGTCTTTCGGGACCCATTGGTTCCGTAACTTACGGTACCACTCGGTACCGTAAGGTGGGAGTGGTGAGTCCCCCCTCCTCCGACGCGGCCGCGCCGACCGGCCGCCCGCGCGATCCGGCCCTCGAACAGGCCATCCTGGACGCCACCGTGGACCTCATCGTGCGGCGCGGGATGGCGGGCACGACGGTCGCGGAGATCGCGCGACAGGCCGGAACCGGGAAGGCCGCGGTCTACCGGCGCTGGCCGACCAAGACGGCGCTGGTGGTCGCGGCGGTCCGCGCGCTGCAGGCCGAGGTCACCGTCCCGGACAACGGGTCGCTGCGCGAGGACCTGCACGACTGGGTGCGGCACTTCACGTCCGGCGACGAGAAGGCCGCCGTCCTGCTGGCCACCCTGCTCGGCGAGGCCTCCCGCGACACCGAGCTGCGCGAGGCCGCGGCCGCCGCGATCGGCCGCCCACCGGCGGCGGCGCTGCGCGCGGTGATCGGGCGGGCGGTCGAGCGCGGCGAGGTCGACCCGGCGGCGCCGGTCGACGTCGTCGTGGAGATCATCCCGTCGATCGCCTTCCGGCGGCTCGTCACCGAGGGGCGGACGCTCGACCCGGTCACCGCCGCGGCCCTCGTCGACCAGGTACTCCTGCCGGCGCTGCGGCATCACCCCGGCCGACCGCCGGCGCGGTGAGCCGTCGAGGGACTCAGAGGGCGATGCGGTCGAGCTCGGCCAGGTCCTCGGCGGACAGTGACAGGCCGGCACCGGCGATGTTCTCGTGCAGGTGCGCGGTCGACCTGGTGCCGGGGATGAGCAGGACGTTGGGGGAGCGCTGCAGCAGCCAGGCCAGCGCCACGGCCATCGGGGTGGCGTCCAGCCGGGCGGCGACGGCGGAGAGCTCCTGCGACTGGATCGGGCTGAACCCGCCGAGCGGGAAGAACGGCACGTAGGCGATGTGGTCGCCGGCGAGCGCGTCGACGAGGTCGTCGTCGTGGCGGTGCGCGAGGTTGTACATGTTCTGCACGCACACGATCGGGGCGACGGTGCGCGCCTCGGCGACCTGCTCGGGGGTGACGTTGCTGACGCCCAGCCGGCGGATCAGCCCCTGCTGCTGGAGCCCGGCCAGGGTCTCGAACGCCTCGGCGATGGACCCCGGCCGGGTGCCCTGCGCGTCGCCCATCCGCATGTTGACCAGGTCCAGGGCCTCGACGCCGAGGGTCCTCAGGTTCTCCTCGACCTGGCGGCGCAGGTCCGCGGGCCGGCGTGCGGTCGGCCAGCCGCCTTCCGCGTCCCGGTCGGCGCCGACCTTCGTGGCCACGAGCAGCGCGGCCGGGTAGGGGTGCAATGCCTCGCGGATCAGCTCGTTGGTCACGTGCGGGCCGTACGCGCCGCTGGTGTCGATGTGGGTGATGCCGGCCTCGATCGCCGCGCGGAGGACGGCGATCGCGCCGTCGTGGTCCGCCGGTGGCCCGACCACCCACGGGCCGGCGAGCTGCATGGCGCCGTAGCCGAACCGGCTGACCGCCGAGTCGCCCAGGGTCCAGGTGCCGCCGGGAAGGGTCGTCGACGTGCTCATGGTGGTGCTGCCTCTCGGGTCGTCCGAGGCTGGTGTTCCCGACCTCGCGGTCCCATACTGGAGATCATGCTTCCCGACGGGAAGTAGGCACCTCAGAGTGCGTTAGTCCCCGCTGGGAGGCGACCGGTGGCCACGACGACGAGAGCAGCCGACCGCCGGCAGAAGCGCGTCGAGTACGACGCGTTCCTGGCGGTCTGCCCCAGCCGCCAGCTGCTCGACCGGATCTCGAACAAGTGGGTCGTGCTGATCCTCTGCGCCCTCGGGGACACCCCGGCGGACGGGCCGGCGCCGCGGACGATGCGCTACTCCGAGCTCTCCCGCCTGCTCGCCGGGGTCAGCCAGAAGATGCTGACCCAGACCCTGCGCGCCCTCGAGCGAGACGGCCTCCTCACCCGAACCGTCACGCCGACCGTGCCCGTCACCGTCACCTACCGGCTGACCGACCTCGGCCTCTCCCTCCACACCATGACCAGGGCGATCCGGGACTGGGCACAGGAGCACATGGACGACGTCCTCGCCCACCGCGCCGAGCACGACGAGCCCGCCGGCTGATCCTCGACCGTTGTTGACGTGCCTCAGCGGCGGACGAGTGTCCACCCGGTCAACCGGCCGGGAATGCTCGAATCGAGCACCGCGGCGGACCCGGCTGGGTATCCTCGACCACATGAGCGAGCAGCCGGCCAGCGTCTCGGCAGACGCGTTGCACGCGGTCGGCGAGCAGGCCGCGTCGTGGGAGCAGGCGGTGCGTCGGGCCGAGAGCGGGGAGACCGTGGCGGTGCTCGCCCACGGCCGCCATGTCGCCGACGTCGTGCCCTCCGGTGAGATCGAACGGCTGCGCGAGACGATCGACGTCCTTTCGGACACGGACCTCCTCCGCGACCTGACCGCCGGTCTGGCGGATCTGCGTGCCGGCCGAGTCGTCTCCGCGGACGAGGTGGCCACGGATCTGAAGCGGCGCTCCGCGCAGACGTGACCTCGTCCGAGGGATACTCGGTGGTGTTCACCGCAGCGGCTCGGCGTGGGATGAATCGACTTCCGTCGGGTGCTGCCGCTGCGTTGTTCGAACATCTGACCGGGCCGGTTGTGGAGAACCCGTTCCGGCTGAGCAAGCAGCTCGACGCACCCCTCGAAGAGCTGCGTAGCACCCGACGGGGCGAGTACCGGGCGCTGTACGTCGTGGATGTCGAGAACCGGGTGGTGACGGTGGTCGCCGTCGCGCATCGTCGAGACGCCTACCGGATCTGACGACGGCGCAGTGGACGGCCATCTCCCGCGACTGATGTCGATGTCCAGGATGTGCCCCCGGCGCCCGCGGGCTTGGTCTTCTGGTCTTCGTTCCCCACATGAGTCCGTCGCCCCGATGATCTCCGAGCGGCGTCGGGTATGAGCGGAGCCCCTGTTTCAGCGATTGCACAGCCGCACCAAACCTACGGCCGGCCCAACGACTCGTCGACGGCAAAGAGGTCAGGCTTGTAGGGGACGTCAGCTTCTGTTGGATCAGGGTGGTCCAGTACCAAGACGTCGTTGTCCAATCGGATGCCGTATCCAGGCGGCAAATGTCGAGAGCCAAGTTCTTTGCGCTCGAAATTGAAAGCCGCACCAGGCCCGTAGTGGGCCTTCACCGAGGACAGTCCTGGGCGCTCCTTTTCGAGCCATTGGCCCATCGGTGCTCCATAGGCCATGCGTGTCAACGGTGTGTGGGCGTTTCCTGCGACGACGAGCGATCGGCGTGACGGGTCGACTGAACCAAGAATCCGTCGAGCCATGCCGTGATCACGGGCAGTCCACGATGACTCTCCAGGGAGGTCCGGTGGATTCCAAGGGTCGAACGCCAACCAGTCCACGGCAGGATTTCGGTCGGCGAGCTGCTTGAGCAGCGCAAGATGTCCAGGCGTCAGACGGCCGTCCCCGAGCCACAGAAGATCGTGATCGTGAAGGTGGCCGGTCCGTCGGAATAGATCGATGGTCTCCGTCAGCTGTTCGGGCCACTCCAGTGCCAGGATCTCGATGCCGAAGAGTTGGACAATCGCGGCGACCACCTGCGGTGTCTCCTTGACGCCGTGGACCTCCCCCAAGAGAAGAAGGCCGGAGCGGGAGATCGACTCATCGATGACAGCCTTGGCATCGTCGTCAACACGCAAGTTCATGGGTGGCGCGTTGCCCGCCTCCGCGATGAGCCTTCGAAGATCGGCCAAGGAGTCAACCGTGGGCATGGCGATGAGTATGCGGGTGAGCCTCGATGAGCCAGGCCGACTTTGGCCCGCCCCGCTCGCCGAGACCCCGCCCGCACGCACTGGGCGCGCTTGTCGACGTGGCTGAACGCGGGGGGCGGTAATCTCGACGCGCCGTGAATCCGCAGCTCACGAGCCTTCTCGGCTGGTGAGTGGTTGGTGCCCCCGGCAGGATTCGAACCTGCGCTCCCGCCTCCGGAGGGCGGTGCTCTATCCCCTGAGCTACGGGGGCCGTACGACGTGGAACCTTACCGCACGGGCTCGCGGAGCCCGTGCGGCGGGGTCCTCGTGATCAGTTCTGGGGCAGGGGCTGCGCGCCCCGGTCGCCGAGCATCGTGCGCATGAGCCCGGCCTCGGAGGTCTGGGCCGACAGGGCCTGGGCCGCCAGGTTGCGGACGACCGGTTCGCTGGCCCGGTCCGCGGCGTACTGCAGCATGTCCGCGCCGCCGACGTGGTGGCGCAGCATGAGCTGCAGGAACAGCACGTCGAGATCCTTGCCGGTGGCGGCGCGGAGGTTGCGGAGGTCCACATCGGTCGCCATCCCGGGCATGCGGGCGGCACCGGCCGAGGCCATGCCGCTCATCGAGTGCCCGGAGTCGGCCATCCACGTCATGTAGTCGCGGCCGACCGGGGCGGACGGCTGGCCCCACAGCGCCAGCCAGCCCTGCATCTGCCCGATCTGCTGCAGCTGCGTGGTCTCGATGTCGAAGGCCAGCTGCTTGACCTGCACGTCGGTGGTGTGGTCGCGCGCCCAGGCCGCCATCTCGACGGCCTGCTCGTGGTGCACGGTCATGTCCTGCGCGAACCCGACGTCGACCGAGTTCGCGGCCGGCGAGCTGCTCGTCGACGACGCGCCGGGCAGCCCGATCAGGAGCCCGGCCGTCGCCCCGATGAGCAGCAGGGCGACCGCCGCGGCGACGATCACCAGCGGCCGCACCCAGCGGGGCTGCTGCGGCGCGGGCGCCTCGGGGCCGTCGACGGCCGTGCCCATGTCGAGGCTCACTGTCCCGGCTTGCTCGGGTCCGCCGCCGTGCCGGTGGCGCCGCTGCGCTCGGCGACGACCGTGGTGCCGTTGATCTCACCGACGGCCGGGGTCGGCTGGAACGCCGGCGGGTTGTCCTGGTCGAACGCGCCCGGGCCCAGCGCCTGGCAGGTGGCGCCGATCTCCGGGTAGACGTACTGGTTGCGGCGCAGCGCGGTGATGAACTGGTCGATCCGCGGGTCGTTCGCGTCGGCCAGCTTGAGCTGGTGGTTCCACGCCTGCAGCGAGATCGGCTGGTCCAGGCCCGGGTACGGCGCCATCACCGTGTACGGCTGGCCGTCGACCTTCTTCTTGAGGACGTCGAGCGCGTCGCCGCTGACCCGGTCCGGGTTGTAGGCGATCCACACCGCGCCGTGCTCGAGGGAGTGCACGAGGTTCTCCTGCCGCACGGCCGTCGGGTAGACGACGCCGGTGCAGGCGGCCCAGTACTGGTCATGGTCCCCACCCATGGGCGGCGAGTGGGTGTAGGCGACGCGGGCGGGCGCGACGATGTGTCCCTGGCCGTTGCCCGTGTAGTTGTCCGTGACGACGCCCTGGATCTGGGCCGACGGGTCCTTGTTGGTGTCGCTGGGGGTGTAGGCGGCCAGCGCGGCCTTCGCGGCGCTGTTCTCGTTGCCCCGGTAGACGGCGTACCCGAAGATCCCGCCCGCGAACAGCACGACGACGAGCACTCCCGCGATCAGGCCCCACGGCGTCCCGCGCCGGTTCACCACGGTGTTGCGGGCCGTGCTCCGGCTCGCCTTGCTGCTCTTGCCGCTGGGGGACATGAACCGTCCAGATGCTCGTGGGGTTGCGCGAGGTCGCCCGAGCTGAGCCGATTCTCGCTCCGCAAGCTCCGCTCGGTCGTCGCGGGGAGGCAGTCTAGGAGCGCCGCCTGAGAAACCGGTGAGCACCACCTCCTATCCTCGACACGTGACTCCCGACGTGCTCGCCGACCTGGTCCGGACCGCTGCCGCGGCGGTGCTGGCCGCCCGAGGGCTGCCCGCCGACGCCCTGCCCGGTGACGTCGGCGTCGAGCGCCCGCGCAATCCCGACCACGGCGACTACGCCACCAACGTCGCGCTGCGCACCGCGAAGAAGGCCGGCGTGAACCCGCGGGACCTCGCGACCTGGCTGGTGGAGGAGCTGTCCGCGAAGCCCGGCATCGCCTCCGCGGAGCTCGCCGGGCCCGGCTTCATCAACCTGCGGCTGGCGGCCGACGCCCAGGGCGCCCTGGTCGGGGAGGTGCTGGCGGCCGGCGAGGCCTACGGCACCGGCGCCGAGTACGCGGGCCGGAAGGTCAACCTGGAGTTCGTCTCCGCCAACCCGACCGGCCCGCTGCACCTCGGCGGCACCCGCTGGGCCGCGGTCGGCGACGCGCTGGGCCGGGTGCTCTCCGCGCGCGGCGCCGCCGTCACCCGCGAGTACTACTTCAACGACGCCGGCGCGCAGATCGACCGGTTCGTCGACTCCCTGGTCGCGGCGGCGAAGGGCGAGGCCGCGCCGGAGAACGGCTACGGCGGCGCCTACATCGCGGACATCGCCGCGCGCGTGCTCGCGGCCGAGCCGGGCGCGCTCGACTCCCCGGAGCGGGACGAGATCTTCCGACGGGTCGGCGTCGGCTTCATGTTCGACGAGATCAAGGCCGACCTGCACTCGTTCGGCACGGACTTCGACGTCTGGTTCCACGAGGACTCGCTGCACAAGTCCGGTGCGGTGGAGGACAACGTCCAGCAGCTCAAGGACTCCGGGGCGCTGTACGAGAAGGACGGAGCCTGGTGGCTGCGCTCCACCGAGCACGGCGACGACAAGGACCGCGTCGTGATCAAGAGCGACGGCAGGCCCGCCTACATCGCCGGCGACATCGCCTACTTCCGGGACAAGCGCTCCCGGGGCTTCGACCTGCTGATCTACATGCTCGGGGCGGACCACCACGGCTACATCGGCCGGCTCAAGGCCGCCGCCGCCGCGTTCGGCGACGACCCGGCCGTCGTCGAGGTGCTGATCGGGCAGATGGTCAACCTCGTCAAGGACGGCACGCCGGTGCGGATGAGCAAGCGCGCCGGCACCGTCGTCACCCTCAACGACCTGGTCGAGGCGGTCGGGGTCGACGCGGCGCGGTACTCGCTGATCCGCTCCTCCGTCGACTCGGCGCTGGACGTCGACCTGGACCTGCTCACCAAGCGCAGCAACGACAACCCGGTCTTCTACGTGCAGTACGCCCACGCCCGGCTGTCCTCCCTCGCGCGCAACGCGGCGGAGGTCGGGCTCACCGCGGGGACGGAGTTCGGGCTGCTCGAGCACCCCCGCGAGGGCGACCTGATCCGGACGATCGGCGAGTTCCCCGAGGTGGTGCGCTCCGCGGCCGAGCTGCGCGAGCCGCACCGCATCGCCCGCTTCCTCGAGTCCCTGGCCAGCGCGTACCACAAGTTCTACGACTCCTGCCGCGTCCTGCCGATGGGCGACGAGGAGATCACCGAGCTGCACCGGGCCCGGCTGGCGCTCTGCGTCGCCGCGCGCCAGGTGCTCGCCAACGGGCTGGCCCTGCTGGGCGTGAGCGCACCGGAGCGGATGTGACCAGGGCGCATCCGGCCGGGCCCCTGCACGCCGGCATCTCGGCACCCCCGGAGACCGCGGGCCCGCGGCCGGGCAGCGCCGCGGAGCTCGACCACCTCGCGCCCGCGGTCTGGCCGCGCAACGCCGCCCGCGGCGACGACGGTGTGCTGCGGATCGCCGGCGTCGGCGTCACCGAGCTGGCCGAGCGCTACGGCACGCCGCTCTTCGTGATCGACGAGGCGGACTTCCGCTCCCGGGCGGCCGAGTTCGCCGCCGCGTTCGGCGCGGGCTCGGTCCACTACGCGGCCAAGGCGTTCCTCTCCACCGAGATCGCCCGCTGGGTGGCCGCCGAGGGCCTCTCCCTCGACGTCTGCAGCGGCGGCGAGCTCGCCGTCGCGCTGCGGGCCGGGTTCCCGGCCGGGCGGATCGCCCTGCACGGCAACAACAAGTCGGTCGCGGAGCTGACCCAGGCCGTCGAGGCGGGGGTCGGGCGCGTGGTGCTCGACTCCTTCCACGAGATCGCCCGGCTCGACGCGGTCGCCGCCGAACGCGGTGTGGCGCAGCCGGTCATGATCCGGGTGACGGTCGGGGTCGAGGCCCACACGCACGAGTTCATCGCCACCGCGCACGAGGACCAGAAGTTCGGCTTCTCGATCTCGGGCGGCAAGGACTCCGCCGCGGCGGACGCCGCGCGCCGGGTGCTCGCCGCGGGCAACCTGCGGCTCGTCGGGCTGCACAGCCACATCGGCAGCCAGATCTTCGAGACCGAGGGCTTCGAGGTCGCCGCGCACCGGGTCGTCCGGCTGCTGGCCCAGCTGCACGCCGAGCACGGCGCCGAGGCGCTCGCCGACCTCACGACGCTGGACCTCGGCGGCGGCATCGGCATCGCCTACCGCCCGGACGAGGACCCGCTGTCGGTCCTCGCGCTGGCCGAGGAGCTGCGGGCGATCGTCAAGCGCGAGTGCGCGGCCGCCGAGCTGGACGTCCCGGAGATCGCGGTCGAGCCCGGCCGGGCCATCGCCGGTCCGGGCGGGATCACGCTCTACGAGGTCGGCACGCTCAAGGAGGTCCCGCTCGGGGGCGGCTCCCGGCGGTACGTGAGCGTGGACGGCGGGATGAGCGACAACATCCGCACCGCCCTGTACGACGCGCTGTACGACTGCCGGCTGGTCTCGCGCGCGTCGGCGCTCGACTCGCTGCCGGGCGGGGACGCCCCGCTGCTGTCGCGGGTCGTCGGCAAGCACTGCGAGTCCGGTGACATCGTCGTCCGGGACTGCTGGCTCCCGTCGGACCTGGGCCCCGGTGACCTGCTGGCGGTGGCCGCGACCGGTGCCTACTGCTACTCGATGGCCAGCTCGTACAACCGGCTGCCGCGCCCCGCCGTCGTCGCGGTGCGGGACGGGCAGGCCCGGGTGCTGCTGCGCCGGGAGACCGAGGACGACCAGTTCCGGCTCGAGGTGTCCTCGTGAGTGTCGGCACCCATGGGTACCGCAATGGGCGCCGAGCGGGGATGATCCCGCGTCGGGCCTGCACCATCCGAGGAGGTTGTTGTCAGTGAGCGTCCGCGTCGCCCTTCTGGGCTGCGGCACCGTCGGCACCGAGGTGGTGCGGCTGCTGGAGGACCAGGCCGGTGACCTCGCCGCGCGTGTGGGTGCGCCGATCGAGCTGGCCGGGGTCGCCGTGCGGCGGCCCGGCCGTCATCCGGGTGTGCGCCAGGAGCTCCTGACCACGGACCCCGCCGCGCTGGTCGCCCGGGACGACGTGGACGTCGTCGTCGAGGTGGTCGGGGGGATCGAGCCCGCGCGGTCGCTGCTGCTGCAGGCCATCAAGTCCGGCAAGTCCGTGGTCACCGCCAACAAGGCGCTGCTCGCCGAGGACGGGGCCACGCTCGCCGAGGCCGCGGACGCCGCGGGCGTCGACCTCTACTACGAGGCCTCGGTGGCCGGCGCGATCCCGCTGCTGCGCCCGCTGCGCGAGTCCCTGGCGGGGGACCGGATCACCCGCGTCGCCGGGATCGTCAACGGCACCACCAACTTCATCCTCTCCGCGATGGCCACCTCCGGCGCGGGCTACGCGGAGGCCCTGGAGGAGGCGACCCGGCTCGGGTACGCCGAGGCGGACCCGACCGCGGACGTCGACGGCTACGACGCCGCCTCCAAGGCCGCGATCCTCGCCACCATCGCCTTCCACACCCGGGTGACCGCGGCGGACGTGCACTGCGAGGGCATCCGCACCGTCACGGCCGCGGACATCGCCGCCGCCGAGGGCCTGGGCTGCGCGATCAAGCTGCTGGCGATCTGCGAGCGGGTCCCCGGGGCCGGCCGGGGGACGGCAGCCGGCGGAGCCGGCGGGGTGGGTGAGCTCGGCGCGCCGGAGTCGGTGTCCGCGCGGGTGTATCCGGCGATGATCCCGCTCTCGCACCCGCTGGCGAGCGTCGGCGAGGCGTTCAACGCGGTGTTCGTCGAGGCGGACGCCGCAGGTCAGCTGATGTTCTACGGCCAGGGCGCCGGTGGCGCGCCCACCGCGAGCGCCGTGCTGGGCGACCTGGTCGCGGTGGCCCGCAACCGGGTCGGGGGCGGCCGCGGGCCGCGCGAGTCCGCCTACGCGAGCCTGCCCGTGCGACCCATCGGGGACGTGCTGACCCGCTACCACGTGAGCCTCGAGGTCGCGGACCGCACGGGCGTGCTGTCCGCGGTCGCGGGGGAGTTCGCGCGGCGCGGGGTGAGCATCGCGGCGGTGCGCCAGACCGGGGGCGAGGCGGACGGGGAACAGTCCGCGCGAGAACAGCAGGGCGCCCGGCTCGTCGTCGTCACGCACGGGGCGCCGGACTCGGCGCTGGCCGCCACCGTGGAGGCCCTCGCCGGGCTGGACGTGGTGCGCGGGGTGGAGAGCGTGCTGCGCGTGGAGGGCCTCGGACGGCCCGTGTCCACGCTCGGCGTCGCAGGCTGATCAGCGTCACAAGGCCGCTGAGCCGATGAACGGAGAACGAGTGAGCACCGTCAGCCCGCTGGCCCCCTGGCCCGGCGTGATCAACGCCTACCGGGACCGGATGCCCGTGCAGCCGGGCTGGGAGATCGTGACCCTCGGCGAGGGCGGCACGCCGCTGCTCCCGGCGCCGGAGCTCTCGGACCGCACCGGCTGCGAGGTGTACCTCAAGGTCGACGGTGCGAACCCGACCGGTTCGTTCAAGGACCGCGGCATGACGATGGCGGTCACCGCCGCGCTCGCCGAGGGGAAGAAGAGCGTGCTGTGCGCGTCGACCGGCAACACGTCGGCCTCCGCGGCCGCCTACGCCGCCCGCGCCCGGATGACCAGCGCCGTCCTCGTCCCGCGGGGCAAGATCGCGCTCGGCAAGATGGCCCAGGCCGTGGCGCACGGCGCCCGGATCCTGCAGATCGACGGCAACTTCGACGACTGCCTGGAGCTCGCCCGCAAGACCTCGGCGGACTACCCGGCGATCGCGCTCGTCAACTCGGTGAACCCGACCCGCATCGCGGGCCAGGCCAGCGCCGCCTACGAGATCTGCGACGCGCTGGGCCGGGCCCCGGACGTCCACTGCCTGCCGGTGGGCAACGCGGGCAACATCACCGCGTACTGGAAGGGCTACCGCGCCTACCACGCCGACGGCCTGGTCCAGGCGCTGCCGCGGATGTTCGGGTTCCAGGCCGCCGGCGCCGCCCCGCTCGTGCACGGCGCGCCGGTGAAGAACCCCGAGACGATCGCGACGGCCATCCGGATCGGCGCCCCGGCCTCCTGGAACGGCGCGGAGACCGCCCGCACCGAGTCGGGCGGCCGGTTCGCGGCCGTCACCGACGACGAGATCCTGGCGGCGCACCGCTTCCTGTCCGCGAAGGAGGCCGTGTTCGTGGAGCCGGCGTCCGCGGCCAGCGTCGCGGGGCTGCTGCAGTCCTCGGCGGACGGCTCGCTCGCGCCCGGGCAGCTCGTGGTGTGCACGGTGACCGGCAACGGCCTCAAGGACCCGGACAGCGTGCTGGCCACGGCGCCGGCGCCGGAGGTCGTGCCGATCGACCCGACTGCCGTCGCCGCGGCGCTCGAGCTCGCCTGATGGGACGCCCCACCGAGGTCCGGGTGCGGGTGCCGGCGTCGTCGGCGAACCTGGGGCCGGGGTTCGACTCGCTCGGCCTCGCCCTGTCCCTGTACGACGACGTCGAGGTGACGGCCACCACGGAGCCCGGTGTGCACGTCGAGGTCTCGGGTGAAGGCGCGGAACAGGTCCCGTGCGACGACTCGCACCTCGTGGTGCGGGCGATGCGCACCGCGTGGGCGATCTTCGGCGACGAGCCGGCGGGCATCCGGATGCGCTGTCGCAACGCCGTGCCGCACTCGCGCGGGCTGGGCAGTTCGGCGGCCGCCGCGGTGGCCGGCGCGGTGGCCGCCTGCGTGCTCTCCGGGCGCGAGCCGGAGCTCGAGCGCGAGGCGTTGCTGCAGGTCACGGCGGGGATGGAAGGGCACGCGGACAACGCGGCGGCCTCCCTGCTGGGCGGGTTCGTGATCGCCTGGGAAGAGGTCGGGAACACGTCCGCGCGCTTCCACGCCGTGCGTCTGGACACCCACGCCGGGATCGCGCCGGTCGCGCTCGTCGCGGGCCTCGAGTCCTCCACGAAGACGACCCGGGGTCTGCTGCCCGAGCTGGTGCCGCTGCCCGACGCGGCGTTCACCGGGAGCCGGACCGCGCTGAGCGTGCTGGCCTTCACCCAGCGGCCCGAGCTGCTCATGGCGGCCACCGAGGACCGGCTGCACCAGGGCTACCGGCGCCCGGCCTATCCGGCGTCCGCCGACCTCGTCGACGCCCTGCGCGCCGCGGGGACCCCGGCGACGATCTCCGGCGCAGGGCCGACGGTCCTCGCGCTCACGGCCGACGGCACGGTGCCGGCCGGTCTGGACCTCACCGGGTTCACGGTGCTGCCCCTGCCGGTGGACACCGTGGGCGCGCAGGTCGAGATCGCCTGAGCCACGGGCGGTTGAGATCTCCGACACGCCACCTCTGACCGGGGGTGTTGTTGCCGCGTGGCCGGGGACGGTCTACCCTCGGCGTCGCACGGCGATCCACGCGTCATCCGCGTGGCCTCTCGAGCCGGAACCCTCACTACAGCCCATGTGGTCGGATCCGGTCCGGACCGAGCGGCCTCTTCCCCGCGACCGTCGCACTGGTCGCCGCCCCTGCACATCTGCCGACGGCGGCTCATCTTCTCGTGCCGTCCCGGCGTCGTAGTCCGGCGGAAGAGCCGGGCGTGACGTGTGGAATCCGCTGGTCCGAGCATCCGCTACGGGCTGGTCAGGAAGGAAATTCGTGAGCGAGACCGATCTCGTCAGCACCCCCGGCACCGTGTCGCCCGAGGAGCCTGCCGCGCCGAAGAAGCGTGGCGGACTGTCCGGAATGGTCCTCGCCGACCTGCGCGCCCTCGCCGGAGAGCTGAACATCCCGGACATTGCCGGGATGCGGAAGGGCGATCTCATCGCCGCCATCAAGGAGCGCCAGAGCGGCGGCTCCACGGCGACGACGACAGCGCCCGCGCCCGCCAAGCGGGCCCCCCGCAAGACCCCGGTGGCCTCGGACCAGCTGCCCTTCGAGGCCGCGGACACCCCGAGCGCCGCCCCTGCCGCTGTCGCGGAGCCCGTCGAGGCGCCCGCCCCGGACCCCGGCCCGGCCCCCACCCGCCGCCGTCGCGCGGCGTCCCGCCCGGCCGGTGCGCCGGCCCCCGCGGCGGCCGAGCCCGCCGCCGAGACCCCGGCCGAGGCCCCCGAGGTCCGCGCCGAGCCCCTGGCCGAGGCGCCGGCCGAGTCCGGTACGAACGGCCAGGTCAACGGGCATGCCCCGGCCGCGGAGCAGGACGGCGAGGCCGAGGGCTCCCGCCGCCGGCAGACCCGCCGCCGCGCGGAGCGCGCCGCGGGCGAGCCGACCCAGTCCGACACGCTCGACGCCGTCGCCGCCAGCATCGGGGCCTCGGACAAGGAGCGCACGGACCGCCAGGACGGCCGGAACCGGAACGGCCGGAACAACGACGGCCGGAACAACGACGGCCGGGCGAACGACGGGCGCACCAACCGGAACGAGCGCACCGACCGCGCGGACCGCACCGAGCGGAACGAGCGCACGGACCGGAACGAGCGCACGGACCGCACCGAGCGCACGGACCGCAACGAGCGGGTCGACCGCAACGACCGCACGGACGAGGGGAACGCGAACCGGGGCGGCAACACCCGCAACGACCGCGACACCCGCGACCTGCGGGACGACGAGGACGACGAGGGCGACGGCCGCGGCCGTCGTGGCCGCCGCTTCCGGGACCGCCGCCGCGGTCGCGACCGCGACACCCGTCCGGGCGGCGGCACCGAGCGTGGCGTCGACACCGAGGTGCGGGACGACGACGTGCTGCTCCCGGTGGCCGGCATCGTCGACATCCTGGACAACTACGCCTTCGTCCGGACCAGTGGTTACCTGTCCGGCCCGAACGACGTCTACGTGTCGCTGTCCATGGTGCGCAAGCACGGTCTGCGCCGGGGCGACGCGATCACCGGCGCCGTCCGGCAGCCGCGCGAGGGCGAGCAGCAGCGCCAGAAGTTCAATCCGCTGGTGCGCATCGACTCCATCAACGGTGTCGACCCGGAGTCGGGCCGCTCCCGCCCGGAGTTCACCAAGCTCACGCCGCTCTACCCGAACGAGCGGCTGCGTCTGGAGACCGAGCCCTCGAAGCTCACCACCCGGGTCATCGACCTGGTGATGCCCATCGGCAAGGGCCAGCGCGCGCTCATCGTCTCCCCGCCCAAGGCGGGCAAGACGATGGTGCTGCAGTCCATCGCCAACGCCATCACCACGAACAACCCCGAGTGCCACCTCATGGTCGTCCTCGTCGACGAGCGGCCCGAGGAGGTCACCGACATGCAGCGGTCGGTGAAGGGTGAGGTCATCGCCTCGACCTTCGACCGCCCGCCGTCGGACCACACCGCCGTCGCCGAGCTCGCCATCGAGCGGGCGAAGCGGCTGGTGGAGCTGGGGCACGACGTGGTGGTGCTGCTGGACTCGATCACCCGCCTGGGCCGCGCCTACAACCTGGCGGCGCCGGCGTCGGGCCGGATCCTCTCCGGTGGTGTGGACTCCACGGCGCTCTACCCGCCGAAGCGCTTCCTTGGCGCCGCCCGCAACATCGAGGACGGCGGCTCGCTCACCATCTTCGCGACGGCCCTGGTCGAGACCGGGTCGACGATGGACACGGTGATCTTCGAGGAGTTCAAGGGCACCGGCAACGCCGAGCTCAAGCTCGACCGCAAGCTCGCGGACAAGCGGATCTTCCCGGCGATCGACGTCGACGCCTCCGGCACGCGGAAGGAGGAGCTGCTGATGTCCGCGGACGAGTTCGCGATCAGCGTCAAGCTCCGCCGGGTGCTGGCCGCGCTGGACCATCAGCAGGCGATCGACCTCGTGCTGGGCCAGCTCCGCAAGACCCGCACCAACATCGAGTTCCTCATGCAGGTCCAGAAGACCACGCCGGGGAACTTCGGCACAGGCGAGGAGTAGCGCGCCCCGACCGTCCGGCCCCGGTGGGAATCCCCGCCGGGGCCGGATGGTTGAATGGAGCGTCACGCATCCGGCTCCGGTTCACCTGCCCCGGCAGGACCCGGCGGCCGATCTTCGAGAGGAAACACCCCCATGCGCGAGGGCATCCACCCGCAGTACACCGAGACCCAGGTCTCCTGTTCCTGCGGCAACAGCTTCACCACCCGCAGCACGTCGACCAAGGACTCGCTGACCGTCGAGACCTGCTCGGCCTGCCACCCGTTCTACACGGGCAAGCAGCGGATCCTGGACTCCGGTGGCCGCGTCGCCCGCTTCGAGGCGCGCTACGGCAAGCGCGCTGCGGGCAAGGCAGCCGCCAACTAGCTCCGCCCACGGCGCCCGTTCCCCGCACCAGCCGGGAACGGGCGCCGTTCGCGTGTCGGGAGCCGACCCCGCGAGTCGGGACGCGGCTCCCGCGAGTCGGGAGCTGGTCCGCGCGAGTCGCGGTGTGGCTCGGCGCGAGTCGGGATCATGGTGAGGACGGGAGCAGGACGATGGCGGTGAGCGGCAGCCCGGTGGGCGTGGATGCGCTCGTGGACGAGTACGCCGAGCTGGAGAGCCGGCTCGCCGACCCGTCGGTGCACGCGGACACCGGGCTCGCCCGCAAGCTGGGTCGCCGCTACGCCGAGCTGGGCCCGCTCGTCGCCGTCGCCCGGGAGCTCGACTCCGCCCGGTCCGACGAGGCCGCCGCCCGCGAGCTCGCCGCCGAGGACCCGGCCTTCGCCGAGGAGGCCACCTCGCTGGCGGCGCAGATCCCCGCGCTGGAGGCGAAGCTCGCCGAGCTGCTCGTACCCCGCGACCCGCACGACGGCGACGACGTCGTCATGGAGGTCAAGTCCGGCGAGGGCGGCGAGGAGTCCGCCCTGTTCGCCGGCGACCTCGTGCGGATGTACACGCGCTACGCCGAGCGCCGCGGCTGGAAGGTCGACGTGCTCGACGCCGTCGACTCCGACCTCGGTGGCTACAAGGACATCACCCTGCTGCTCAAGTCGCGCGCCCCGACGCCGGACGGCGTGTGGTCCGCGATGAAGTTCGAGGGCGGCGTGCACCGCGTGCAGCGGGTCCCCGTCACGGAGTCGCAGGGCCGCATCCACACCTCCGCCGCCGGAGTCCTCGTCTACCCGGACACGGGGGAGGACGCGGAGGTCGAGATCGACGAGAACGACCTGCGGGTGGACGTCTACCGCTCCTCGGGCCACGGCGGGCAGTCCGTCAACACGACCGACTCGGCCGTCCGGATCACCCACCTGCCCACCGGGATCGTCGCGAGCTGCCAGAACGAGCGCTCGCAGCTGCAGAACAAGGCCCGGGCGATGGAGGTGCTGCGCTCGCGGCTCCAGGCGCTGCACGAGGCCGAGCAGGCCGCGGTGGCCTCCGCCGAGCGGAAGAGCCAGGTGCGCACGGTCGACCGCTCCGAACGGATCCGCACCTACAACTTCCCGGAGAACCGGATCTCCGACCACCGGGTCGGCTACAAGGCCCACAACCTGTCCACGGTCCTCGACGGCGAGCTCGACGACGTCGTCGCCGCCCTGCAGAAGTCGGAACGGGACGAGGCGCTCGCCGCCGCGGAGCAGGCGTGAGCCCCACCCCCCACGAGTCGGCACTTTCGGTAGGCCGAAACACACGTCTGCGACGTGGTACGGGCCTCGCGTGGGGAGCGCCGCGGCGTGCCGGCGGCCGGGGGCGCGGTGGGGCCGGCGCTCGGCCGCGGACTCCGCGTCGCGGTGGTCCGGCTCGGGGTCGGTCGTGACGCGGTTGCCGCTCCGGGTCGCGATCGCCGAGGCCGAGCGGGTGCTCGCCCAGGCCGGCGTCGAGTCCGCCCGGGTGGAGGCCGAGTTCCTCGCCGCGCACGTCGTCGGGGTGCCGCGCTCGCAGCTCGTGCTGCGCCCGCTCGTCGACCCCTCGCAGGTCGAGGCGCTGCAGGCCCTGGTGGCGCGGCGCGCGACCCGGGAGCCCCTGCAGCACGTGCTCGGCACCGCGGTCCTCGGGCCCGTCGAGGTGGCCGTCGGGCGCGGCGTGTTCACGCCCCGCCCCGAGACCGAGCTCCTGCTCGAATGGGGGCTCAAAGAGCTCGCCGGCGTGGCGAACCCGCTGGTCGTGGACCTGTGCACCGGTTCGGCGGCGCTCGCCCTGGCGTTCGCCGCGAGCCGGCCGGACGCCGTCGTCCATGCCGTCGAGGTCGATCCCGCGGCGCTGACCTGGGCGCGGCGGAACACGGCGGACAGCCGGGTGGTGCTGCACGCGGGGGACATCCGGACCCCGGACCTGCTGCCGGAGCTCGAGGCCCGCGTCGACCTGGTGGTGTGCAACCCGCCGTACGTCCCGCTGGGTACCCCGGTCCCGCCCGAGGTGGCGGAGTGGGACCCGGCGATCGCGGTGTTCGGCGGGGAGGACGGGCTCGACCTGGTCCCCGCCGTGATCGAGACGGCCGCGACCCTCCTGCGCTGGGGCGGTGGCCTGGCGATCGAGCACGACGACACCCATGCCGACGCCGTCCCCGCCCTGCTGCGCCGCCGGAGCGTGCTGACGGACGTGCAGGCCCACACCGACCTCGCCGGCCGCCCCCGCTTCGCCACCGCCCGCCGCACCCACCCCCCGACCTGAGCGAACGGCCCTCTCGCTCCCGCGAGTCGCGCCCTCGCGCTGCGCGACTTGCGCCCTCATCCCGCGAGTCGGCACTTTCGGGAGGCCGAATCACACATCTGCGACGTCCGCCCGCGGCGTCGACGGCCCCGTTCGGCCGCACGACCACGCCGGTCCCAGGGGTCCGGGCAGCGCCTGTCGGGTGCGGTCGTAGGGTGCGGGCGTGACCGCTCCGACCGTGCCCGTCTACGACTGCTCCGATCCCGACACCCGTGTCGAGGGCCTCGCCGCCGCGGCTCGCGCGGTGCGCGCGGGGCAGCTGGTCGTGCTGCCGACGGACACGGTCTACGGCATCGGCTGCGACGCGTTCTCCTCCGCGGCGGTCCGCTCGCTGCTCGCGGCGAAGCACCGCGGCCCGGACATGCCGGTCCCGGTCCTGCTCGGCTCCTGGTCGACGATCGACGGCCTGGTCCTCGGGGTCCCGCCGCAGGCCAGGGCACTGATCGAGGCCTTCTGGCCGGGCGCGCTGTCGATCGTGCTGCCGCACGCGCCGTCGCTCGCCTGGGACCTCGGCTCCACCAAGGGCACCGTCATGCTGCGCATGCCGTTGCATCCCGTGGCCCTCGAGCTGCTGCGTGACGTGGGCCCGATGGCGGTCTCCAGCGCCAACATCTCCGGCCGCCCGCCCGCCGCGACCGCGGCGGAGGCGATGGACCAGCTCGTCGACACGGTCGCCCTGTACCTCGACGGCGGCCCCTCCGGCGAGCCCGTCGCCTCCACCATCGTCGACCTGACGGGAAACAGCCCCCGGGTCCTCCGTGAGGGCGACGTGACCAGGGCGGATCTCGCCGAGGTCCTGGGCGTCGAGGTCCCCCTCGGCTGAGGTCCCGCCCCTCTCCCGGGTGATCACCAGGACGTCACTGCTGTTCGATCATGGAAAACTCGCGGTGAGGTCCTTCTCGGCGCTCTCGAGCATGATCATCAGGGCGTCGGAGCTGTGTGGGCCTCGGTTGCGGTGATCATCAGGACCTCAGCGCCCCCACCTGGTGATCATCAGGACCTGACCGCCGTCGCGGCGCGGTTCCCGGCGTCGACTTTCCCCGTTTCGCCACGGGCTGCGAGCCGGTCGGGAAGCGTGGCGCCATGCTCGACGCACCCTTCCGCGGATCCGACGCCGTCGCGTCCGGTCTGCTCACGCCCGGCGCCCTGCGCGGACATCGCTTCGTCCGCGTCTTCCCGGACGTCTACGTCCCCGCCGACCTCCCGCTGACGTTCGAGGTCCGCTCCCGCGCAGGCCACGTCCTGACCGAACGCCGCGGCGGTGTGCTCGCCGGATACTCCGCGGCCGTCCTCCTCGGGGCGTCGTGCGAGCCGCGCGGTGCGCCCGCCGAGGTGATCGTCCCGTCGCACGTCAGGAGGGTGCCTGGCCTGCTGTCGCGTCAGGGCGACGTGGACCCGGCCGAGCGGGTCGCGATCGGATCGGTGCCGGTCACCTCGCGTTTCCGGACGGCCTGGGACCTCGCCCGCCGGCTCCCGCTGCTCGACGCCGTGGTCGCCGTCGACGCGCTCGCCCGCCCGGCCCGCCCGGGCCGTCCGCCGCGCTTCGATCCGCTCGACCTGCTGGACCGGCGGACGAGCAGTCCGGGAGCGCGCGGCTGTCGTCGGCTCGACGAGGTCGTCGTCCTCGCCGATCCGCGCGCGGAGTCCCCGCCCGAGACGCTGATGCGGCTGGCGCTGGTGTTCGCCGGGTTGCGGCCCCGGGTGCAGCACGAGCTGCTCGACGCGCGCGGTGACGTCGTCGCGCGGTTCGACCTGGCGTTCCCGGAGGTGCTCCTCGCCGTCGAGTACGACGGCGAGGACCACGACGACACCCTCGACCGGGCACGTGACCTGCGGACGGGTGCGTTCGGCTGGCACACGATGCGCTTCCGGGGCGCGGACGTGCTGAGCCGTCCCGACCGGATGGTGGCCCTCGTCGAGGCGCAGATCCTGCACCGGCGGGGACTGCCGGACGTCGAGCGCGCCTCCCGAGCAGCCGCAGCGTCCTGGTGATCACCGGACAGGGCGGCGCCGATGTCCTGATGATCATGTCGTGGCGCGCCGAGAAGGACCTCACCGCGAGTTTTCCATGATCGAACAGCAGTGACGTCCTGATGATCACCGAAGCGGGACGCTGATGTCCTGATGATCAACGTGCGGGAGCGCTGAGGTCCTGGTGATCATCCAAGGCTGGGGAGGCCGGCGTCCGCGGCGAGGGCGGTGGCGACCTCGTGGAAGTACTTCTCGTGGTCGACCACCACGTTGTGGGTGTGGCCGAAGAGCTCGAAGCTGATCGCGCCGAAGAGGCCCGACCAGGCCTGGACCACACGCGTCCCCAGGTTCGTGTCCTCGGGGAGGCCGAGGTCGGCGAGCAGGCCGGGCAGGATGATCGCCTCGTCGTCGCCGGGGGCGGCGGTGATCGCGCCCGAGGCCAGGCCGTCCCGGAGGATGCCCGCGAGGAGCAGCGCGACCCGTCCGGCGGGGCCGGTGGTGTCCTGCGGCGCCGAGTAGCCCGGCACCGGCGAGCCGTAGAGCAGCGCGTACTCGTGCGGCCGGGCGAGCGCCCACTCCCGGGCGGCGGTGAAGACGGCCAGCCAGCGGCCGAGCAGGTCGGAAGCCGGCACCGCCGCGGCGGCCCGCTCGGCGGCCTCGCCCAGAGCGTCGTACCCCTCGATGATCAGCGTGGTGAGCAGGTCGTCCCGCGAGGGGAAGTAGCGGTAGACGGCCGAGGACACCATGCCCAGCTCCCGCGCGACCGCCCGGAGCGAGAGCGCCGCGGCGCCCGAGGTGCCGAGGTGGGTGCGCGCGACCTCGACGATCTCCGCGGTCAGCTGGGCCCGCACGCGTTCGCGGGCGGTGCGGGGGGCGGAACGCTCGGCCATCCGGCCACCGTACAGAGCACCGCACTCGAATGCGAGCACTGATCGCAGGAAATCGGGCGAGGGTCACGTCCGGACGGTCGGAACCCGCAGGTAGCCTGGTCCATCGTGAGCGAGCGTAGCGACATCCCGTTCTGGGGCCCGGACTTCGGCGCCCTGCAGGCCCAGGACCCCGAGATCGCGGGCGTGGTCCTCGACGAGCTGGAGCGCCTGCGCGGCGGACTGCAGCTCATCGCGAGCGAGAACCTCACCAGCCCGGCCGTGCTCGCGGCGCTCGGTTCCACGCTGAGCAACAAGTACGCCGAGGGGTACCCGGGCCGCCGCTACTACGGCGGCTGCCAGGTCGTCGACGTCGCCGAGGAGATCGGCAACGCGCGGGCCAAGGAGCTGTTCGGCGCGGAGCACGTCAACCTGCAGCCGCACTCCGGCGCGAGCGCCAACCTGGCCGCCTACGCCGCCTTCGCGAAGCCGGGCGACACCGTGCTGGCCATGGACCTCAAGCAGGGCGGCCACCTCACCCACGGCTCGAAGGTCAACTTCTCCGGCCTGTGGTTCAACGCCGTGAGCTACACCGTCCGCGAGGACTCCGAGCTCATCGACTACGACCAGGTCCGGTCGCTCGCGCTCGAGCACAAGCCGAAGATCATCATCGCCGGCGCGACCGCCTACCCGCGGCTGATCGACTTCAAGCTCTTCCGCGAGATCGCCGACGAGGTCGGCGCCAAGCTCATGGTCGACGCGGCGCACTTCATCGGCCTGGTCGCGGGCAAGGCGATCCCGTCGCCGGTGCCGTTCGCGGACGTCGTCACGGCCACCACGCACAAGGTCCTGCGCGGCCCGCGCGGCGGCATGATCCTGACCCGCGCGGAGCACGCGAAGGCGATCGACAAGGCCGTCTTCCCGTTCTCGCAGGGTGGCCCGCTGATGCACGCGGTCGCCGCCAAGGCGGTCGCGATGCGCGAGGCGGCCCAGCCGGAGTACCAGGCGTACGCCACCCAGGTGATCGCGAACGCCCAGGCGCTGGCCAAGGGCCTCGAGGCCGAGGGCATGCGGGCCGTCTCCGGTGGCACGGACACCCACCTCGCGCTGATCGACCTGCGCCCCATCGGCGTCACGGGCAGCGAGGCCGAGGCCCGGTGCGACCTCGCGCGGATCACGCTGAACAAGAACGCGATCCCGTACGACCCGGCGCCGCCGATGAAGCCGTCGGGCATCCGGGTGGGGTCGCCGAGCACCACCACGCAGGGCATGGTGGAGTCGGACATGGCCGAGGTCGCGAGCCTGCTGGCCCGCGCGGTCAAGGCCGAGCACGGCACCGAGGCGGGGGACCGCGAGCTGCGGGACGTCGCCGAGTCGGTCGGCGCGCTCGTCGCCCGCGCCCCGGCGTATCCGCGCGGCTGACAGCCAACAGATCGGCAGGGCACGTGGTCATCGCCCAGTCCCAGTTCGGCCTCGGGCTCCCGATCCGGGAGTACCTGCTGGTCGGGCTGGTGGCTGCGGTGGTGACCTTCCTGCTGGTCGGGCTCGTGCGGGTGCTCGCGCTGCGGCTCGGCGCCGTGGCGTGGCCCCGCGGCCGGGACGTGCACGTCACGCCCACCCCGCGCTGGGGAGGGCTGGCGATGCTCGGCGGCGTGCTCGGCGGGATCGGGCTCGCCGCCCAGCTCCCGGCGCTGCGGCTGGCCTTCGACTACTCGCGTGACGTGCAGGGCGTCCTGCTCGCGGCCGTCCTGCTCGTCGCCGTCGGGGCCCTGGACGACCGCTTCGAGCTCGACGCGATCACCAAGCTCGCCGGCCAGACGACGGCGGCGGGTGTGCTCGTGCTGTTCGGTGTCCAGTTCTCCGTGTTCTGGATCCCGTGGGGCGGCGGCGGCACCGGCATCTCCGGGTCGATCCTCTCCCTCGGCCCCGAGCAGGGCGTCGTCCTCACGGTCGTGCTCACGTTGGCGCTGGTCAACGCCATGAACTTCGTCGACGGCCTGGACGGGCTGGCCGCCGGCATCGGGCTGATCGCGGCGGTCGCGACCGGGATCTTCGCCATCGGCCTGGTCAAGCAGAACGGCAACGACGCGGCCGCGTACCCGCCGGCGCTGATGGCGTCCGTGCTGGCCGGGGCCTGCCTCGGGTTCCTGCCGCACAACTTCAACCCATCGCGCATCTTCATGGGCGACTCGGGCTCGATGCTGATCGGGCTGATGCTGGCGGCGGCGACCACGAGCGCGTCGGGCCGGATCCCGATCACCACCACGACGGACGGCACGGACGTCCTCGCGCTGTTCGCGCCGCTCATCGTGCTGCTGGCGGTCGCCTTCGTGCCCCTGCTGGACCTGCTCATGGCGGTCGTGCGCCGCACCCGGAACGGGACGAGCCCGTTCTCCCCTGACAAGATGCACCTGCACCACCGCCTGCTGGAGATCGGCCACAGCCACCGGCGCGCGGTGCTGCTGATCTACCTCTGGGCGGGGGTCCTCGCGTTCGGCGCGGTGGCGCTCGCCCTGATCAACGACCCGGCCTTCGTCCTGTGGGCGGTCGCGATCGGTCTCGGGGTGGCGGTCCTCGCCTCGGCCGTCCCGCGGGCGCGCGCCGCCGGACGCCGCGCCGGGCCGACCGGGGTGGACGGGTCACCGGCGGCGCCGCCGGTGCGCCCGGGGCCCCAGACGCGGAGATGACCTCATGACCGAGCCCGACCGAACCGACCCCGGCAGGACCGACCCCGGCAGGATCGACCCCGGCAGGACCGAGGCCGACAGGAGCGAGGCCGGTACCGCCGAGCCCGGCGCCCCTGCCGCTGCCACCGAGGCCCCGCACGTCCGGACCGTCCTGCTGCTCGCCCGGGCCATGCAGCGCAACGCCGTCGTCCTGGGCGTGCTCGCGAGCATCGTCGCCCTCGTGCTGAGCCTGGTCCTGCGCGGCACGTCCGGCCTGGTCGGCGCCGTGATCGGGGTGGCGATCGGGCTGGGCCTCGGGTTCATCGGCACCGGTGTCATGAAGGGCACCGCGCGGGCCACCCCGGGCGGGGTGATGATCGGCGCGATGGCCTCGTTCGCCGGCAAGTTCGTCGTCCTGCTGGTGTTCCTGCTGATCTTCCGCGGCACCACCCTCTTCGACGCCCGGACGTTCGCCTTCAGCCTTCTGGGTGTGACGGTGGCGTGGATCGCGGGCGAGGTCGTCGGTTTCATCCGGGCCAAGGCGCCGTCCGTCGACGTGTAGGGAGTGTCCGCGCTGGTGGCGGCCACCGTCGGCTGGGCCGAACGGGTGAATGCCGAAACCTGTCCGAGGTGTCCCAAACGTCCGTGAGCGCGGTCTCATCGCGACCTCGGTCACACCGGTTCGACAACTTCTACAAGCGATAGAGCGACGTCGGGGCCCTGTGGCGGCGCCGGACGGTGACGAGGGTTGCTCCGGCGGCCGTCACGGCAGGTCGTACCGGGTAAGTAGGTCGTAACTCGGCTGATAGGGTCCCTCGTGATGGAGCAGGAACAGCCACGGAAGGCGAGCGGGGCGCCGGGGGATCCGGCGAAGAAGACGCCGCCCGCCGCCGAGGCCTGGACCGCCCTGTCGCACCTCATCACCGGGATCGTCCTCTTCGGGGCGATCGGGTGGGGGGTGGATGCGCTGTTCGACATACGGGGCTTCACCGCCGCCGGCCTCCTGGTCGGCGCGGCGGCCTCGATGTACTTGATCTACGTCAGGTACGTTAAGTCCTGATCGTCTCGATTCCGTGAGGTCCGGCCCCCGGGCAGCGGAACCGAAAGGAGCATTGGGTGACCACGACGGCCACCGCCCCCGCACCGGGATTCGAGTCCCCGGGGGTCGCGGACTTCCAACTGCCGCCCGTTTTCGGACCGGTGACGAAGCCGGTGCTGGAGCTCGTGCTCGCGGCGATCCTCATCGTCGTCTTCTTCCGGCTCGCGGTGCGCAAGCCCGCGCTCGTCCCCGGCAAGATGCAGTTCCTCGGCGAGTCCTTCCACGGCATCGTCCGCAACTCGATCGCGCGGGACATGATCGGGCCGAAGTTCCTCGGCTACGTCCCGTTCCTCACCGCGCTGTTCGCCTTCATCCTGGTGAACAACCTGTTCGGCATCGTGCCGTTCATCCAGTTCCCCACGTTCTCCCACCCGGGCGTGCCCTACGCGCTGGCCGGACTCGTGTGGATCATCTACACGGTCGTCGGCGTCCGGCACCACGGTTTCGGCGGGTACATGCGGATCTCCACGTGGCCGCCGGACGTGCCCTGGTGGGTCCGGATCGTGCTCACGCCGATCGAGTTCCTGTCGAACATCATCCTGCGGCCGGTGACCCTGTCGCTGCGACTCTTCGGCAACATGTTCGCGGGCCACCTCCTGCTGCTGCTCTTCACCCTCGGCGGGGAGTACATGCTCTTCACCGCGGGCGACTGGCAGCTGAAGGTGCTCAGCCCGTTCGCCTTCCTGATGGCGATCGTCTTCACGTTCTTCGAGGCGTTCGTGCAGGTCATCCAGGCGTACATCTTCGTCATGCTCACGGCGTCGTACATAGGCACCGTCCTCGCGGACGACCACTAGGTCCCGTCGAGTCCTCCTCAAGAGACCCTTCGGAACCGCGGGCCTACCGCGGGCCGGATCGAAAGGAAATGCGACATGGTCACCGGTAACCTGAACGCCATCGGCTACGGCCTCTCGGCCATCGGCCCCGGTATCGGCGTCGGTATCGTCTTCGCCGCCTTCATCAACGGCGTGGCCCGCCAGCCGGAGGCTCGCGGCCAGCTCCAGGGCATCGCGTTCATCGGCTTCGCGCTCTCCGAGGCGCTGGCGATCCTGGGCCTGGTGCTCGCCTTCGCGCTCTAGTCGCCCCCGGTCCCTGGTGAGGCGGAGGAACACGCCATGAAGTTCATCGCTGCGGAGGAGCTCAACCCGCTCGTCCCGCACCTCGTCGAGATCATCGTCGGTCTCGTCGCGTTCGGTCTGCTGTTCTGGATCCTCGCGAAGACTGTCTTCCCGCAGTTCGAAAAGCTCTACGCCGAGCGGACCGACAAGATCGAGGGTGGACTCAAGCGCGCCGAGGAGGCCCAGGAGGAGGCGGCTGCCCTCAAGAAGCAGTACGAGGACCAGCTCGCCGGCCTCCGTGCCGAGGCGGCCCGCATCCGTGACGACGCCCGCGCCGAGGGGCAGCAGATCAAGGCCGAGCTGCGCGCCGAGGCCGAGTCGGAGGCCACGCGCATCCGTGAGCGGGCCGACGAGCAGATCGCGGCCCAGCGCCAGGCCGCGGAGCGGTCGCTGCGCGGCGAGATCGGCGGCCTGTCCGCCCAGCTCGCCGAGCGGATCATCGGGGCCGAGCTCACGGACCCGACCCGTCGTTCCGCGACGGTCGACAGCTTCCTCGCCGAGCTCGACGGCATGACGCCGCGGCAGGCGTCGAGCAGCGCCGGGGCCCACTGATGGCACTCGTCCTGCAGGCCACCAGCCGTGAGTCCCTGGCCGCGGTCGCCGGGCGGTTCGAGACCCTTCTCGAGCCGCTGGCCGCGGGGGACCGGCAGAAGCTGGGTGAGGAGCTGTACGCCGTCACCCGGCTGCTGGTCGCCCAGCGCGGCCTGCGCCGGGCGCTGTCCGACCCGGCGACGACGGGGGAGCAGCGCACCACGCTCGCGCAGGGGATCCTGGGCGGGAAGGTGGCGCCGGCGACCCTCGAGTCGGTCGGCGACCTGGTCTCGCTCCGCTGGTCCGGGCCCGGTGACCTCATCGAGGCCACCGAGTCGCTGGCCCGCACGGCGCTGCTGGCCGCGGCCGAGAAGCAGCGCGCCCTCGACGACGTCGAGGACCAGCTGTTCCGGTTCGGCCGGATCCTGGAGCGCGAGCCGCAGCTGCTCACGCTGCTCGGCGACGAGGACCAGCCCGCGGACAAGCGCGTCGCCCTCCTCGACTCGGTGCTGGGCACGAAGGTCTACCCGGTGACCGCGGCACTGCTGCGGGACCTGGTGCGGACCCCGCGCTCGCGGCACCTGGACGTCGCCGCGGAGGAGCTCTCCGAGCTCGCCGCGGCCCGGCGCAACCGGTCGGTCGCGCACGTGCGGACGGCCGTCGCGCTGTCCCCGGCGCAGGAACAGCAGCTCACCTCGTCCCTCACCCGGATCTACGGGCGGGACATCGCGCTGCAGGTGGAGCTCGACGAGAGCCTCCTGGGCGGCATGGTCATCAGGGTCGGCGACGAGGTCATCGACGGCAGCGTGAGCGGCAAGCTCGCCGCCGCCCGTCGAGCGATCCCCAGCTGACCAGCGAGAAGTTCGAAGAGAAGGAACAGACGACAGCCATGACAGAGCTGACGATCTCCCCGGAGGAGATCCGGAGCGCGATCTCCAGCTACGTCTCGTCGCTGGAGACCGGCACGTCCCGCGAAGAGGTCGGGACCGTCTCGGACACCGGTGACGGCATCGCCCACGTCGAGGGCCTGCCCTCGGCGATGACCAACGAGCTCCTCGAGTTCGGCGGCGGCGTGCGGGGTGTCGCGCTGAACCTGGACGCGCGCGAGATCGGCGCGGTCATCCTCGGCGACTACGCCGGCATCGAGGAGGGCCAGGCCGTCAAGCGGACGGGCGAGATCCTCTCGGTGCCCGTGGGCGACAACTTCCTCGGCCGGGTCATCGACCCGCTGGGCACCCCGATCGACGGGCTCGGCGACATCGAGGCCGAGACCCGCCGCATCCTGGAGCTGCAGGCCGCGGGCGTCATGGACCGCTCCGAGGTCCGCGAGCCGCTGCAGACCGGCATCAAGGCCATCGACGCCATGACGCCGATCGGGCGCGGCCAGCGCCAGCTGATCATCGGCGACCGCAAGACGGGCAAGACCGCCGTCTGCGTCGACACGATCATCAACCAGAAGCAGAACTGGGAGTCGGGCGACCCGACGAAGCAGGTCCGCTGCATCTACGTCGCCATCGGCCAGAAGGGCTCGACGATCGCCGGTGTCCGGCAGTCGCTCGAGGACGCGGGCGCGCTGGAGTACACGACGATCGTCGCGGCTCCCGCCTCCGACCCGGCCGGCTTCAAGTGGCTCGCGCCCTACACCGGTTCGTCGCTGGGCCAGCACTGGATGTACCAGGGCAAGCACGTCCTGATCGTCTTCGACGACCTGTCCAAGCAGGCCGAGGCCTACCGCGCGATCTCGCTGCTGCTGCGCCGCCCGCCGGGCCGCGAGGCCTACCCGGGCGACGTCTTCTACTTGCACTCCCGCCTGCTGGAGCGTTGCGCGAAGCTCTCCAAGGAGCTCGGCGCGGGCTCGATGACCGGCCTGCCGATCATCGAGACCAAGGCGAACGACGTGTCGGCGTACATCCCGACCAACGTCATCTCCATCACCGACGGCCAGGTCTTCCTGGAGTCGGACCTGTTCAACCAGGGTGTACGGCCGGCCATCAACGTCGGTATCTCGGTCTCCCGGGTCGGCGGCTCGGCGCAGATCAAGGCGATGCGGTCGGTCTCCGGCTCGCTGCGCCTGGACCTGTCGCAGTACCGCGAGCTGGAGGCCTTCGCGGCGTTCGGCTCGGACCTCGACGCGGCCTCGGCCGCGGCGCTGGGTCGTGGTGAGCGCCTCGTCGAGCTGCTGAAGCAGGCGCAGTACGCGCCCTTCGCGGTCGAGGAGGAGGTCGTCTCCATCTGGCTCGGCACCACCGGGCAGCTGGACACGGTGCCGGTCGGCGACGTCGGCCGCTTCGAGACGGACTTCCTCGCGCACGTGCGGCGCAACCACGAGGGCGTCTTCGCGGAGATCCGGGACACCGGCCTGCTGAAGGACGAGAACGTCGAGCGCCTGCAGAGCGTCGTCGACGACTTCAAGAAGAACTTCACCGCCTCGGACGGCTCCTCGGTCGTCAAGGACGTCAAGGCGGAGGCCCTCGAGGCCGACGCGGTCGACCAGGAGACGGTGAAGGTCAACAAGCCGGCGCCGGCTTCGAGCTGACGGGTAGGGACCCATGGCGGCACAGATCCGTGTGCTGCGGCGGCGGATCAGGTCGACGCAGTCCATCAAGAAGATCACCCGGGCGATGGAGCTCATCGCGACCTCGCGGATCGCGAAGGCGCGGGCCCGGGTGGACGAGGCGAAGCCCTACGCCGAGCAGATGACGGCGGTCCTCACCGAGCTGGCCTCCAACTCGGCGCTGGACCACCCGCTGCTCGTCGAGCGCGACAACGCCAAGCGGGCGGCGGTCCTGGTCGTGACCAGTGACCGCGGCCAGTGCGGCGGCTACAACTCGAACGTGCTCAAGGAGGCCGAGCAGCTCCAGTCGCTCCTGCGCGAGCAGGGCAAGGAGCCGGTCCTCTACGTCATCGGGCGCAAGGGCGTGAACTACTACCGGTTCCGCCGCCGCCCCGTCGCCGCCTCGTGGACGGGCTTCTCCGAGCAGCCCACCTACGAGAACGCGGCCGAGGCCGCCCGCGAGCTGGTCGGCGCGTTCATGGCCGGTGCGGACGACGAGGGCGACGGTCCCGGCGAGGACGGCATCCTCGGCGTCGACGAGCTGCACCTCGTCTACACCCAGTTCCAGAACATGGTGACCCAGGTGCCGCAGGCGCGGCGGATGGCGCCCATGGAGGTCGAGTACGCCGAGGTGGACACCGTGGCGGGCGAGCCCGAGCCGGAGCGGGCGGCAGCCTCCGCGGATGCGCCGAACGGCCTGTACGAGTTCGAGCCGAGCGCCGAGGTGCTGTTCGACGCGCTGCTCCCGAAGTACGTCGGGGCGCGGCTGTTCGCGGCCCTGCTGGAGTCGGCGGCGAGCGAGTCGGCGAACCGGCAGCGGGCCATGAAGGCCGCGACGGACAACGCGAACGAATTGATCCGTACCCTGACACTGGAGGCCAACCAGGCCCGCCAGGCACAGATCACCCAGGAGATCAGCGAGATCGTCGGTGGCGCCGACGCTCTTGTGACCGCAGGAAGTGAGAGCTGATGACCGCCACTGCTGATATCCCTGCCAACGCGGCTACCAGGGTTGGCCGGGTTGTCCGGGTCACCGGCCCGGTCGTCGACGTCGAGTTCCCGCGCGGCCAGGTGCCGGAGCTCTACAACGCCCTCACCGTCGAGATCGAGTTCGGCGAGCTGTCGAAGACGCTGACCCTGGAGATCGCCCAGCACCTGGGCGACAACCTGGTCCGCGCCATCTCGATGCAGCCGACGGACGGCCTCGTCCGCGGTCAGTCGGTGACGGACCTCGGCCGCCCGATCTCCGTCCCCGTCGGCGACCAGGTCAAGGGGCACGTGTTCAACGCGCTCGGCGACTGCCTCGACGACAAGGACTTCAAGCCGACCGGTGAGCTCTGGGGCATCCACCGCAAGGCGCCGAACTTCGACCAGCTCGAGGGTCGCACCGAGATGCTGGAGACCGGCATCAAGGTCATCGACCTCCTCACCCCGTACGTCCAGGGTGGGAAGATCGGCCTGTTCGGCGGTGCCGGCGTCGGCAAGACGGTGCTCATCCAGGAGATGATCACCCGTGTCGCCAAGAACTTCGGTGGTACGTCGGTGTTCGCCGGGGTCGGCGAGCGCACCCGTGAGGGCAACGACCTCATCACGGAGATGACCGAGTCCGGCGTCATCAACGACACCGCGCTCGTCTTCGGTCAGATGGACGAGCCGCCGGGCACGCGTATGCGGGTCGCGCTCTCGGCGTTGACGATGGCGGAGTACTTCCGTGACGAGCAGAACCAGGACGTGCTGCTCTTCATCGACAACATCTTCCGGTTCACGCAGGCCGGCTCCGAGGTCTCCACGCTGCTCGGCCGCATGCCGTCCGCCGTCGGTTACCAGCCGACCCTGGCGGACGAGATGGGCGAGTTGCAGGAGCGGATCACCTCGACCCGTGGCCGCTCGATCACCTCGATGCAGGCGATCTACGTGCCCGCGGACGACTACACCGACCCCGCGCCGGCCACGACCTTCGCCCACCTGGACGCGACGACGGAGCTCTCCCGCCCCATCTCGCAGAAGGGCATCTACCCGGCGGTCGACCCGCTGACCTCCACCTCGCGGATCCTGGACCCGCAGTACATCGGCGACGAGCACTTCCGCGTCGCCAACGAGGTCAAGCGGATCCTGCAGAAGTACAACGACCTGCAGGACATCATCGCCATCCTCGGCATCGACGAGCTGTCCGAGGAGGACAAGCAGCTCGTCGGCCGGGCGCGCCGCATCGAGCGCTTCCTGTCGCAGAACCTGCTGGTCGCCGAGCAGTTCACCGGCCAGCCGGGCTCGACGGTCCCCCTCAAGGAGACCATCGAGTCGTTCGACAAGATCGCCAAGGGCGAGTTCGACGACGTGCCGGAGCAGGCCTTCTTCCTCTGCGGTGGTCTCGAGGACCTCGAGAAGAACCGCAAGAAGCTCGAGGGCTGACATGGCTGAGATGACCGTGGAGCTCGTCGCGGTCGAGCGGCGCCTCTGGTCGGGGCAGGCGAGCTTCGTGCTCGCCCGCACCACCGAGGGCGACCTGGGCATCATGCCCGGTCACGAGGCGACGCTCGCCCAGCTCGAGGAGGCCGGCGTCGTCCGGATCGACCCGGTCGACGGCGCTCCGCTCACGATCGCGGTGCACGGCGGCTTCCTCGCGATCGGCCCGGAGACGGTGTCGATCCTGGCGGAGTTCGCCGAGCTCGCGGACGAGATCGACGTGCGGCGGGCGCAGTCCGCGCTCGATCGCGCGAAGGGCGACGAGCCGGCCGAGGCGGCGGCACGCAAGCGGGCCGAGGCACGGCTCAGAGCGGCCGACGCCGCGACGGCCGGCTGACACGAAAGACGCGCGAGAAGCAGTGGCCGGGACCGTGGCGATCGTCATCGGAATCGTGCTGCTGCTCGCGTGTCTGCTGCTGGGCTGGCTCGCCGTACGGCGGGTACGACTCATGCGGGGCGGCGGTGTGGACCTGTGTCTGCGCCGCCGTTTCGCTGTCACGGACTGGCATTTCGGCGTCGGCCGGTACCAGGGCGACGAGTTCGCCTGGTACCGGCTGACGAGCTTCCGGCTCGGCCCGACGGTCGCGATCGACCGCACCGAGCTCGAGATCCTGGACCGGCGGGATCCCCTGCCCTCGGAGTCCTTCGCCATCCCTCTCGCGGCCTCCGTGCTGCGGTGCCGGGGGGACGACGGCAAGGACGTGGAGCTGGCGATGTCCGGCGACGTCCTGACCGGTTTCCTGGCCTGGCTGGAGGCCGCGCCCCCCGGCCGCGGCGGCTACCGCCAGGCCAGCTGACGCCGCGGGTTAGGGTCGTCGCGTGGCTGTGCACCTCACGCGGATCTACACGAAGACCGGCGACGACGGGACGACGGCGCTCGGCGACTTCTCGCGGGTGCCGAAGACGGACGTGCGGCTCGCGGCCTATGCCGACACGGACGAGTGCAACGCCGCCATCGGGGTGGCCGTCACCGTCGGGCAGCTGGAGGAACGGCTGCTGGTGCCGCTGCGCCAGATCCAGAACGACCTGTTCGACGTCGGCGCGGACCTGTGCGCACCGATCGTCGAGAACCCGGAGTACCCGCCGCTGCGGGTCGAGGAGCGGTACGTCACCCGCCTCGAGGGCTGGTGCGACGAGTTCAACGAGGACCTGCCCAAGCTGGCCTCGTTCATCCTCCCCGGCGGCACCCCCGGCGCGGCCCACCTGCACGTGGCGCGGACGGTGGCGCGGCGCGCCGAGCGCAGCGTCTGGGCGCTCCTGGAGCAGGACGCCGAACGGACGAACCCGCTCACCGCCAAGTACCTGAACCGCCTGTCGGATCTGCTGTTCATCCTCGGGCGGTGCGCCAACCCCGCCGGCGATGTGCTGTGGCAGCCGGGCGGTCCGGAGGCGGGCCGCTGAACGGCGGGTCGCCGGAAGATCGCTCCGGGAGGGCGATACCGTCGCTCATCGTGACGGAGCATTTCGCGGTGCGTGGCGGGGCCCGGCTCTCGGGGACCGTCGACGTGGTCGGGGCCAAGAACAGCGTCCTCAAGCTGATGGCGGCGGCGTTGCTGGCCGAGGGCACCACGACGATCACGAACTGTCCGGAGATCCTCGACGTGCCGCTCATGGCGGACGTGCTGCGCAGCCTCGGGTGCACCGTCGACGTCGCCGGCGACACGGTGACCATCGACGTGCCGCGGGAGCCCGGCTCCCAGGCGGACTACCGCTCGGTGTCGAAGCTGCGGGCGTCGGTCTGCGTGCTGGGCCCGCTCGTGGCCCGCTGCCGCAAGGCGATCGTGCCGCTCCCGGGCGGGGACGCGATCGGGTCCCGTCCGCTGGACATGCACCAGAGCGGCCTGCGCAAGCTCGGCGCGACCACCGAGATCGAGCACGGCCGGGTCGTCGCGCAGGCGGACGACCTGCACGGCGCCCAGATCTGGCTGGACTTCCCCAGCGTCGGCGCCACCGAGAACATCCTGATGGCGGCCGTCCTGGCCGAGGGCACCACGATCATCGACAACGCGGCCCGCGAGCCCGAGATCGTCGACCTCTGCGTGATGCTGCAGCAGATGGGGGCGATGCTCGAGGGCGTCGGCTCCTCCACGCTGACGGTGCACGGGGTGCGCGGGCTGCGGCCCACCAGCCACCGGGTCATCGGGGACCGGATCGTGGGCGCCACCTGGGCGTTCGCGGCCGCCATGACGCGCGGCGAGGTGACGGTCCGCGGTGTGGACCCGCACCACATCGATCTGGTGCTCGACAAGCTGCGCAGCGCGGGTGCCGAGACGACCGTCGGCGAGCAGGAGTTCTCGGTGTCGATGGGTGGGCAGCGCCCCCGGGCCGTCGACTTCGTGACGCTCCCGTACCCCGGCTTCGCCACGGACCTGCAGCCCATGGCGATCGCGCTGACCGCGGTCGCGCAGGGCACCTCGATGATCACCGAGAACGTCTTCGAGGCCCGGTTCCGGTTCGTCGACGAGATGGTCCGGCTCGGCGCGGACGCCCGCACGGACGGCCACCACGCCGTGATCCGCGGCGTCGAGCAGCTCTCCAGCGCGCCCGTGTGGGCCAGCGACATCCGGGCCGGCGCGGGTCTGGTGCTGGCCGGCCTGTGCGCCGAGGGCGTCACCGAGGTCTGGGACGTCGACCACATCGACCGCGGCTACCCCCGCTTCGTGGAGAACCTCCGCTCCCTGGGCGCGGACGTCGAGCGGGTGACGGCGGACCCGACCCGCTAGGCGTCCGTCCGGCCCTGCGGGGTGGCTCGGTTGCCGCAGCGGCTCCCGATCGTGTGAGCCGTACGGCGGCACAGGGTCACCGGCGCGGTTCGAGCGACCCCGAATGGGGCATACCTCCGCCGACCCGATCCGACGGAGGACCCATGTCGAAGTCCGAGCCCGCCCGAGCCGTGCGCGGCGTCGCCGAGAAGGCCCGGGACGTGCTCCCCTCGGGGCACGACGCCCGGCGCGTCGGGCGCAGTGGGCCCGTGAGGAAGGGGGCCCGGGCCGGGATCGCGGCCAACGGCGTCCTCCACCTGCTGATCGCCTGGCTGGCGCTGCAGGTCGCGATCGGGGGCGGGGGACAGGCGGACCAGAGCGGCGCGTTGTCGACGCTGGCCCAGCAGCCCTTCGGCCGGGTGTTCCTCTGGGTGCTGTTCGTCGGGTTCGTGTGCGTGGTCATCTGGCGGCTGACGACCGCGCTGTTCGGCTTCGGGTACGTCGACGACGACAAGAAGAAGCTGCTCAAGCGCCTGACGAGCGCGGGGCAGGGGATCGTGTACGCCGGCCTGGCGGTGCTGACCGTCAAGACGGCCGTCTCCGGCCGCTCCGAGGGCGGCGGGGGCGGCAAGGCGACCGCGGGCCTGCTCGGGCTGCCCGGCGGCCAGGTGATCGTGGCGGTCGTGGGCGTCGGCATCGTGATCGGCGCGGGCGTGATGGCCTGGAACGGCTGGAAGAAGAAGTTCACCGAGGACCAGGATCTGTCCGGCGCGGACCACCGCGCCCGTACGGCCGACGAGCGCAGCGGTCAGATCGGCTTCATCGCGAAGGCCGTGGCGCTCGGGGTGCTGGGCGTGCTCGTGGTGTCGGCCGCGGTCAAGTTCGACCCGCAGGAGGCCAACGGCCTGGACAGCGCCCTGAAAACCCTTGCGGCGCAACCCTTCGGCGTGGTCCTGCTGATCGCGGTGGCGATCGGGATCGCGGCCTACGGGGTCTTCTGCTTCTTCGACGCGAGGTACCACCGCGTCTGAGGCGCTCGGGGTGACATGCGTCCTCGCGTGCGTGGTTTGCTGTGCGATAGGACGTGCATCGCGTACTTTTCCATGCAGACAGGTGTGACACGCCCGATCGTCGGGGGTGGTGAGGGCTACCCGTTAGTACGATCCGGGGGTCCGCAACGTGGAGGTGTCCGGTGCCGTACCCGACCGATCGTGAGCGTGACCGCCCGTGGGTCATCAGGACCTACGCCGGTCACTCGTCCGCGGAGAAGTCGAACGCGCTGTACCGGCGCAACCTCGCGAAGGGCCAGACCGGTCTGTCGGTGGCCTTCGACCTGCCCACCCAGACCGGCTACGACCCGGACGACGAGCTCGCCAAGGGTGAGGTCGGCAAGGTCGGGGTGCCGGTCAGCCACATCGGGGACATGCGCACGCTGTTCGACGGCATCCCGATCGCCGAGGCCAACACCTCGATGACGATCAACGCGCCGGCGATGTGGCTGCTCGCGCTCTACACCGCCGTCGCGGAGGAGCAGGCCTCGGAGTCCGGCCTCGACATCTCCGAGGTGCGGGCCAAGCTCGCCGGGACGACGCAGAACGACATCGTCAAGGAGTACCTGTCCCGCGGGACGTACGTGTTCCCGCCGGCCCCGAGCCTGCGGCTGATCACGGACATGGTGGCCTGGTCGGTCACCGAGATCCCGAAGTGGAACCCGATCAACATCTGCAGCTACCACCTGCAGGAGGCCGGGGCCTCGCCCGCGCAGGAGCTCGCCTACGCCCTGTCCACCGCGATCGCGGTGCTCGACTCGGTGCGCGACTCGGGCCAGGTGCCGCCGGAGAAGTTCGGCGACGTCGTCGGGCGGATCTCGTTCTTCGTCAACGCCGGGCTGCGCTTCGTCGAGGAGATGTGCAAGCTCCGGGCGCTGGGCCGGATGTGGGACCAGATCACCCGCGAGCGCTACGGCGTCGAGAACCCCAAGCAACGCCGCATGCGCTACGGCGTGCAGGTCAACTCGCTGGGGCTCACCGAGGCGCAGCCCGAGAACAACGTCCAGCGCATCGTGCTGGAGATGCTCGCCGTCACCCTGTCCAAGGACGCCCGCGCCCGCGCGATCCAGCTCCCGGCGTGGAACGAGGCCCTCGGCCTGCCGCGGCCCTGGGACCAGCAGTGGGCGCTGCGCATGCAGCAGGTCCTGGCCTACGAGACGGACCTGCTCGAGTACGAGGACATCTTCGAGGGCTCGGTTGTGATCGAGGCCAAGGTGTCCGAGCTGGTCGAGGCCGCGCAGGCGGAGATCGACCGGGTGCAGGAGATGGGCGGCGCCGTCGCGGCCGTCGAGAACGGGTACATGAAGGGCGAGCTGGTCTCGTCCCTGGCCGAGCGGCGCCGGCGCATCGAGTCCGGCGAGGACGTCGTCGTCGGGCTCAACAGGTTCGAGACCACGGAGCCGAGCCCGTTGCAGGGCGACGCGGCGGCGATCGAGACCGTGGACCCGGCCACCGAGGCGGCGGCGATCGCCGCGATCCGCGAGTGGCGCGCGTCGCGGGACCAGGCGGCGGTCGACGAGGCGCTGACGCGGCTGCAGGACGCGGCCAAGACGGACGAGAACCTCATGCAGGTCTCGGTCGACTGCGCCAAGGCGGGCGTGACGACCGGCGAGTGGGCCGGCGCGCTGCGCGCGGTGTTCGGCGAGTTCCGCGCACCGACGGGCGTGTCGGCGGCGGTGGCGTCCGGGGAGGCGGCCGTGGAGATCGCGGAGGTCCGCGAGCGGGTCCGGGCGACCGGCGAGGAGCTCGGCACCCGGCTGCGGATGCTGGTGGGCAAGCCGGGCCTCGACGGGCACTCCAACGGCGCCGAGCAGGTCGCCGTGCGCGCCCGCGACGTCGGCTTCGAGGTCGTCTACCAGGGCATCCGCCTCACCCCGGCGCAGATCGTGGCGGCCGCGGTGCAGGAGGGCGTGCACGTCGTGGGGCTGTCGATCCTGTCCGGCTCGCACCTCGAGGTGGTCCCCGCGGTGGTCGACGGCCTGCGCGCGGCGGGCGCGGACGACGTCCCGGTGATCGTCGGCGGCATCATCCCCGCGGACGACGCCGCGGCCCTGAAGGCCAAGGGCATCGCCGCGGTCTTCACACCGAAGGACTACCAGCTCACCGAGATGATGGACGAGATCGTCACCATCATCCGGCGGACCCACAACCTCACCTGAGCGCTCTCTGGATCCCGATCATTCCGAGCGTGACGGGTGCGCTGTCACCGCAGCACTGAGGTGACGCCCGTGCTCATCACCTGCTGGTGATCAGCACGACTGTGACTCCGTTGCTGGTGCGGGGGCTGTCGGGTTGCTCTCGGAAGGATCATGATCGTGATCGTTCCGAGGGTGCCACCTGCGCTGTCCTCCTCGCGCTGGGGTGACCCTCGGAAGGATCACCGGGCCGGTGATCAGCGCGAGCGTGACCTCAGTGTTGAGGCGGGCGCTCCCCGGTGGCTCCCGGAAGGATCATGTTCCGGGCCGTCTCACTCGGCGTCGGCCTCCTTCTCCTCGCCGCGGCGGCGGAAGAAGCCGAAGCCGGGGATGCCGTTGATGGCCTGCCGGACGCCCTTGAGCTCGTCGAGCAGGTCGTGGACGTCCGGGCCGACGCGGTCGAGGGTCGTCAGGATCGGCATGATGTCGTTCTCGAGGTGCTCGGTGAGCGCGGGCAGGTGGTCGATCATCCGGATCGCGGCGCGCAGCTCCTCCTCGGAGAACTCCTCCAGGAACTTCTGCGCGAGCGGCGCGGCCTTGTCCGCGATCGGCTTGTAGGTCGCGAGCATCCCCTCGGCCTGGTCGGTGAGCCCGGCGGCCGTGGTGACCAGCCCGTCCGCGCGGTCCGCGACGGAGCCGGCGCGGGAGACGACCCCGGACGCGTCCTCGGCCACGGTGTTCGCGCCGGCCACGACCTTGCGGGCATCCTCGGCCACCGATCCGGCCGAGACGACGATCCGCTCGGCATCCCCGGCAACGCTCCCGACCCGCGCGACCAGCTCCTCCGCCGAGCCTGCCGTCCCGTTCACGCGTGCGACCAGCGCCTCGGCCGAGCCCGCGGTCCCGTTCACCCGGGCGACCAGGTCCTCGGCGGCACCTGCGGTCCCGCCCACCCGCGTGATCAGCCCGTCGGCCTGGTCCGCGGTCACGCCGACCCGCGCGATGAGCGCCTGGGCCTCGCTCGCCGTGCGGTCGACGCGGACGATCAGCGAGTCCGCCCGGCCCGCGATGCCCTCGACCTCGTCGAGCAGCCCCTCGACCCGCCCGGCGATGCCCGTGATCCGCCCGAGCAGCGCGGACACGTCGTCGAGCAGGGCCGTGGTGCGGGCCGGCAGGTCGGCGGCGACGCCGACCACCTCGCCGCCCCAGCCCACGACCGCCTTCGCGCCCTCGATCAGCTCACCCGGACCGGGTACGGGCAGCCCCGCGATGCGTAGTGCCATGACCCGATCCTCCACCACCGCAGCCCCGCCGGCCTCCGGGATCACCCCGACCCACCCGTGGTGGCGATGGTCGCCGGAGCGACTCTGCCCACCCACCCCGCCGGCTCCGCCGTCGACCGTCCCCCGGGCCACTCACGACGGCATCTACGGGCGGTCGGAGGCGGGGAGCCCGCGGCCGGCGCAGGCGTCGGCGGTGGTGAGGGCGTTCGGTGGGGCGGTGTCGGGGCCGAAACCGAAGGGCCGCACCAGGTCGAGCCAGCGGCCCGACGTGTGCAGGTCCGTCAGGCCGGCGTCGAAGGCGGCGAGCAGGTCCGTGTTGCCCGGGCGGAACGCGAAGGCGCCGACGGGGTAGACCTGGGTCCCGTCCGGGTTCTCCCGCACCGGGATGCCCGGCGTGACCTGCAGGGGAGTGCCCGGGTTGCGGGCGAGCTCGTCGAGCAGCGAGATCCGGGTGAGGGCGGCCACCGGGACGTCGCCGTCGCGGACCGCGCGGAACAGCGTGCTCTGGCCGTCGTACGTCCGGACGTCCGTGATCCCGGCCGCCTGCGCGTACTCCTGCTCGGCCGCGCCCGCCAGCACCCCGAGCGGGACGCCCGCGCGCCGCACCCCGTCGAAGGTCCGGATCCCGCGCGGGTTGCCCGCCGGCACGAGGAACGCGACCGGGGCCACGAAGTCCGGGCGGGAGAAGGCGACCCGCGCACAGCGGCCCGGCGTGATCGTCGTCCCGGCCGCGACCAGGTCGAACTGGCCGGCGAGCAGCCCGTCGAGCAGCGTGCCGAAGGGAACCTGCACGGCCTCGAGCCCGTCGACCCCCATACCGGCCAGCACGGTGCGCGCCACGGTGGGCGCCTCGCCGGTGACCGAGCCGTCGGACCCGGGATAGCCGTAGGGCCGCTCGCCGGAGATCCCGACGCGGGCGACCCCGTTGGCGCGCATGCGTTCCAGCGTCGTGCCCCGAGCCCCGCACGCCCCGAGCACCGCCAGCCCGGCGGTGCCCGCGAGGAACGCTCTGCGGGACACCAGCGCGCGGGACACCATCGCGCGGAACCCTAGTCGGGCCAGACGGGCGAGCGCTTCTCGAGGAAGCTCGCCATGCCCTCCTTCGCCCCCGCGGACTGCGACATCGACGCCATGACCTCGACCGCGATGCCGTAGGCGTCCGCCTCGGGGCGGTCGAGCTGGGCGTAGAGCGTCTGCTTGCCCACCTCCTTGCCGAAGCGGCTGCCGCGGGTCGCGCGGGCGAGCAGCTCGTCGGTGCGGGCGTCGAGCTCGGCGTCCGGCACGGCGTAGTTGACGAGGCCCCAGTCCGCGGCGGTGCGGGCGTCGATCGGGTCGCCGGTCAGGGCCAGCTCCATCAGCCGCTTGCGGCCGACGTTCCGCGCCACCGGCACCGCGGGCGTGTGACAGAACCAGCCGGCCTTGCCGCCGGGCAGCGCGAACGCCGCGGACTCCGCGGCCACGGCCAGGTCACAGGTGGCCACGAGCTGGCAACCGGCGGCCGTCGCGATCGCCTGCACCTTGGCGACGACGACCTGGGGCACGGCCTGGATCGTCTGCATCAGCTCGGTGCAGAGGGCCAGGAGCTCCCGGACGCCCCGCAGGTCGCGGGACGCGACGTCGGCGAAGTCGTGCCCGGCCGAGAACGCCTTCCCCTCCGCCCCGAGCACGATCCCCGTGGCCCCGCTCGAACCGGCGGTCTCGAACGCGTCGAGCAGCTCCCGCAGGTGCTCCTCGGAGAGCGCGTTGCGCCGTTCCGGCCGGTTCATCGTGATCCGGACGGTGTCGCCGTCGGCCTTGACGAGGAGGTGCTCGTAGCCCATCCCGCCACGGTATACGCTGACTGCGTGACCGAAAATGCCAAACTGGTCAACAAGTCACGCGAGGACCTGATCCTCGACGCGGCGGCCGACCTGCTCGTCCGCTGGGGGTACCGGCGCGTCACGATCGAGGACGTCGCGAAGCAGGCCCGGATCGGCAAGGGCACCGTCTATCTGCACTTCCGTACCAAGGAGTCGCTGTTCCTGGCGGTCCTGCTGCGCAGCCACCACGGCGTGCTGGCCGGGATGGCGGAGCGGATGGAGGCGGACCCGGCCGAGGCGCTGCCGTCGCGGTGCGTCCGGTCGGTCTATCGCACGCTGCTCGACGACCCGGTCACCCGCCGGCTCTACCTGGGCGACGCGGAGCTCCTGGGCCGCCTCGCCCACGAGGCCGCGATCGCGCTGAGCGACCTCGCCGCGCGTCGGGACGAGGTGGGGCTGGCGTGGATCGGCCTGCTGCGCGAGGCGGGCCTGCTGCGCACGGACCTGGCGCCCGACGAGCAGCTCTACGTCTTCACCGCGATCGGAGGCGGCTTCTTCTTCCTCGACGGGGCGCCCCCCGCGTACGGGGACTTCGCTCCCGACCGGCGCGCCGACCTGCTCGAACACACCCTGCACTGCGCCCTGGAGGTCCCCGGCGCCGTGCCCAGCGCGGAGCTCGCGGCCGCCGCGGCCGCGCTCTTCCGATCCTTGATCGACCACTTCTGACAGGGGTGCCCACCATGTCCGTCCCCGACGCTCCGGCCCTCACCGATCCCGCCCTGATCGCCGACCCCTGGGGTGGTTTCGGCCGCCTCCGCGAGCAGGCGCCCGTGCTGCGCAGCTCGTTCGGCATGGGGTCCGACGCGCCGTTGTGGCTGGTCACCCGGTACGCCGACGTCCGGGCGGTGCTGAACGACCCCCGGTTCGTCAACGATCCGGCGAACGCGCCCACGGTGGCGGCGGACCGGACGGTCCCGCTCAAGGCGGTGGGCATCGGCGACGACCTGATCCCCTATCTCACCAGCAGCATCATCGACGCGGACGGCGCGACGCACACCCGGCTGCGCAGGCTCGTCTCGCGGGCGTTCACCGTGCGGCGGGTCGGGGACCTGCGGCCTCGCGTGCAGGAGATCGCGGACGACCTGCTGGACGGGCTGTCCGGGGAGGTCGATCTGGTGGAGGCGTACGCCTATCCGCTGCCGATCACCGTGATCTGCGAGCTCGTCGGCATCCCGGAGGAGGACCGGCCGTCCTGGCACGTCTGGGGCCGTGACCTCGTGTCGATGGATCCGTCACGGGTGCCCGGGGCGTTGCGGGCGACGATCGACCACATCGAGGGCCTGGTCGCCCGCCGCCGCCGCGACCCGGCGGACGACCTGCTCAGCGGGATGATCCGGGCCCAGGAAGACGCGGACCGGCTGACCGACTTCGAGCTCGTCACCATGGTCCTGGCCCTGGTCTTCGCCGGGCACGAGACCACCGCGCACCTGATCGGCAACGCCACCGCCGCGTTGCTCACCCATCCCGACCAGCTGGCCCGGCTGCAGGCGGATCCCGCCGGCTGGCCCACGGCGGTGAACGAGCTGATGCGGATGGCGGGGCCGGTCGGCATCGTCCGCGTGCGGTACGCGGCGGAGGACGTCGAGCTCGGCGGGGTGCACATCCCCGCCGGCTCCTCCGTGCAGCCGGTCCTGTACTCCGCCAACGGCGATCCGCGGGAGTTCGAGAAGGCCGACACCCTGGACGTCGGCCGCGAGACCGCTCGGGGCGAAGGACACGTCGGGTTCGGTTTCGGCGCCCACTACTGCCTGGGCGCGGCGCTGGCCCGCCAGGAGGGCGAGGTGGCCCTGCGGACCCTCTTCACCCGCTTCCCGGACCTCCGCCTCGCCGTCGACCCCGCCGAGCTGGAGTGGCAGCCGATCCCCGGCTCCCGCCGCCTCGCCGCCCTCCCCGTGACCCTGTGACCCCGTGAGTGGCAATAGTCGCTCTAGCGACTATTGCCACTCACGGGGTTACTCGTCGCGGCCGGTGGAGGCGGTGCCGGAGGTGAGGGCGCCGCCGGTGGCGTCGGCGGGCAGGCGGGGGGACACGCAGTAGTGGCGCTTGTTCAGGCCGTCGACGATCGTCTGCAGGGCGGTGGCGCTGATCAGCGCCGCGTCCTGGTCGCCGTCGTGCAGGGTGATGATCGTGCCCGGCTTCAGGCCGGACAGGACGTGGTCGGCCACCGACGCCGGGGTGGCGCCGGGGTCGGTGTCGTGGCCGTCGTCGAAGGTGTCCTGGGTGTCGCTCCACGGCATCACCAGGCGCAGGCCGAGCGTGCGGGCCACGGCGTCGACCTGCGGATCCACCGAGCCGTAGGGCGGGCGGTACAGGGTCGGCCGGGGTGCCCCGGCGGCCTGGATGATGTCGTTCGCCTTCTGGAGCTCGAACCGCACCTGGGTGTCGGTCCAGGGCTTGCGGGCGACACCGGCGAGGTCCTCGCCCGTGACCAGGTTGAAGTGCCGGTAGGTGTGGTTGCCCACGACGTCGCCCAGGGCGACCTCCCGGCGGATGTCCGCCTCGCGTCCGGCCACGCGCTCGGCCATCACGAAGAAGACGGCCTGCATGTGGAGCGCCGAGAGCTCGTCGAGCAGCTGGGCGGTGTGGGCACCCGGCCCGTCGTCGAAGGTCAGGTGCACGGTGCCCGCCCGGCAGTCGTTGGCGAGCGGCCGGACCGGGCCGGTGCGCACGGCGGCGGCGGTCGGCGGGGCGGCGACCGGGCCCACCACCGTGGGCGTCCCGGTGGCGGTCGGGTTGAACAGCATCGCGCTGACGACCACGCCGCACGCGGTCACGAAGGCCACCCAGGCCCAGACCGAGGGGCGCGGGGCGGAGCGGGACGTCGGGGACACGAATTTCTCCAGGTCAGGCGGACACGAGCGGGCCGACGGTCTTCGCGAACGCCCAGCCCGCGGCCTCGTCGGCGGAGGTGTTCCAGCAGAAGGCGCCCCGCACACCGGGGACGGCCGCCGCGACGCCCTTGTAGGCCGTGGCGCACTGGGCGGCGGTGAGGTAGTTCGGGGCGTTCGCGATCACGCCGAAGCCGATGTAGAGACGGTCGGCGCCGACGAGCGTGGCCCAGTGGGCGGCGGTGTCGGCGATGTAGGCGGCGTCGGTGAGGCCCGGTCCGTCGTAGAACTGGGGGCCGCAGAGGTCGAGCAGCCCGGCGCGCGCGAGATCGCGGCAGAAGGCCTCGTCGATCTCGCTCCACGGCGCGGGCGGGGCCGTGACCAGGAAGTTCTTGCCGTAGGTGGCCTTGAGGGTGCGGCTCACCCAGGCGTACTCGTCCGTGTTCGGCGCCTGCTCGGCCTCGAAGGTGTTGAGGTCGATGCCGTCGACCGCGCCCAGCTCGGCGTCGACGATCCGGCGCACGGAGTCGACGAACCGGGTGGAGACGGCGCGGGAGCCGAAGGTCAGCCCGTGCCCGGCGCCGCCGATCGAGAGCAGCACCGCGCGCTTCTGGGTGGCGCGCGCGTACGCGACGTCCTCCCGCAGGTGGGTGGCCGCGCCACGGCCGTCGCCGGGTTTCGCCCAGGTCAGGGTGCCGTCGGTGCCCGCGGGGGTGGCGGCGAAGAGGTGCACCATGCCGTAGGCGGCCGGCAGGTCCCGGATGCGCACGGCGTCCGGGATCCAGGTGGGCCAGTAGCCGGCCAGCACCCCCTTCGGGAGGGCCCGGGGCGGGGTCGTGGTGGCCGCCGTCGTGGTGGGGGCCGTCGTCGCCGGAGCGGCGGAGGCCGACGGGGTCGGGGTGCCCGACGTGCTCGGCGGGGGTGCGGCGCTCGGCGGGGGAGTGGCGGGCACGGTGCTCGGATCGGTGACCTTCAGCAGCTCGGCCTCGGCCGGGCGCCCACACGCGGCCAGCCCGACCGCACCGACCAGCCCGGCGAGCACGGCCCTGCGCGACGGCGCGCTCACGGCAGCGTGTCGATCAGCCGGTACACGGTCCAGGTGGCGAGCGGGTCGTAGGCGTCCGGGACCGGGGCCTCGCGCACGTAGTCGGCGCTGAGGTCGAGGGCGGCCACCAGCACCGTCCGGTCCGCATCGGCCGCCGTCGTCGGCTGGAGCAGCACGAGGGAGAACCTCCTGTCGGCCACGGCGGCGCGGACGGCGTCCGGGCCGGTGGCGGCGAGCGCGGCGGTCGACTCCCAGCGGACGCCGGGCGCGGCCGTCTCGTAGCGGAGGGCGTCCGCCGCGGTGGAGAGCCGGACCCGGCCCGCGTCGGCACCCGGCTCCGGCGCGATCGCGGCGACCGGGCGCACGTCGACCCAGCCGTGCGCCATGTACGAGCTCTCCGCGACCGCCAGCACCGGCGCCACCAGCAACAACGCGGCCACCGGCACCCAGCGCAGCAGGCGGCGCGAGGCGGCCGCGAGCGCGAGCGCCCCGACCGGCGCGAGCAGGAGCGCCGCGAAGGCGGCCGCGGGCCGGGCCGACGGGGCGGTGCCCGACCAGTCCGCCAGGAGCGGCAGCACGAGCGCGGCGCCGACGGCGATACCGGCCCGGGCCCGCGGCCCGACGAGGGCGGCGCCGGCGATCGCGAGCACCGCGACCAGGCCCGCGCCGAGGGCGATCCCGCCGAGCCGGTCGCCGGCCCCGTCCACGGTGAACGGCGGCCGCAGCCCGGCCGCGAGCCGCACCACGCCGACCAGCACGACGACGGTGCCGAACGCCAGCAGCGGCCGGACGGCGTCGCGGCGCGGCGCGAGCAGCGCGAGGAGCGCGACCACCGCGGGCAGCAGCACGAGCACGGCAGGGACCAGCGTGACCGCCAGCGCCAGGGCGGCCCCGCAGCCGACCGCGGAGCCGACCGAGCGCCCCACCCCGGCCCGGATCGCGAGCGCCAGCGCCAGCAGGCCCCACGCCGTCCCGGTGCCCGTCCCGCCGGCGACGACCACCGCGGGCGCGGTGGCGACCAGGGCGGCGGCCAGCACCCCCGTCCGCTCCGAGCCGGTGCCGATCCGCACGGCGCCGCCGAGCAGCACGATCGCGGCCGCGGCGGCGAGCACGCTCGCGACCCGCACCGCCGCCAGCCCACCGACCCCGTCGAGCGCGGTGGCCAGGGCGGGGTGCACGGAGGCGCCCGCCGGCAGCGCCCGGAGGATCTCGTCGACCTCGGCCACCGACGGGGTGGTGGTGTCGACGGCGAAGGTGAGCCCGGCGAACGCCAGGGCCAGCCCGAGCATCGGCAGCCGCATGATCCACCGCTCGACGCGGGGGCCGCGCCACGCCTCGGGCAGGTGCCCGGAGGCGGCCTGGACCCAGCCCGGGCGGTGGTAGACGGGCCGGTTCAGCGCCCGGAACCGGACGGTCGGCGGGGAGAGCTGGGTCATCGCCGCCGGCCCTGGTCGCGGCGCGGCGGGACCGCGGAGCGTGGCCGCTTCGGCAGCAGCCGGTAGAGCGACAGGGCGACCACCCCGATCGTCAGCGCGGAGAACAGCCAGGTCGCGACCATGAAGACCGTGTGCCCGACCTCGGGCAGCACACCGTCGGCGAGCAGCATCAGGTGATCCACTCCGTGCGGGCGCGGCGCAGGCTCAGGAACAGCGCGCGCCAGTAGACGAGGGACTGGGCGGCGTCGTAGAGGTACATCGGCAGCAGCGCCACCGCGACCAGCCGGGCGCGCGGGCCCGCCCGCCAGGAGCAGACGAGCTGGTCCAGCACGAAGACGGGCAGGACCACCAGCCAGAACGGCTGCACCGTGAGGCTCTCGAAGCTCAGCGCGTAGATCCAGTACAGGACCATCAGCAGCGGGACGAGCGAGCGGAAGTAGGTCCACAGCTGGATCAGCCAGGCGGAGCGGGTGTGCGGGATCCAGCCGTACTGGAACAGCGTCTCGAGGGTGCCGCGCTGCCAGCGCAGCCGCTGGGTGCGCCAGGCTGCCCAGGTGCCCATGACGTCCGTCTCGACCTCGCACTCGCGGGCGTTGAGCGGCTCGTAGCCGATCCGCTTGAGCGCCACCGTCAGCTCGTAGTCCTCGGTGAGCGACTCGGGCAGGTAGACCAGGCCCTGACGGCCGGGGAGCACGTCGGACCCGCGCAGGCGGGCGACCTTGCGGAGGGCACCGACGGAGAACATGCAGGCGGCGCCGGACAGCACGTGGATCCGGCCGCCCTTGGCGTGCACGGTGTGCAGGCCCTGCGCGTACTCGAGCCGCTGCATCAGCCCGACGATCGTGGCGTCGTCGCGGGCGCGGTAGGAACCGCTGATCGCGCCGCGCTCGGGGACGCCCTCGAGGTAGTGCAGGCCGTTGCCCACGAAGTCCGGCATCAGCTTCGAGTCGGCGTCCATGGCGAGCACGACGTCGGTGTCCCGCAGGGTGGGCAGGAGCACCTCCAGGGCGGCGTTGAGGGCACCCGCCTTGCGGTGGGTGTTGCCCTCGGTCGTGAAGACCTCGGCGCCGGCGGCCTCGGCCAGCTCGACGGTCCGGTCCGTGCAGTTGTCCGCCACGACGACGATCCGGTCGGGGGCCCGCTCCTGCCCGCGCAGCGACTCGACGGTCGCCACGATCCCCTCCTCCTCGTTGTGCGCGGGGACGAGTGCGACCACGCACGTGGTGGTGGGGAGCGCGTCGAGGGCGCGGCGCGGAGCGGGCAGGGCGGGCCGCCCGGCCGTGTGACGGGCGGTGCGGACGCCCCGGCTGACGATCGGGCGGCTGGGGACGGCGGGGATCGCACGGGTCGGCGCCGCCGCGACATCTGCGGTGGCGTCCGCGGGCGGGGCCGTGGACGGTCGCGCCGCGGGGGGCCGGGCGATGGTGGGGCGGGCGATGGTGGGCCGGGCGATGGTGGGCCGGGCGATGGTGGGCCGGGCGAGGGTTGGCTCGGGCGCCGTGGGCCGGGACTCAGCGGGCCGGGCCGTGGTGGGCCGGATCTCGGTGGGCCGGATCTCGGTGGGCCGCGCTTCCGTTGGCCGGGCCGGTGCCGCCCGGTTCGGCCGGGCCGCGGTCCGACGCGGTCGGGCCGCTGGCACGACCGGCAGAACGGTGGTCCTCGGCTCGGCGGGGGCGGGCAGGGGCGTGGCGGGAACCCGAAGGGGCTTAACCGGGACGAGCGCGGGCCGGGCGGCGACGGAGCGGGGCTCGGCGGGGACGCGAACGGGCTCGGCCGGGAGCAGCGCCGACCGGGTGGCGACGGGGCGGGGCTCGGCGGGGACGCGAACGGGCTCGGCCGGGAGCAGCGCCGACCGGGTGGTGACGGGGAGGAGGTCGGCGGGGACGCGACGCCGCCCGGCCGGATCGTCGAGGGGCTCGCCGGCAACGGGGCGGGACTCGGCAGGGACGGCGAGGTCCGGCTCCGGCCGGGAGTGGCGGGGGGCGGCACGGGGTGTCACCGCGCGCAGCGCGACGGTCCGCTCGGCGAGCGCTTCCGCCACCGACCCCGTGGTGGCGCCGGGGCGGGGCCCGGTCGGGAGTCCGCCGGCTCGCGGTCCCTCGCCGCCGAGCGGGTGCAGGTCGGCGAGGCTCCGGGCCGTCGCCCGCGGCGCCCGCACCGTCCGGTGTGCCCCACCCGCGGCCGCGGAGGGCGACGACGACTGTCCCTCCCCCTTCGGCACACGCGGCGCCGGGACCTTCACGGCGGCGTGCCGCGGCGGCCCCGCCGGCTCCGCGACCAGGGTGCCTGCCCGCTGGGCCGGGATCCGCGGCGCGGACGTCGGCGGCCCGCCGACCGGCTCGCGCACGTCCTCCGCGACGGCCGACCGACGCCGCCCGGACTCGGGGCGCGACGACGGGACCGGTTCCCTCCGGGACCGGCTCGGCTGTTGCTCCACGTAACGTCGATCGAGCCGTATCGTCTCGCCGTAACACGAATGGGGGCCACATCATCACAATTGGTGAAGACGTGTGAGCGACGCGCTAGTCCTTATGGGGGATCGGGCGTACCGCCTTCAGTTCTACCGTCGGTCGTGGAGCACCAAGAGGAAGTAGGCGGCGATGGACTGCGCGTCGGTGATCTCGCCCGCGGCGATCATCCGCTCGAGCCGCGCGGTCGTGAACCACGCCTGCCGCATGTCCTGCTCGCTGTGTTCCCGCTGGTGCTCGCCCTGCGTCAGCTCCGTCGCGAGGTAGACGTGGCCGCGTTGCGAGGACATCCCCGGAGCCACGTCGAGCAGCCCGATCTTCTCCATCCGCCCCGCCCGCAGCCCGGTCTCCTCCACCAGCTCGCGCACGGCGAGCTCGGCCGGATCCTGGTCGGCGCGGTCGGGCGCGGTGCCGGCCGGGAACTCCCAGCGGCGCATCCCGATGGGGTAGCGGAACTGCTCCACGAGATGGATGCGGTCGCCGTCGCGGGGGATGACCAGCGCGTACGTCGGCTTGTCGACGACGCCGTACACGCCGTCGCTCCCGTCGGGCCGGCGGATCGCGTCCTCGCGGACGGTCATCCAGTTGTTCGCGTAGACCTGGCGGGTCGAGAGGGTCTCCACGGGGCCAGTGTCCCGGGTCCGCGGACGGGTGCCGGGGCAGGGTCTCGGGCACCGGCCCGTCACCTGCGACGATCGGGTCCGTGCGCGCCTCCCGGCTGATGGCCCTGCTCTTCGTGCTGCAGCGCCGCCGCGCGGCCACGGCGGCCGAGCTCGCGGCGGAGCTGGAGGTGTCCGAGCGGACGATCTACCGGGACGTCGCCTCGTTGACGGACGTCGGTGTCCCGATCTGGACCGAACCCGGACCGGGCGGCGGGATCCGGCTGGTCGAGGGCTGGCGGACGAGGCTCGACGGCCTGACCGCACAGGAGGCCGGCGCGATGCTCGCGATGGGCGCGCCGGCGGTGCTCGCCGAGCTGGGGATGGGGTCGGCGCTGGCCGGTGCGCAGGCCAAGATCCTCGCCACGCTGCCGGAGGGCCTGCGCGACCACGCCCGGACGGTCGCCGAGCGCGTCCATCTCGACGCCCCCGGCTGGTTCCGGGCGCCGGCCGAGGTCACGCACCTGGCCGCGCTGGCGGGCGCGCTGTGGGAGGAGCGGCGGGTCGCGATCCGCTACGGCCCGCGGAAGGTGCGGCGCGTCGTCGAGCCGCTCGGCCTCGTCCTCAAGGCGGGGGTCTGGTACCTCGTCGCGCAAGTGAGGCCGGAGGCGGAGCCGACCCTCGGAACCGGGGCGGAGCCGACCGTCGGACCCGGGGCGGAGCCGACCGTCGGACCCGAGGGGGAGTCGGCGGCCGGCCGGGTCGTGCGCACCTACCGCGCCTCCAAGATCGACGAGGCGACCGTGCTCGACCAGACCTTCACCCGCCCGCCCGACTTCGACCTCCCCTCCCACTGGGCCCGCTCCGCTGCCGAGTTCGCGTCGACCATGCTCCGCGACCGGGTCCGCATCCGGGTGTCCCCGCGTGGCCTGCGCGGTCTCCCGAGCGTGACCGACACCGACGCCGCGACCGCGGCGATCACCGCCGCCGGTGAGCCCGACGCCGAGGGCTGGCGGGAGCTCACGCTGGACGTCGAGTCGCTCACGGTCGCGTCCGGTCAGTTGCTCGCCCTGGGCGGCGAGGTGGAGGCGCTCGACCCTCCGGAGCTGCGCGAACGGCTCGCCGAGTACGGCCGCGCGGTGCTGGAGCGCAACTCGGGCCCGGTGAGCCAGGGCGGCGGCACGAACCCGCCGTAGCACCAGTACCAGGAGGGCTGGGCGCACAGCGCGTCGAACACGATCTTGCCGGCCCGCCGCAGCACCCGCGCCAGGACCGGCCCGCGCGGCTCCCCGTCCGCCGCGGGGCGGGCCGTGGGCGCACAGGGACCGGCGCCGCCGTCCGCGCAGGAGCGGATCGGATCCGGTTCCTCACCGGGTCGCAGCGGCCCGACCCGAGGAGCCCGGGCCTGCTCGTCCGCGCCGAGCGTCCGCCCGCTCCCTGCCGTCCCCTGGCGTACCTCGGCCTGGCGACCCGCCGTCCCACAGCGACCCGCCGTCCCAGAGCGACCCGCTGTCTCCTGTCGATCCGCTGTCTCCTGCCGAGCGAGCTTGGCGCTGCGCGCGGGCCCGCTCATCGGGCCGGCTCCAGAACCGGGCGGCCCTCCCGCAGGACCGCGAGCGGGCGCAGGAGAGCGGCGACGTCGACCGTCGGATCGCCCTCGACGGCCAGCACGTCGGCGTCGAAACCGGGGGCGAGGCGCCCCTTGCGCGTCCCCAGCCCCACGACCCCGGCCGCCGTCGACGTCCCGGCCCGGAGCGCGTCGAGCGGCGTCATCCCTTGCGCGACCAGCTCGGCGAGCCCGCGCGGCAGCACGCCGTGCGGCTTCACGGGGCCGATCCCGGCGTCCGTCCCGGCGACGACGACCGCGCCCCCCGCGATCAGCCGCCGCAGCGTGCCGAGGATCGCCGGCAGGTGCTTGAGCACGTGTGGCGGCGGCATCATCCCGGGGATCGGGACCAACCCCACCGTGGCCCCGATCGCGACCCGCCGCCGCACCAGCTCGGCGACCAGCGCCTCGGGTGCCTCCACTCCGTCCGCGGTGAGGCAGGTCAGGTGCTCGATCCCGTCGACGCCCGCCGCCACCGCCGACATCACGGCCGGCAGCGCGTGGGCGTGCGCGGTGACCGGCAGCCCGCAGCGGTGCGCCTCGTCGACGAGGGCGCGCAGGTCGTCGTCGGTGAACTGCGGCGCGAGCATGTCGGTGCCCGGGGTGAGGCCGCCGCCGCTGGCCATCACCTTGATCACGTCGCAGCCGCGTTCGGCCCGTTCCCGCACCGCCGCCCGCACGTCGGTCGTCTCGCCGCCCAGGTAGTGGCAGTGCCCGCCGACCGAGGTGATCGGCGGGCCGGCCGCGACGATGGTGGGCAGCGGCCCGCCGGAGGCCCGCAGCCGCAGCGCGGAGTAGTCCCGGTCGCCGAGGTCCCGCACCGTGGTGACCCCCGCCCGGAGCTGTGCGGCGGCGGCCTCGGCCATCGCCTCCTGCTCCGCGTCGGGATCGCGGGCGGCGAGCGCGCCCACGGGATCGGTGCTCGCGTCGAACGCGAGATGGATGTGGGTGTCCACGAGCCCGGGCAGCAGCGTCGCGCCCGGGAGATCGAGGAGCTCGGCATCGGGCGGGACGGGCCCGCCGACCCGGACCACTCGGCCGTCCTCGATCAGGAGGACGGCATCGTTCGTGCAGGTCAGGCCGTCGAAGAGGCGTTCGGCGCGCAGGGCGATGAAGGTCATGCCCCTGGTCTACGGGGGCGCGGCGAACGGGCCATCGTGGAAACCACGGATCCGTGGTACCGATACGCCCGTGCACCCCCGTTTCGTGGGCAGGGCGGCCGAGCTCGCGGCGCTCACGGCCCGGCTGGAGGCCGCCCTCGCCGGCGAGCCCGCCGTCGTCCTGGTCACCGGTGAGCCCGGGATCGGCAAGACCCGCCTCGCCGCCGAGCTCGAGCGGCTCGCCGGTGCCCACGCGGTCCCGGTGCTGTGGGGTGGCTGCAGCGAGGACGAGGGCGCGCCCGCGTACTGGCCGTGGCGGCGGGTGCTGCGGTCCTGGCGGGCGCTCGGCGGCGAGGTCCCCGCAGCGCTGGCGGCCATCGAGGGGGGAGAAACCGACGCGGCCGGCCCGGCCGCGCGCTTCGCCCTGTTCGACGCCGTCGCCTCCTTCCTGACGACGGCGGCGGCGCCGGCCGGGCTCGTCGTCCTGCTCGACGACCTGCAGTGGGCCGATCCGGACGCGATCGCCCTGCTCGCGCACGTGGCCCGCGAGACCGGCCCGGCGCGGCTCCTGGTGATCGGCACCGCGCGCCCGGCCGAGCAGCGCAACCCGCTGGCCGGCCTGCGTGCCGCCCGGATCGAGCTCACCGGGCTGGCGGCGGACGAGGTCGCGCAGCTCACCGGCGCGGGCCCCGACAGCGGCGCCGCGCTGCGGGCCCGCACCGGCGGCAACCCGTTCTTCGTCCGGGCGCTGGAGGGTGCCGGTGCGACGGTCCCCGGGACCGTCCGCGAGGTCGTCGCCCAGCGGGTGGCGCGGCTGCCCGCGCCCTGTCGCGCCCAGCTCGGGCGGGCCGCGGTCGTCGGCCGGGAGTGCGAGATCGCCCTGCTCAGCGGCCCGGATCCGCTCGGTGCGCTCCGCCCCGCGCTCGACGACGGGCTCCTGGAACGGATCGGTGGGCGCGTCCGGTTCGCCCACGACCTGCTCCGCGAGGCGATCCTCGTCGACCTGCCGGCCCGTGCGGAGATCCACGCCGCGGTGGCCGCGCAGCTCGCGCCGCGGGCGGCCGATCCGGACGTCCTGCCGGAGCTCGCGAAGCACGCGCTCGCCGCGCTGCCGCTCGGCGACCGGGACCGGGCGTTGCGCTGGGCCCGGGAGGCCGGCGAGCTCGCGCTGCGCACCCTCGCCCACGGGGAGGCCGCGCGGCTGTTCGGCCGGGTCCTCGACGAGCACGCGGACCCGCCCGCCGGGCGCCTGGACCTGTTGCTGCGCACCGCCGAGGTGCTCGGCTGGTCCCACGCCATCGGCGCCGCGTCGGAACGGGCGGCCGAGGCCGCCGAGCTGGCCCGGAAACTCGGCGACGTCGAGGGGCTCGGGCGGGCGGCGCTGGTCCTGCCCGGCGTCTCCGAGTTCGACTGGCTGAGGCTCTGCGGCCCCTGGGCGGTCGAGGCCCTCGCCGGCCTGCCCGAGGCGGACTCCGCCCTGCGCGCCCGGCTCCTCGCCCAGCACGCCCACGCGCACGCCCTCGCGGGCGACACCGGCCTGATGGACCGGGTCAGTGCCGAGGCACTGGCGATGGCCGAACGCCTCGACGACCCGCGTGCTCTCGCCGACGCCCTGCGCGCCCGCCAGCTCGCCCGCGCCGGACCCGACGGCAACGCCGAGCGCCTCGAGCTCGGCACCCGCCTGCTGGCCCTCGCCGACCGCACCCGCGACCCCGACGACGCGCTGTGGGGCAGGCTGTGGCGCTTCGACGCGTTGCTGCAGGCGGGGCGGATCGACCAGGCCGAGACCGAGACGGAGCGCCTCGCCCCCCTCGTCGCGCGCCTGCGCCGGCCGCTCGCCGAGGTCCACGTGCTGCGCTGCCGGATCGCCACGCTCTTCGGCCGCGGCTCCTGGGCGGAGCTGCACGCGCTCAACCGCGAGGTCGAGGAGCTCGGCCGCCACGGCGGCCACGAGGGCGTACGGCTGACGGCGGTGGCGGTCCGCTACCTCGTGACCATCCAGACCGGTGAGGACGAGCCGGACCGCCCCACGCTGCTCGCGCTCGCGGCGGCCGCCCGCGAGCCCCAGGCCCTGCTGATCCAGTCCAACATCGCCCTCTGGTACGTCACGGAGGGGCAGCGCGACCTGGCGGTCCCCTGGTACCGGCGGGTCCCGCCGACGGGCTCGCCGCGGATCCCCAACTACTCGTCGCTGGTGGTGGAGGCCTGCCGGGCGGTCGTCGCCACCGAGCTCGGGGACCGGGCCGCCGCGGACTCCTGCTATCTCTGGCTGCGGCCGCACGCGGACCTGCACCTGGTCGGCGGAGCCGGCGGGATCACGACGTCCGGCTCGATGCACCTCTACACCGGGATCGCGGCCGTCGGGGCCGGGCGGTCCGAGGCCGCCGTCCGGCACCTGCGCCGGGCCGTCGAGATCAACGCCGCCGCCGGCCTCGACCCGTTCACCGCTGCGGCCCAGGTGCGCCTGGCCGAGGAGCTCCGCCGCCGCGACCATCGCGCCGAGGCGGACGAGCTGGCCCGCGCGGCCCTGGTGACCGCTCGCCGCCTGGGCCTGAAGCCGCTGCTCGCCCGGCTGGAGAAGGCCGGGACCGGCCCGTTGAGCGCCCGCGAGGCCGAGATCGCGGCGTTCGTGGGGGAGGGCCTGACGAACAGGCAGATCGCCGCGACCGCCCACATCTCCGAGCGCACGGTCGAGACCCACGTCCAGCACATCCTCGCCAAGCTGGGCTTCTCCGGCCGCAGCCAGATCGCCGCGTGGGTCGCATCGCGCGACCGATAGGGTCGGGCGGGTGCGCCTCGTCATCGCCCGCTGCCAGGTGGACTACGTCGGCCGGCTCACCGCCCATCTCCCGATGGCCCCGCGGTTGCTGCTGGTCAAGGCCGACGGGTCGGTGAGCATCCACGCCGACGACCGCGCCTACAAGCCGCTGAACTGGATGAGCCCGCCCTGCTGGCTCACCGAGGAACCCGGCGTCTGGACGGTGAGGAACAAGGCGGACGAGTCCCTCGTGATCACCATCGAGGAGGTCCTCCACGACTCGAGCCACGAGCTCGGTGTCGATCCCGGCCTGGTCAAGGACGGCGTCGAGGCCCACCTCCAGGAGCTCCTCGCCGCCCACCCCGAGACCTTCGGCGAGGGCTGGACCCTGGTCCGCCGGGAGTACATGACCGCGATCGGCCCCGTCGACCTCCTCTGCCGCGACGCGACCGGCGCCCACGTCGCCGTCGAGATCAAGCGCAGGGGCGAAATAGACGGTGTGGAGCAGCTGACCCGCTACCTCGAGCTGATGAACCGCGACCCCCTCCTCGCCCCGGTCGCCGGCGTCTACGCCGCCCAGCAGATCAAGCCCCAGGCCCGCACCCTCGCCGAGGACCGCGGCATCCGCTGCCTCACCGTCGACTACAACGCCCTGCGAGGCATCGAGACCAAGGAGCTGCACCTCTTCTGACCCCTGTGAGTGGCAATAGTCGCTAGAGCGACTATTGCCACTCACAGGTCCTGACGTGCCGAAACAGGCCCGCGCGGGACGCTCCGCACCCCCTACGCTGGGCTTCGTGACCAGCACCGTCGCCGGCGAGCAGACCTTCGACTCCCTCGATCCCCGCACCGGGGCGGTCGTGGCGAGCCATCCCGTGCACACCGCCGAGGACGTGCGCACGGCCGTGAGACGGGCCGAGGAGGCCGCGCGGTGGTGGCGCGGCCTCGGCTTCGACGGCCGCCGCACCCGGTTGCTCGCGTGGAAGAAGGCCCTGGTCGCGCGGCTGGACGAGGTCGCGGCCGTGGTCGTCGCCGAGACCGGCAAGCCCCTCGACGACGCCCGCCTCGAGCTCGTCCTCGCGATCGACCACGTCGACTGGGCGGCCACCCACGCGAAGAAGGTCCTCGGCCGTCGCTCGGTCAACCCGGGGCTGCTGGGGGCGAACCAGGCGGCCTCCGTCGGCTACCCGCCGCTCGGCGTCGTCGGCGTGATCGGCCCCTGGAACTACCCGGTCTTCACCCCGATGGGGTCGATCGCCTATGCGCTCGCGGCGGGGAACACGGTCGTCTTCAAGCCCAGCGAGCTGACGCCCGGGGTCGGTGAGATCCTCGCCCGCACCCTGCACGACGCCGTGCCCGAGCGGGCGCTGGTCGAGGTCGTGACGGGCTTCGGGGAGACCGGTGCCGCACTGTGCGGCGCGGGCGTCGGCAAGATCGCCTTCACCGGGTCGACGGCGACCGGCAAGCGCGTGATGGCCGCCTGCGCCGAGACCCTGACGCCGGTGCTCATCGAGTGCGGCGGCAAGGACGCCATGGTCGTCGCGGCGGACGCCGACCTCGACGCCGCCGCGGACGCCGCGGTCTGGGGCGGGATGTCGAACGCCGGGCAGACCTGCGTCGGCGTCGAGCGCGTGTACGTCGTGGAGCAGGTGGCGGACGAGTTCGTGGCGAAGGTCGCCGCGCTGGTCCCGTCCGCGCACTACGGCCCGATGACCATGCCGTCGCAGGCCGACGTGGTGCGCCGCCACGTCGCCGACGCGATCGCGAAGGGCGGCCGGGTCGTCGTCGAGGGCTCGATCGAGGGGAACGTCGTCGACCCGGTCGTGATCCTCGACGTCCCCGAGGACTCCGTCGCCGTCACCGAGGAGACCTTCGGGCCCCTGCTCGTCGTCAACAGGGTGCCGGACGCCGCCGAGGCCGTCCGCCGCGCCAACGCCACCGGGTACGGGCTCGGGGCCAGCGTGTTCGCCGGCGCCGGCGCCATGCGGATCGCCGAGAGCCTGCGCTGCGGCATGGTCAGCGTCAACGGCGTGATCTCGTTCGCCGGGATCCCGGCCCTGCCCTTCGGCGGCGTCGGCGACTCGGGCTTCGGCCGCATCCACGGTGCGGACGGCCTGCGCGAGTTCACCCGGCCGCAGGCGATCGCGCGGCAGCGCTTCGCCCTGCCCGTCCCGGTCACCAGCTTCACCCGGACGGCGGCCCACATGCGCACGCTCCTGACGCTGGTCGCCGCCCGGCACGGGAGAACCCTCCGATAGGACGGGTGTTCCCGACCTCATGCGTGGGTTACCAAGCACCGGTGCATGACACACTGCGCGAGGCGAGTAGTCCTCGAAGCGGAGGTACGGGCGTGGCACGGGAGTTCCGGACGGTCGGCGTGGTCGGCCTGGGCACCATGGGTGCGGGCATTGTGGAGGTCTTCGCCCGCAACGGCCTGGACGTGATCGCGGCGGAGGTCGACACCGATGCGGTCGCCCGGGGCCGGGCCCACCTGGAGACCTCCACCAAGCGCGCGATCGAGCGCGGCAAGCTGACGGACGAGCAGGCCGCCGAGCTCCTCGGCCGCATCACCACGACCACCACCCTGGCCGACCTGGCCCCGTGCGACCTGGTCGTGGAGGCGGTGCCGGAGAGCCTCGAGCTCAAGGCGTCGGTGTTCGCGGAGATCGACAAGCACGTCGGGCCGGAGACGATCCTGGCGTCGAACACCTCGTCGCTGTCGGTCACCGAGCTGGCGGTGGGCACGGGCCGCCCGGGCAAGGTCGTCGGGACGCACTTCTTCAATCCGGCGCCGGTGCAGAAGCTGGTCGAGCTGGTGCGCACGGTCGTCACCGAGCCGGACGTCGTCGAGGACCTGCAGGCCTTCGCCGCCTCGCTGGACAAGGTCCCGGTCGTGATCGGCGACCGGGCCGGCTTCATCGCCAACGCGCTGCTGTTCGGCTACCTCAACCACGCGGCGCGGATGTACGAGTCGCGCTACGCCAGCCGCGAGGACCTCGACGCCGCCATGCGCTACGGCTGCGGCTACCCGATGGGGCCGTTGGCCCTGCTCGACCTGATCGGGCTGGACACCGCGTACGAGATCCTCGAGACGATGTACGCCCAGTCGCGCAACCTCATGCACGCGCCGGCGCCGGTGTTCAAGCAGATGATCACGGCCGGGCTGCTGGGCCGGAAGAGCGGCCGGGGCTTCTACACCTACGAGAAGGCCCACAGCAGCACCGTCGTGGCCGACGCGCTGACCCCCACCTCGGCGGTGCCCGAGGGCGTCACGCCGCGGGAGGTGCGCCGGGTCGGTGTGGTCGGCACGGGCACCATGGCCAGCGGGATCGTGCAGGTGTTCGCGCAGAACGGGTACGACGTGATCGTGCGCGGCCGCAGCGACTCGAAGGTCGACGGGTCGATCGCCGGGATCCGCAAGGCCCTGGAGAAGTCCGTGGTGCGCGGCAAGCTGACCGAGGAGCAGCGGGACGCCACCCTCGGCCGGATCACCGGCACCACCTCGCTCGAGGACTTCGCGGACGTCGACCTGGTGGTCGAGGCCATCGCGGAGGAGCTCGAGGTCAAGCGGGCCGTGTTCGGCGCGCTCGACGAGATCTGCAAGCCGGGCGCGATCCTGGCGACCACGACCTCCTCGCTGCCGGTCGTCGAGTGCGCGGCGGCCACGAACCGGCCGGCCGACGTCATCGGCCTGCACTTCTTCAACCCGGCGCCGGTCATGAAGCTGGTCGAGGTCGTGTCGGCGATCGGCACCTCGCCGGAGGTGTCCGCGACCGCGCTGGACGTGTGCCAGAAGATCAAGAAGGTGCCGGTGTCCTGCGGGGACCGGGCCGGCTTCATCGTCAACGCGCTGCTGTTCCCGTACCTGAACGACGCGGTGAAGATGCTGGAGGCGCACTACGCCACGGCGGACGACATCGACGCCGCGATGAAGACGGGCTGTGCGCTCCCGATGGGCCCCTTCGAGCTCCTCGACGTGGTGGGCCTGGACGTCTCGCTGGCCATCGAGCGCTCGCTGTTCGCGGAGTTCCGCCAGTCCGGCTTCGCCCCCGCCCCGCTGCTGGAGCACCTCGTCACCGCGGGCCGCCTGGGCCGCAAGACCGGCCAGGGCTTCCGCGACTACACCACCCGATAACCCGCGGGTCGGCCCCTCCCGGGAGGGATCGGCAGAGCCGGGAGGCCGAAACACACGTCCACGACGCCGGTTACCGTGGACGCATGGCACGCGGTCGACGGCCCCGTCCCTCCGAACGAGGGCGGGGCCGTCCCGTGTCCGCGCCCCTCTCGTCGGGCATCGTCACCCACTCCGAGTCGGGTCCGGACGGCGAGTGGGCCGTCCGCCACGTCCCCGGCGGTTCGTCGGTCAAGACCTACCGCTGCCCGGGCTGCGACCAGGTGATCCCCGCCGGCGTCGGCCACGTGGTCACGTGGCCGGCGGGGGAGTACGGCACCGTCGAGGACCGCCGCCACTGGCACCTGCCCTGCTGGAACGCGAGGGGCCGCCGCCGCCCCGGCCTCCGCCGACCCCGCTGACCCGACTCGCCGGGAAGCGGCCCGGCGGCGCTGTTACCTTGCGGCCGTTCCCCACCACGGAGGCCTCATGCAGCTCGACGAACTCGACCGCTCCCTGCTGATCCTCCTGCTCGAACGTCCCCGCGCCGGGCTGCGCGAGCACGCCCGCACCCTCGGCGTGGCCCGCGGCACCGTGGCGGCCCGGTTCCTGCGGCTCCAGGAGGCCGGGGTGATCTCGGGGCTCGCGCCGGCCGTCTCCCCCCGCGCCTTCGGCTACTCCATGCTCGCGTTCGTCCATCTCGACCTCCGCCAGGGCTCGCTCGACGCCGTGGTGGAGGCCCTGGAGGCGATCCCGGAGGTCACCGAGGCCTTCACCGTGACCGGCGACGGCGACCTGCTCTGCCACGTCGTCGCCCGCGACACGAGCGAGCTCGAGACGGTCATCCAGCGGATCATCGAGATCCCCGGCGTGGAGCGCACCCGCTCCCAGATCGCGCTCACCCAGCGCATCCCGAACCGGGCCCTTCCGCTGATCCGCAGCAACCGCTGGGCCACCCGACCAGCGCGTCCCCCTCAGAGCGCCGCGACCTGAGCCAACGGCTCACCGAGACCAGACTGATCCTGGACGGAGAACCAGGAGATCCATAGCGTCCGGGCCGAAGGACCAGGAGGCCCGATGACGCTCGCGACCCCACCGCACCCTCCGCTGCGCCGCCTCGGCCCGGACGACCGCTACACCACCGTCGACGGCACGGTCCACCTGACCGGGCTGCAGGCGCTGGTCCGGATGCTGCTGGACCACACCCGCCACGACCGCCGCACCGGGATCGACACCCGCACCTTCGTGTCCGGCTACGAGGGCTCCCCGCTCGCCGGCCTCGACCTGGAGCTGCAGCGCCGCGCCGCGATGATCGACGAGGCCGGCATCGTCTTCCGCCCGGGCCTGAACGAGGAGGCCGCGGCGACCGCGGTCCAGGGCACCCAGCTCACCGCGAAGGCCGGCTCGCGCCACGACGGCGTCGTCGGCGTCTGGTACGGCAAGGCCCCCGGCCTCGATCGCGCCTCCGATGCCATCCGGCACGCCAACCTCATGGGCACCCACCCGACCGGTGGCGTCCTCGCGTTGGTCGGCGACGACCCGGGCGCCAAGTCCTCCAGCGTCCCCTGCGCCTCCGAGGCGGCCCTCGCCGATCTCGGCGTGCCCACCCTCTACCCGGCCGATCCGCAGGACGTCGTCGAGCTCGGCCTGCACGGGATCGCCCTGTCCCGCACCAGCGGCCTGTGGGCCGGCCTCAAGATCGTGACGGCGGTGGCGGACGGTTCCGCGACCGTGCACCTGGAGGAGGGCTCCTTCGATCCGGTGCTGCCGACGCTCGAGGTCGACGGTCGCCCGTGGCGGCACACCGTGACCGGCAACCTCCTGCAGCCCGTGCTCGGCCCGCTGGAGCGCGACCTCCACGGCCACCGCTACGAGCTGGCCCGCCGCTACTCCGCCGCCAACCACCTGAACACGATCCCCGTGCGCACCGCCGACGACCGGATCGGGATCGTCTCCGCCGGCAAGACCTGGCTGGACCTCCGCCAGGCGCTCACCGCGCTGGGCCTCGACGACGACGAGCTGCGCCGCCGCGGGATCCGCCTGCTCAAGCTGGGCATGATCCACCCGCTCGAACCCGGGATCGTCGAGGAGTTCACCCGCGGTCTCGGCGAGGTCGTGGTGATCGAGGAGAAGCGCTCGTTCGTCGAGGCCCAGCTCAAGGAGCTGCTCTACGGCCGCCCCGGCGCCCCCGCGGTGCACGGCAAGACCGCCCCCGACGGCACCACGCTCTTCCCCCCGCACGGCGAGCTCGATCCCGACCTGATCGCCGACCGGCTCGCCGCCGCGCTGTTCGCGGACCTCCCGACCGTCGTCACCTGGCAGCGGGAGCGCCGGGCGAACCGCCCGTCGCGGATCTCCCTGCCGCTGGCCCCGATCGCCCCGCGCACCCCCTACTTCTGCTCGGGCTGCCCGCACAACTCGTCGACCAAGCCGGTCGAGGGCTCGCTGGTCGGCGCCGGGATCGGCTGCCACGCGATGGTGCTGCTGATGGACCCGGCCCAGGTCGGCGACGTCCAGGGGCTGACCCAGATGGGTGGCGAAGGCACCCAGTGGATCGGCATGGCGCCCTTCGTCGAGGCGAACCACCTGGTGCAGAATCTGGGCGACGGCACGTTCCACCACTCCGGCAGCCTGGCGATGCGCGCCGCGGTCGCATCCGGTGTGGACATCACGTACCGCCTGCTGCACAACGGGACCGTGGCGATGACCGGCGGGCAGGACGCCGTCGGTGCGCTGTCCGTCCCGGCGATCACGCGGCTGCTCGCGGCCGAGGGCGTGCAGCGCACGATCATCACGGCCGACGAGCCGGAAAGGTTCAAGGGGGTCTCCCTCGCCGAGGGCGTGGAGGTCTGGCCCCGCGAGCGGCTCGACGAGGCGCTGCAGCTCCTCGCCGGGCTCAAGGGCGTCACCGTCCTGATCCACGACCAGGAGTGCGCCACCGAGAAGCGCCGCCGCCGCAAGCGCGGCCTGATCCCGACGCCCACGGCGAAGGTGATGATCAACGAGCGGGTCTGCGAGGGCTGCGGCGACTGCGGCGTGAAGTCCAACTGCCTGTCCGTGCACCCCGTCGAGACCGAGTTCGGCCGCAAGACCCGCATCCACCAGTCGTCGTGCAACGTCGACTACTCCTGCCTCGCCGGCGACTGCCCGTCCTTCATGACGGTCGTGCCGGGGACGAAGCAGAAGCGCACCCTCGCCGACCTCACCGCGGACGCGGTCGCCGAGCCGCTGCGCATGGCCGTCGCGGGGTGTTCCATCAGGATCACGGGCGTCGGCGGCACCGGTGTCGTCACGCTCTCGCAGGTCCTGGCCACGGCCGCCACGATCAGCGGCCTGCACGTCCGCGGCCTGGACCGCACCGGGCTCGCGCAGAAGGGTGGCGCGGTCGTCTCCGACCTGAAGATGACGGCGGACCCGTCCGAGGCCGCCGGCCAGCTCGCCAAGGGGGAGTGCGACCTCTACCTGGGTGCGGACGTCCTCGTGGCCGCCGACGCCGGCAACCTCGCCGCCACCGACCCGATCCGCACCGTGGCCGTGGTGTCGACCGACGAGGTGCCCACCGGGACGATGGTCGTCGACCCGACGGCGAGCTTCCCGAGCGACACCCGCGCCCGCATCGACGCCGCGGTGCGCACCGCCCTGCACCTCAACGCCCGCGCGCTGTCCGAGGCGCTGTTCGGCGAGGACCAGTCCGCCAACATGATCCTCGTCGGCGCCGCCTACCAGGCCGGCACGCTGCCGATCCCCGCCGAGGCGATCGAGCGGGCGATCACGCTCAACGGGGTCGCGGTGGAGCGCAACCTGCAGGCCTTCCGCCGGGGCCGCCAGTTCGTCGCGGACCCGGAGGCGCTCGACGCCGCCCTCGCCCCCGCGCCGGCCCCGGAGCCCGTGCGCCACGAGCTGCAGGACCTCATCGGCGCCGAGCAGGACTCCGAGCTCGACCGGCTCCTGACCGTCCGGATCCCCGAGCTGGTCGCCTACCAGGACCGCGACTACGCGATCCGCTACGCCGAGGACGTCGAGCGGGTCCGGGTGGCGGAGCAGCGCGTGGTCCCGGGCTCCACCGCGCTCACCGAGGCCGTCGCCGTGGGGCTGCACAAGCTCATGGCCTACAAGGACGAGTACGAGGTCGCCCGGCTCTCCCTCGATCCCGGGCTCGCCGCGGACGTCGAGGCGCAGTTCGGCGCCGGCAGCCGGGTGTCGTGGAAGCTCCACCCGCCGGTCTTCCGCGCGCTCGGCATGGACCGCAAGCTCACCCTCGGTCCCTGGTTCACCCCCGCCTTCCGGGTACTGCGTTCGATGCGGAAGCTGCGGGGCACCCGGCTGGATCCCTTCGGCATCGCCCGGGTCCGCCGCGTCGAGCGCGAGCTGCTCGCCGAGTACCGCCAGGTGCTCGACGAGCTGGTGGCCGGCCTGACCCCGGACACGCACGCCACGGCCGTGGAGATCGCGGCCCTGCCGGACCTCGTGCGCGGCTACGAGGAGGTCAAGCTCGCCTCGGTCGAGCGCTACCGCGAGCGCCTTGCGGCCCTGCGCCCCTGACCGGAGGATCGAGGAATGACGTCACTGCTGCCGTCGCGGCGCAGGTCCCGCGAGGACCGCCTGAGCCGCTTCCCCCGCTACCGCGACGAGGAGCGGGAGACCATGCCGCCCGCCCAGCGGGACAGGGTCATCCTGGAACGCGTCCAGGCCCAGCTCCAGCGCGCCTACCACGAGCTGCCCTTCTACCGCCGCCACTACGACGCCCACGGCTTCCACCCGGACCAGGTCCGCACGCTGGCGGACTTCACCGAGAAGGTCCCGGTGATCACCAAGAAGATGCTGGTAGCCGACCAGGCGGAGCACCCGCCCTTCGGCAGCTACCTCGGCATCGAGCGCCGGGACCTGGCCCGGGTGCACGGCTCCTCGGGCACCAGCGGCAAGCCCACGATGTACGGCGTGTCCATGAAGGACTGGAAGCGGGCGGGGGAGGCGTCGGCGCTGGGCCTGTGGTGCGCCGGTTTCCGCCCGGACGACCTGGTGCAGATCACCTTTCCGTTCAGCCTGTTCTTCGGCGGCTGGGGCAACGTGCAGGCCTTCGAGCTGCTCGGCGCCGGCGCCTTCCCACCCGGCTCGATGGTCCCGACCGAGCGCCAGGTCGAGCTGCTCGACGAGCTGAGCATCGACGCGCTGGTCGGCACGCCCTCCTACCTCACGCACATGGCCCGCCGGTCCGCCGAGCTCGGCCGCGACCCTCGGGACTCCGCGGTGGGGCTCCTGCTGGTCGGCGGCGAGCCCGGTGGGTCCCTGCCGGAGGTCCGGGCGACCCTGTCGGAGCTCTGGGGCGGTGCGGACGTCATCGACGGCGCCGCCGGCTCCTGCTCGGAGATGTACCCCTTCCTCACGAACATCGGCTGCCTCGAGGACCCCGACGGCGGCGTGCACCTGTTCCAGGACGAGAACTACACCGAGATCGTCGCCAAGGACGACCCCAACGTCGGGGTGCCGCCGGGCACCGCCGGCGGGACCGTGGCGACGCACCTCTGGCGCGAGTCGCAGCCGATGATCCGCTTCTGGATCGGCGACGAGGGCGTCCTGACGGACGACGGATGCCGGTGCGGCAGAACGTATCCCAAGCTCCCGAGGGGTGTCTTCGGCCGCCTCGACGACATGCTGGTCATCCGCGGCGCCAACGTCTACCCGAGCGCGATCGAGGCGGCGGTGCGCTCGGTCGACGGGGCGTCCGGGGAGTTCCGGGTCATCGTGGAGCGCAGGGGAACCCTCGACGAGCTGACGGTCGAGGTCGAGCCGGACGTGGACGTCCCCGCCGGGTCCCGGGAGACCCTCCGCACCGACCTGGAACGCGCCCTGGCCCACGCGGTCACCGTCCGCGTCCCCGTCACGATCGTCGACCCCGGCACCCACGAGACCCAGACCTTCAAGGCCCGCCGGGTGATCGACAGGCGCTGACCCGGCGAGCGGCAGTGCCTGCGGCGGAGGAATTGCCACCGGTGGCCTGGACCGCGTCCGCAGATCTCCGTGTCCGCAGATCTCCGTGGTGTGCGAGAGAGCCGGGGCGCGCGGCCCGGTCGACGGTCGAGAAGGGTTACCGCCGATTAACGCGGCCCTATGATGCTCGTGGCCGGTCTGCTAAGAAACTGGACGTGGCATTCGCAGGAGACGGTCTCCTCTCCGGGCCCGCGTGAACGCAGGCCGGCGCCCGTCGACGAGAGGAGGCGCGGTCCCCGTGGCCAACCCGTCCGAGTCCCGCGCCGACCAGCTGCTCCGGCTGGCGGCGGAGCTGTTCGCGGCGAGGGGCTATCCGGCCGTCGGGATGGGCGCGATCGGGGAGGCCGCCGGCATCTCCGGCCCCGCGGTGTACCGCTACTTCCCGAGCAAGCAGTCGCTGCTCGAGGCCGTCTGTGACCGCGCGATGGACCGGATGCTCGATGCCGCGACGAGGGCGGTCGACGAGTACGACGAGGCCGACCCCCGGCTGGCCCTCGAAGCGCTGGTCACCCTCCATGTGGGCTTCGCGGTCGACGACCGGGTCGAGCTCGGCGTCTGGGTGCGCGAGCAGCGCCACCTGACGGCCGAGATGCGGCAGTCCCTGCGGACGCGCAGCCGCGCCTACGAGATGCCGTGGCGCTCGGTGGTCGGTCAGCTGCGCCCCGACCTGGACACGGACGAGGTCGCGTTCGCCGTCTACTCGGCCATCGCGATGCTCAACAACTCCACGGTCGCGCCGACGGAGCTGCCGAACCACCGCCTGCGGACCATCCTCCGGCGGATGACGCTCAGCGCGCTCCTGGTCCGCCGGGCCCCCGGGGCGCTCTCCGTCGAGCACGACGCGGCCACCGGGGTCGCCGGCGTCTGAGCAGCCGCTCCGGGAACCCGGCGCGCTCGGGGCCGCCTGTCGTCCTGCGGGCCGGTCCCGGAGACCTCCCGACGGCGATCGGCCCCGGTCGCATTAGGTGTCGTTCAGCCAGGAGGCGGTCGGAGCGGAGTGGGGCCGGGTTCGACCCCGCGGACAATTCCGGCGCAATGATCGCCGGATCGGGAGAGGGAAAGCCATGACGGTGCAGATCGCGTACCTGGTCGACGATCTCGGGGCGGCCGCGGAGCGGTGGGCGGCCCGCGGGGTCGGGCCGTTCCTGCGCCGCGCCCGCACCCGGCTCGAGGCCAGCCGGGACGGGCGACCCGTCGTCCACGACCTCTCGATCGCCCTGGCGCAGTGGGGCCCGGTGATGCTGGAGCTGGTGGAGCTGCACGAGACCGGGGTGCCCGAGCTGCGGTACCCGCAGGGCGTGCACCACGTCGCGGAGTTCGTCGACTCGGTGGCCGAGGCCCGGGCGGCGTCGGTCGCGCGGGGCTGGCCCATCGCGATCGACCTGGTGTCGCCGCAGGCGGGGCCCGTCGTGTTCGCCGACGCGCGGGCGGAGCTGGGCCACTTCGTGGAGTACTACGAGCCCTCGGAGGCGATCCTCGCGCTGTACGCGCGGGTGAAGGAGAGCGCCGGGTCGCCCGGCCCGGTGATCAGGGAACTCTAGGCCCCTTCAACCGGACGGGCGGGCCGGGAGGTCGTCGGCGAGGGCGGGACGCGCGGTGGGCGAGTGGGGCGGGCCCGCCGGGCGCGGGCTAGCGTGGCCGCGTGCTCCGTGTGGCGGTACTCGCCGGCCTGGTCGCCCTGACCGGGCTCGGGATCGTGGGCGTGCTCCTGCTGGGAGCCGGCTGGTGGGCCCTGGCGGGCGTCGCGTTCCTGCTGCTCGTCCTCGCCGTGCGCGACGTGCTGCAGCGCGATCACTCGCTGCTGCGCAACTACCCCGTCGTCGGGCACTTCCGGTACCTGCTGGAGCACCTGCGGCCCGAGGTCCAGCAGTACTTCATCGAGCGGAACACCGACGGGCGGCCGTTCGACCGGGACACCCGCACCGCGGTGTACGAGCGGTCCAAGGGGATCAAGGGCGAGAAGGCCTTCGGCACCGAGCGGGACGTGAACACCGCCGGGTACGAGTACCTCGTGCACGCGACGGTCCCGGTGCCGCCCTCGGACGGGCCGCACAAGGTCCGCATCGGGGGCCCGGACTGCACGCAGCCGTACGACATGGCGCTGCTGAACGTGTCCGCGATGAGCTTCGGGGCCTTGTCCGCCAACGCCATCCGCGCGCTGAACATCGGCGCGCGCGAGGGCGGGTTCGCGCACGACACCGGCGAGGGCGGGCTGTCGCGCCACCACACCGAGAACGGCGGCGACCTGATCTGGGAGCTCGGCAGCGGCTACTTCGGCGCCCGGACGGCCGACGGCGACTTCGACCCGGACATGTTCGCGCGCAAGGCCGCCCACGGGTCGGTGAAGCTGGTGTCGCTCAAGCTGAGCCAGGGCGCGAAGCCCGGCCTCGGCGGGGTGCTGCCGGCGGCGAAGGTCACGGCGGAGATCGCCGAGGCCCGGTCGGTCCCGGTGGGACGCACCGTGACCAGCCCGGCGTTCCACCGGGTGTTCGCCACGCCGCGGGAGCTGGTGCTCTTCCTCGCCCGGATGCGGGAGCTGGCGGGCGGGAAGCCGACCGGGTTCAAGCTGTGCGTGGGGAGCCGGCGCGACGTGCTGGCGATCTGCAAGGCGATGGTCGCCGAGGGCGTGGCGCCGGACTTCGTGGTGGTCGACGGGTCCGAGGGCGGCACGGGCGCGGCGCCGCTGGAGTACTCCGACCACGTCGGCACGCCGCTCACCGAGGGCCTGATGACGGTGCACAACGCGCTCGTCGGCACCGGCCTGCGGGACCGGGTGAAGATCGGGGCCGCCGGCAAGGTGGCGACCGGCTGCGACGTCGTCAAGCGGATCATCCAGGGCGCGGACTACACGAACGCGGCCCGCACGATGATGATGGCGACCGGCTGCATCCAGTCCCAGCGCTGCCACACCAACCAGTGCCCCGTGGGCGTCGCCACGCAGGACCCGCGGCGGGCGCGCGCCCTCGACGTCGCGGACAAGAGCGAGCGGGTGCGCCGCTACCAGCAGCTCACGGTCGCGGAGGCGCAGCGGCTGATGGCCTCGATGGGCTGCCGCACGCCGTCGGAGCTGCAGCCCTGGATGCTGCAGCGGCGGGTGAACTACACCGAGACGCGGTCGTACGCCGAGCTCTTCGACTGGCTGGAGCCCGGCGAGCTCCTCGCCGACGCCCCGGCGGCCTGGGAAGCGGACTGGAAGGCGGCCGACCCGGACCGCTTCTGACCTCCACTCGGGACGATCAGCGGGTGCGGTGCGGGAGCCGCTCGACGGCGGCGGATGGACCGCAACCCGCTCGTCCGCCGGAGCGCGCGGTGCGGGCGCCGGGGGGCTACCTTGGGGCGCGGTTGAGCCACCAGCCAGGTCGCCGGGTCTGATGCTGCCCTCGGGGCGCGGGCGGAAGGGGTGGAGCCTCATGGCGCAGGGGAACGGGGACGGTGGTCGCACGGAGCCCGACGAGCGCGGGATCGCGCTGTCCGAGCTCGCGGCGTCCCTCGCCGGGGCCACCGGCGTCGTCGAGGTGCTGCAGCGGGTCGTGGATGCCGGGGTGCAGGTCGTGCGGGGTGCCGACCTCGTCAGCGTGACGCTGCGCGAGACGGACGGCACGTTCTCGACGCCGGTCGAGACCGACGCGCTCGCCACCCGTCTCGATCTCCTGCAGTACCGCTTCGACGAGGGGCCGTGCGTCTCGGCGGCGGAGCGGGAGCGGCCCGGGGTGATCTCCGTACCGGACCTGGACACCGACACGTCGCTGGGGCGGTGGAGCCCGGCCGCGGTCGAGCACGGGGTACACGCGGCACTGGCCGTCGGGGTGTTCCCGCTCGACGAGCCGCCCCGCTCCGGCGCGCTCAACTTCTACTCGCTGCGCCGCCGCGGGATCGACGACGCGGACCGGGAGATCGCGATCATGGTCGCGGCCCATGCGGGCGCCGCGCTGGCGGCGACGAGGGCCGTGACGGCCGCCGAGATGGAGTCCGCGCAGCTGCGCGAGGCCATCCGGACCCGGGACGTGATCGGGCAGGCCAAGGGGATCCTGATGGAGCGGCAGGGGATCGGGGCCGACGAGGCGTTCGCGATCCTGCGGTCGGCCTCCCAGCGGCTCAACGTGAAGCTGGCGGAGATCGCCGGCACGCTCGTCGCCCGCCGTGGAGAACTCTGATCCGGAGGATTGGAACGGGCGAAGTCCGGGGACCCGCCCGGTGTGCCGGCCATGAACGACGACGGGGGGACCGCGGACACGATGCGGTCCGCGCCCGTGCTGAGGGCCGGGTTCGCCCTGTCCCGGATGAGCGTCCGCGAGCTGTGGACCGCGCACCTCGCGCTCGGCGGGATGCTCTCCCGGACGGAGATCGAGGACACCCTGGCCCTGCGCCGCGAACCGTCCTGGGCCGAGCACGACGTGATCGCCGCGGCCCTCAACGACTGGTTCACCGAGCGGGGCCAGAACCACCCCGTGGCCTACTCGGAGGACCTCCGGGACGGCCGGTGACCTGGCCGGTCGACCGGCGTCCGACGTGGGGGCGCGGTGGCCACGGCCCCACGTCGGACCGTGTCAGGAGGTGGCCCCGACGCCTTCGCCCGCGGCGACCTGCGGTCGCTCCGCCCGTTGCTGGAGGGCCGGCAGAGCCAGCACCCCGGCGAGCATGACCACGGCGGCCACGGCGGGAATGATGCCGACGAGGAACACGTTCCCGCCGGACCGTTCCAGGATCGCGGTGGCGGCGATGGGGCCGAGGCCGCCGCCGATGACGGCCGCGAGATTGTACGAGAGCGACAGGCCGGTGTACCGGGTGGCCGCCGTGAAGGTGCGGGCGACGTCGGCGCCCAGCAGCCCGTACGCCGAGCCGACGAAGATCATGGAGACGCCGACGGCGAGGTAGAGGCCCCAGGGCGGCATCGTGCCGGCGAGCAGGAAGGACGGGAGCGCCCAGACCAGGAGGCCGACGGCGGCGAAGACGTTGATCCGGCGCGTCCCCAGCCTGACGCTCAGCACGGCGGCGACGATCACGAAGACACCCTCGACCACGGCGGCGATCAGGTTCGACGGGAGCGACACGGCGCTCGTGAGGCCGAGCGTCGTCTTCGCGTAGGCGAGCATGAAGGTCGTCATGAGGTAGTAGGTCAGGAAGATGCCGACGAAGGCGCAGGTGCCGACGAGCAGCGGGAGCCACTCGTGGCGCAGGAGCTGCGCGATCGGGAGGGAGTGCTGCTGGTTGTTGTCCCGGACCGCCGCGAACTCCGGGCTCTCGTCGATCGCGGAACGGATCACCAGGCCGATCGGCACCAGGACGATCGAGAGCAGGAAGGGGACCCGCCAGGCCCAGTCGAGCACGCCCGCGGAGCCGAACGTCGCGGTCGTGCCGAGCACGACGAGGGTGGCCAGGACCAGGCCGATGGGCGACCCGAGCTGGGCGAAGGAACCGTAGAGGGCCTTGCGCGCGGGCGGGGCGTTCTCCACACCGATCAGCGCCGCGCCACCCCACTCGCCGCCGGCCGCGAGCCCCTGACAGACCCGCAGGACGACCAGCAGGATCGCCGCGAGGTAGCCGGTCTGCTCGAACGTCGGCAGCAGGCCCATCGCGAAGGTGGCGATGCCCATCAGCAGCAGCGTCGAGATGAGCGTGCGCTTGCGCCCGAGCCGGTCACCGATGTGCCCGAAGATGATCGCGCCGAGCGGCCGGGCGACGAACCCGACGCCCTGGGTGGCGAACAGCAGGAGGATGCCCGTCAGCGGTGACGCGCTCGGGAAGAAGACCGTGTTGAGCGCGATCGCCGACATCTGGGCGAAGACGAAGAAGTCGTACCACTCGATGGAGGTGCCGATCGACGACGCTGCGGCGATGCGCCGCATCGGCGTGCGAGGCATCGTGGGTGCGGACGTGCTCATGGCTCACCTTCCGGAGGTGGGGCGGAAATGCACCGCGGAGTGGTCCGGACATCGGCGGAGTCGCCGGCGCGGCGGTGCGGGGAAGCCCGAATCGTGGCACAGCGCGACCGGACCGGAATGTGCAGAACGTCTCGTCCACGCCGTGGCTACGAGACGTTTCGTCGTTGCCCCGGTGTCACGCGGTCGGCGGGATCCGCCGTCGGGTCGGCCAACCAGGCGCGCAGGGACACCGTGTCCGCGCCGAGGGCCGGGGGAGCCCGATGGTAGCGAACGGGTGTGGCGTCGAGGCGGACCGGATTGGCCAGGGTCGCGATGCCCGAGGGGTCGCCGGCCACGGTGGCGATCGGGGCCAGCCCCAGGTCGGACGCGAGGTCGATGGCCTGGGCGATGTCGTTGACCCGGCCGCAGGGCAGGCCGCGATCCCGTAGCTCGGCGGCCCACTCCTCGGTCGTGCGGTGCCGCATCGCGTCCTCCAGGGCGGCGATCAGCTCGCTCCGGTTCCGGACCCGGTCGCTGTTGGTGGCGAAGGCCTGCTCCGAGGCCATGCCGGGCCTGCCGACGGCGTCGGTCAGCGCGGTGAACTGCCGGTCGTTGCCGATGGCGACCGCGATGACGCCGTCCTTGGTCGCCACGGTCTCGTACGGCGCGATGCTGGGGTGCCGGTTGCCCATCGCGGCCGGCACCCCGCCCCCGTTGAGGTATCCCGTGCCCTGGTTGACCAGGGACGCGATCAGGCTCGACATCAGGTTGACCTCGACGTGCTGGCCGAGCCCGGAGCGGTCCCGCTCCCGCAGGGCGGCCAGGATGCCGATCGTCGCGTGCAGTCCGGTCAGGACGTCGACCAGGGCGACCCCGACCTTGGTCGGTGCGCCGGCGGGCTCCCCGGTGATGCTCATGAGGCCGCCGAGGGCCTGCACCACGAAGTCGTAGCCCGGCAGGTCGGCGCCGGGGCCGCTGCCGAAGCCCGTGATCGAGCAGTACACCGAGGCGGGGTTCGCCGCCCGGACCGTGGCGACGTCGAGGCCGAACCGGTCGAGCGAACCGGTGCGGAAGTTCTGGACCATGACGTCGGCCCGGCGGGCCAGCCTGCGGGCGAGCTCCGCGTCCTCGGGCCGGGACAGGTCGAGCTCGAGGCTCTGCTTGTTCCGGTTGACGCTGGCGAAGTACGTGCTCGTCCCGCCGACGAAGGGCGGCCCCCACGCGCGGGTGTCGTCGCCCGCCCCGGGCCGCTCCACCTTGACGACCGTCGCGCCCAGATCCGCGAGGAACATCGAGGACAGGGGCCCCGCCAGCACCCGGCTGAAGTCGGCGACCAGGACGCCCGCCAGCGGGGCCGGGCGCCCCTCCGTTCGTTCGTCCTCGGATGAGGTCTTCACCGGCAGGCCACCTTTCTCGGGGGGTGCAGCGGGCAGGAACCGGCCGGGACCGGCAGGGACCGGCCTTGACCCGCCGCCCGCGCGACATCTACGATTTTAGAAAATCGTAGGAACAAGATGCTAGCCGGAGGTGTCGGGCGTGCCAACCGCTCGCGATCGCAGCCAGGGCGCGGACCGGGTCGCCACGGTGCAGCACGCGACGTTGCGATGGCTGCGCGAGCAGATCGCCACGGGCGCGTTCGAGGCCGGGGCCAAGCTGCGGCAGGAGGTCCTGGCGCGGGAGTTCGGGGTGAGCGTCCCGCCGGTCCGGGAGGCCCTGCAGACCCTCGAGGCCGAGGGGCAGGTCGTCTACGCGCCGCGTCGCGGCTACTTCGTCGCCACGCTCAGCGCGGCGGAGCTCACCGAGGCCTACCGCATCCGGGACCTGCTGGAGTCCGAGGCGATCGCCCGTGCCGTGCCCCTGCTCGATCCCACGGACATCGAGCGGATGCGCGCGGCCATCACCGACATGGCCGCGGCCCACGAACGCGAGGACCTGGGCGCGCTGACCGAGGCGAACCGCCGGTTCCACTTCACCTTGTTCGACGCGGCGGGCATGCCGCGGATGGCCGAGCTGATCAGGGTGCTGTGGGAGTCCACCGACCGGTACCGCTCCCGCTACTTCGCCGACGAGCGGCACCGGGACCGGGTCGACGCCGAGCACCAGACGATCATGGACGCCGTCGCGGCCGGACGGGCCGGCGAGGCCGTGCAGCTCCTGCGCGAGCACCGGGAGCACGCCCTGGAGGCGCTCCGGGCGGCCCTGCCGGACGACGGTACCGGCGGCTGAACCGCCGACCGGAACGACGCACGCGCACCCCGTACGACACCTCGGCGCACCCGCGCCGGGGATCGTTCTGCACAGAGACACACAGAGAGGCTGGGCAATGCCCGCAACCGACGTCACCGAGCTGCTCGGCTTCGATCACCTCATCGATGAGGAGGAACGGCTGATCCAGGAGACCGTCCGGTCCTTCGTCGAGGACCGGGTGCGCCCGAACATCCAGGAGTGGTTCGCCGAGGGGATCTCCCCGCGCGAGCTGGCACCGGAGATCGGTGCGCTGGGACTGCTGGGGATGCACCTGAGCGGGTACGGCTGCGCGGGGACCAACGCCGTCAGCTACGGGCTGGCCTGCCTCGAGCTGGAGGCGGCCGACAGCGGGCTGCGCAGCTTCGTGTCGGTCCAGGGGTCGCTGTCGATGTTCTCGATCTGGCGGTACGGATCGGAGGAGCAGAAGCAGGAGTGGCTGCCGCGGCTGGCGGCGGGCACCGCGATCGGCTGCTTCGGCCTGACCGAACCGGACTTCGGATCGAACCCGTCGGGGATGCGGACCCGGGCGGTCCGCGACGGTGGCGACTGGATCCTGACCGGCAGCAAGATGTGGATCACCAACGGCAGTGTGGCCGACGTCGCGACCGTGTGGGCGCAGACGGAGGAGGGGATCCGCGGGTTCCTGGTGCCGCGGGGGACGCCCGGCTTCACGAGCTCGGACGTCCCGTACAAGCTCTCCCTGCGGGCGTCGACGACCTCGGAGCTGAGCCTGGACGAGGTGCGTCTCCCCGGCGACGCGATGCTGCCCGGTGCGCAGGGCCTCGGCGGCCCGCTGGGCTGCCTGAACGAGGCGCGGTTCGGCATCGTCTGGGGTGCGGTCGGCGCGGCCCGGGACTGCCTCGAGGCCACCCTGGAGTACGCGGGGTCCCGGGTGCAGTTCGACCGGCCGATCGCCGGGTTCCAGCTCACGCAGGCGAAGCTCGCGGACTGCGCGCTGGAGTACCACAAGGGTCTCCTGCTGGCGCTGCACCTCGGCCGGCTGAAGGACTCCGGTTCGCTGCGGCCCGAGCAGGTCAGCCTGGGCAAGCTCAACAACGTCCGCGAGGCCATCGAGATCGCCCGGACCTGCCGCGGCATCCTCGGCGGCTCGGGCATCACGCTCGAGTACCCGGTCCTGCGGCACGCCAACAACCTCGAGTCGGTGCTGACCTACGAGGGGACCAGCGAGGTCCACCAGCTCACCATCGGCCGGGCCCTGACGGGCCTCTCGGCCTTCAAGTAGGGCCCCGCCCGGGTACCGAGGCAACGAAACGAGGTGTGACGTGGACGCCCAGCAGGACAGCCCAGGAGGCCGAGGACCGATGCAGTTCGCAGCCCAGCCCGATGCCGGCGCAGGCCGTCGACCGACCCCGGGGCCCTCACACGGCCGGCACGTGGTCGGCATCGACATCGGCGGCACCTTCACCGACGTCGTCGCGCTGACCGCCGACGGCGAGGTCGAGGTGCTGAAGGTCCCGTCCACGCCGCCGCGGTACGAGGACGCGATCCTCGGCGCCGTCGGGCGTCTGGACGAGGCCGGGCTCGCGCCCGAGCGGATGGGCGCGCTGGCCCACGGCACGACCGTCGCCACCAACGCCGTCCTCGAGCGGCGCGGCGCGCGGGTGCTGCTGGTGACGACGGAGGGCTTCCGGGACGTCCTGGAGCTCGGGCAGATGCGTCGACCGGTGCTCGTGGACCCGCAGTGGCACAAGCCCGCCCCGCTCGTGCCCCGCCGGGACCGCATCGAGGTCACCGAGCGGGTCGACGCGGAGGGCCGGGTCGTCGTCCCGCTCGACGTCGAGGCGTTCGGCGCCCATCTCGACCGCTTCGCCGCGGCGGACTCCGTGGCGGTGTGCCTGCTGCACGCCTACCTGAACCCCGCGCACGAACGGGCCGTGCGGGAGGCGATCCGCGCCCGGTACCCGGACCTGCCCGTCTCCCTGTCCTCGGACGTGCTGCCCGAGCTGGGCGAGTACGGGCGCCTCTCCACGACCATCGTCAACGCCTACGTGCAGCCCGTCATCGAGCGCTACGTCGGGACGCTCGAGGCGGGGCTGCGCGAGCGCGGTGCCGCCAGCGGCGTCGACATCATGCAGTCCAACGGTGCGCTGTGCGGCAGCGCGGCCGCCGCCGCCCGGCCGGTGACGATCATCGAGTCCGGTCCCGCGGCCGGCGTCGCCGCGGCGGCCGCGCTCGCCGAGCGCAGCGGCCTGGCGAAGGTGCTCACCTTCGACATGGGCGGCACCACGGCGAAGGCGTCGCTGATCGAGAACGGCAAGCCCGTCGAGACCTCGACGTACGAGGTCGGCGGCGGGATGAACGCCGGCCGCCTGCTCTCCGCGGGGGGCGGCTACCAGATCGGCGTCCCGTCGATCGACATCGCCGAGGTCGGCGCCGGCGGCGGGAGCCAGTTCTGGATCGACGGGGCGGGCCACCCGCAGGTCGGGCCGGAGAGCTCCGGCGCGGTACCCGGCCCGGTCTGCTATGGCCAGGGCGGCACGCGGGCCACCGTCACCGACGCGAACCTCCGGCTCGGCTACCTGGCCCCGCAGGGCCTGGCCGGCGGCGAACGGGCGGTCTCCGCCGAAGCGGCCGCCGAGGCCATCCGGGTCCAGAGCGCCGAGCCCCTGGGCCTGACGGTCGACGAGGCCGCGTACGGCATCCACCAGGTCGCGAACTCGGCCATGGTCCGCGCCCTGCGCGCGGTGTCCACCGAACGCGGCCGGGACCCCCGCGAGTGCGCGCTGATCGCCTTCGGCGGCTCGGGCCCGCTGCACGCGGTCGCCCTCGCCCGCGAGATCGAGGTCCGCACCGTGGTGGTCCTCGAACGCGCCGGGTTGTTCTCGGCCGTCGGCCTGCTGCAGGCGCCGGTGCGGCACGACCTCATGGCGCCCTGGCTGCGCGCCGTCGACGGCGACGCGATCGACGCCGAGCTCACCGTGCTCGCGGACCGGGCGCTCACCGAGCTCAAGGCCGAGCGCGCCGACGTCTCCGGCATCAGCTGCGAGCGGCTGGTGGACGTGCGCTACTCGGGGCAGGCCACCTACCTGACCGTCCCGGTGGGGGAGGGGGCGTTCACCTCGGCCGGTCCCTCGGCCGGTCCGGCGGCCGTGCGCGAGCTGTTCGAGGTCGAGTACGAGAAGACCTACGGCCACCGCATGCCCGAGGACGCCATCGAGATCGTCAACCTCCGGGTGCGCGCGCACCTGCCGCTGCCCGCGTCGGGCCGGGCCGGCCTGTTCTCGCCCGCCCGGCGCGCCACGCCGGGCGGCCCCGGCCGCCGGGACGCCTACTTCGGCGCCGAGCACGGGCGGATGAGCACCCCGGTGCTGCGGCGCGACCAGATCACCGGCCCGGTCACCGGCCCGCTGCTGATCGACGACATGGACACCACCACGGTCGTCCCGCCGGGCTGCTCGGTCGAGGTCGACGAGTGGGGCAGCCTGGTGATCACGGTCGGCGAGGACACCGAGGTCGACCTGCACGCGGTGGCGGACGCCACGGACCCCGTGACCAGCGAGATCGTGCGCAACGCGCTCACCTCGATCGCCGACGAGATGGCGGTGACCATCGTCCGCACGGCGCGCTCGCAGATCGTCCGGGACACGATGGACTTCTCCACGGCGCTGCTCGACTCCCGGGGCCGGCTGATCAGCCTCGGGCTGACGCTGCTCCTGCAGCTCGGATCGCTGCCGGACGTCATGGACACGATCCAGAGCCGCTTCGCCGGCGACATCAACCCCGGCGACGTCTTCGTGGGCAACGACCCCAGCGAGGGCGGCATGCACACCCCCGACGTCTACCTGATCAGCCCGATCTTCTCCCCCGACGAGCAGCGGTTGCTGGGGTGGGCCGCGGCCATCGCCCAGCACGCGGACGTCGGCGGGCTGGCGGCCGGGAGCACCTCGCCCGCGGCCAGGTCGATCTTCCAGGAGGGGCTGCAGATCCCCTTCGTCAAGCTCTACGAGCGCGGCCGGCTCAACGACGCGCTCGCCCGGGTCATGCGGCGCAACAGCCGGGTGCCGGAGATCCTCTGGTCGGACGTGCAGGCGCAGAAGGCGGCGTGCGAGCGCGGCACCCGCGGGCTGCAGGCGCTGTCCGAGCGCTACGGCGAGACCTTCCTCGCCGAGGTGATGGAGCGCGAGCTCGACGCCACCGAGCGCCTGGTGCGCAGCGCGATCGAGGCGCTGCCCGACGGGCGGCACGAGTTCACCGACCACCTCGACGACGACGGCTACGGTTCCGGCCCGATCCCGATCACCGTCACGGTCACGGTGGAGGGGGACCGCCTGCTCGTCGACTTCGAGGGCTCCAGCCCCCAGGTCGCGTCGGCCCTGAACTCGACGATGTCGTTCACCCGCGCCGCGGTGTACGCCGCGCTGGTGTGGACGCTGGCCCGGCGCGAGAACCTCAACAACGCCGGGCTGTTCCGGGCCGTCGAGGTCCGGGCGCCGGAGTCGTCGATCGTGAACGGCAGCTACCCGGCCCCGCGCGGGGCCCGCGGCACCACCGGTTTCCGGATCATCGATGCCGTGCTGGGCGCGCTGCACGGCCTGGTCCCGGGCCGCGTGCCCGCGGCCGGCGAGGGCGGCCTGTCCGTCGTCTCCTTCGGCGGCCGGACGTCGGACGGGCGGCCGGTGGCCTTCAACGACATCTTCTCGTCCGGGTGGGGCGCCCGCGACGGCGGCGACGGTATCGACGGCACCAGCCCGATCGGGGCGAACCTGGCCAGCACGCCGGTCGAGACGATCGAGCGCTACCACCCGGTCCGCGTCGAGCGGTACGGCTTCGTGCCGGACAGCGGCGGGGCCGGGCGGTTCCGCGGCGCCCTGGCCCTCGAGCGGTCGTTCACCTTCCTCGGGGAGGACGGCGACCTGCAGGTCCGCTCCGACCGGCGGCTCTTCCGGCCGTACGGGCTGGCCGGCGGCGAGCCGGGCAGCGCGTCGCGGACCTGGCTGGCCGCTCCCGGCGGCGAGCCCGAGGACCTGCCCAGCAAGGTCACCCGCCCGATCGAGACGGGCACGCGGGTCGCCCAGGTCACGGCGGGCTCCGGCGGGTACGGCGATCCGCGCGAGCGCGATCCGCGGCTCGTCCTCGCGGACGTGCTCGACGGGAAGGTCACGGTGGAGGGCGCCGCGCGCGCCTACGGGGTACAGGTCGACCCGGTAGCCGGGACCGCGCACCGGACGGGGGACCCGGCATGAACTGGGGAGAACGCAGCCTGTGGCTCGACGGGCTGGACATCGTCCGGCGCCCGGGTCTGCAGGGCGACCTGAGCTGCGACGTCGTGGTCGTCGGCGGTGGGTTCACCGGCCTGTGGACGGCCTACTACCTCAGGCGTGCGCAGCCGGACCTGCGGGTCGTCGTGCTGGAGCGCGAGATCGCGGGCTTCGGGCCCTCCGGCCGCAACGGCGGCTGGGTGTCCACCGGCATGGCCGGGCCCGCCAAGGCCTTCGGCGTCGAGGGTGCGGCGCGGCGCCGTGCGGAACGCCTGACCTACCGCACGGTCGACGAGATGGCCGCGGTCGTCGAGCGCGAGGGCATCGACTGCGCCTTCCGCAAGGAGGGGCAGCTCTCGCTCGCCACCACCGAACCCCAGCGCCGCCGGCTCACCGCCCAGGTCGAGGCGGCCCGCGGGATCGGCCTGACCTCGGACGACCTGCGGCTGCTGCAGCCCGACGAGCTCGACGGGCTCCTCCACCTCCCGGAGCCCGCGGTGGGCTCGTTCACCCCGCACGGCGCCCGGGTCGACCCGGGCCGGCTCGTCCGGGGCCTGGCCGACGCGTGCGAGCGCCTCGGGGTGCAGATCCTGGAGGGCACCGAGGCGCGCGAGATCGCCCCGGGGCGGGTCCGGTGCCTCGCGGGCACGGTCCGCGCCGACCACGTCCTCGTCGCGACCGAGTCCTACACCGTGCAGCAGCAGGGCCAGGGCCGCCGGTTCCTGCCGCTGTACTCCCTGATGGTGGCCACCGAGCCGCTGCCGGAGGAGGTGTGGAAGGAGATCGGCTGGCGGGACGGGCTGCTCGTGCGCGACACCCGGCACCTGTTCTTCTACGCCCAGCGCACCGCCGACGGACGGATCGCGATGGGCGGGCGAGGTGCCCCGTACCGGTTCGGGTCGCCGATCGCCGACGACTCCGAGCGCAACGACGACGTCAGGGCGCGGCTGGTCCGGGCCCTGCACCGGCACTTCCCCGCCGCCGCCGACGCGGCCGTCACCCACCACTGGGGCGGGCCGCTCGCCGTCCCGCGGGACTGGGCGATGAGCGTCCGCCACGACCCCGTCACGGGGCTCGGCTGGGCGGGCGGCTACTCCGGGCACGGGGTCGTGGCCAGCAACATCTCCGGGCGCACGCTCGCCGACATGGTGCTCGGGCAGGACACCGAGCTGCTGTCGATGCCGTGGGTGGAGCACCGCAGCCGCAGCTGGGAGCCGGAGCCGCTGCGTTTCGTCGCCTCCCAGGCGATCATCCGCGTCCTCGAGCGGGCGGACGCGATCGAGGACTCGACCGGACGCACCTCGCGCCGGGCCGTCCTCGTGAGCCCGTTCATGCCCGGCCACTGAGAATCCGTCCCCGACTGCACGAAGGACGAGCATGACCACGAGAGAGCTGGTCGGGGCGCCGAGCTTCGACCCCCGCACCGGACTGGCCTCGGCCACGGTGCCGGAGTCCACCGATGCGGCCGTCGCCGACGCCGTCCGGGTGGCGGAGGGAGCGGCCGCGGCCGTCGCCGCCGCTTCCCCGGCGGAGCGGCGCGCCTGGCTGCGCGCGGTGGCGGAGGGGCTGGAGGCCCACCGCGCGGAGCTCGTCGACCTGGCCGACGCCGAGACTGCCCTCGGTCCCGAACGGCTCGACGGCGAGCTGACCCGGCTCCAGGGCCAGCTCGCCTTCTATGGCGACGTCGCGGTGGAGGGCTCCTACCTCGGCGTCACGATCGACGGGGCCACGACGGGCACCCCGCGGATCGTGCGGGTCAACCGCCCCCTCGGGCCGGTGGCGGTGTTCGGGGCGAGCAACTTCCCGTTCGCCTTCGGGGTCCTCGGCAACGACACCGCCAGCGCGCTGGCGTCGGGGTGCCCGGTCGTCGTCAAGGCGCATCCGGCCCATCCGCGGCTCAGCGTCCGGCTGGCCGAGGTCGCCCGTGAGGCCCTCCGGGGAGCCGGCGCCCCCGACGGCACGCTCGGGCTCGTCGTCGGGATGGAGGCCGGTGCGGCGCTGGTCGGGGCCCCGGGGATCGCGGCGGTCGGGTTCACCGGCTCCCAGGCCGGCGGGCTCGCGCTCCGGCGGCTCGCGAACGAGCGCGAGACCGTGATCCCGGTGTACGCGGAGATGGGGACCGTCAACCCGGTCGTCGTGACCCCGTCGGCGGTCGCCGAGCCCGGTGCCGTCGACCGGATCGCCGACGGCTTCGCCCGCGCCTTCACCCTGGGCATGGGCCAGTTCTGCACCAAGCCGGGACTGCTGTTCGCCCCGGCCGGCTCCGGTCTCGCCGCCGCCACCGCCCGGGCCCTGGAGGCCCTCGCTCCGGACCCGGTCATGCTCACCCGTGGCATCGCGCAGGCGGTGTCCGACGGCCTCGCCGCGCTCACGGCGGCCGGCGGCCGGATCCTGCACCGCCGTGAGGGCACGACGGCGGGCTGGGCGGCTCCGACGGCGGTCCTCGAGGCGGACGTCGACGAGCTGGCCCGGGGCAGCCGGCTGCTGGAGGAGTGCTTCGGGCCCGTCGCCCTCGTCGTGGAGTACGGCGACGAGGCGGAGCTGTCCGGGGCGCTGTCCCGCCTGCAGGGCTGCCTGGTGGCGAGCCTCTTCGCGGCCGGTGGCGCCGATCCGGACGCGGCCCGGATCCTGGGGTGGCTCACCCCGCTCGCCGGACGGGTCGCGGTCGGGGACTGGCCCACCGGAACCGCGACCGTGTGGGCCCAGCACCACGGTGGTCCGTGGCCGGCCACCAGCCGGCCGGCGGCGACGTCGGTGGGCGCGGGCGCGCTGGGCAGGTTCGTCCGCCCCGTCGCCTACCAGTCGGTTCCCGACGCGTGGATCGGCCCGGAGGCCGACCCCGCCAACCCGTGGGGCCTGCCCCGGCGGGTCGACGGGGTCCTGCAGCCCGGGTGACCAGTCCCGGGCCTCGTGAGTGGCGATAGTCGCCGGAGCGACTATCGCCACTCACAGGGACGCTCCTATGGTTCGTCAAGCTCCTGAGGGCGTTGGTGGGTGTTCGAGCTGTCGGTAGAG
>NZ_BAAAQK010000027.1:0-112066 GCF_039531635.1 Pseudonocardia ailaonensis | reverse complement strand
GTGTGACCCTGAGCACACGACTGCTGTCCCTGGTTGGGGATGTGTGGTTGGTGTTCGACCCCCGGGTCTCCCCCCCTTTTTTGTTGTGTGGGGGGAGGTTGGGGGATAGGTGAATAGTGTTGTCGGTGGTTATGGCGGAGGGGGAACGCCCGGTCCCATCCCGAACCCGGAAGCTAAGCCCTCCAGCGCCGATGGTACTGCACTCGCCAGGGTGTGGGAGAGTAGGTCGCCGCCGACATCAAACATTCCGGGAAGGCCCCGCAGCATTGCTGCGGGGCCTTTCTGCATTTCCGGGTTAGGGTGCGTGTTCCCGGCACCTTTGGCGTTTGTGTGAGCGAACGGCACTCTCGCTCACTAGGTATGAGCGACAGTGCCGTTCGCTCAGGTGTGGGGTGTGGTGGTCGCGCGGCGGGTCGGCCGGCGGCTCTTCGTGCGCGCCCCCCGATCCACGGTCTCATGGGGTACCGACAGAACTCGGCGGGTCCCGCTTTCGGAGGGGCTGCCGCTCCACACCCTTGTCGCTCTGTCCACAGGATGATGATTTCGTGGTGGAACGGCGGGTGGTGACGGGATGCTCGATTCGTCAGCAGGACCGAATCGAGGAGCTCTCGTGAACGACATCGTCACCACCGTGGTCGGCCGGATCACCCACGCGCCGCAGCGTCGCGCGCTCGACGGCAGGCGGGAGGTCGTGACCTTCCGGATGGCGTGCAACCACCGGTACTTCGACCGGGCCGCCGGCGTCTGGAAGGAGAGCTCGACCTCGTACGTGTCCGTCGACGTGTGGCGCCAGCAGCTGGGGCGGTGCGTCATGGGCTCGCTGGCGAAGGGCGATCCCGTTGTGGCACACGGCAGGATGCTCGTCCGTGAGTACGAGCAGGAGGGGCGGATGCGCTCCGCCGTCACACTCGTCGCAGAGGCCGTCGGCCCGGACCTGAACCACGCGATGGCCGCCCTGACGCGGATCACGCGGCCCGCGGCCGGGGCAGCGGGTGATGGGGCCCGCGCGGACGATGCCGGGGCCGCGGCCGGGTTCGGTTCCGACGCCGAGGGTGGTAGCCCGGTGATCGATGTTCCCGCCCTCCTGGAGGACGGCCTCGACTCGGCGCCGCGGGGTGGGCTCGCACTGGTGGGTGCGGCGAGCGGTGAGGACGACGGGACGGACGGTGAACCGGACGACCGCGAAGTTCGGTAGGGCGACCGGCCGACGGGCCGAACCCGGGCGCAACTACCATCGGGGCGTGGCGGAGTTCATCTACACCATGAAGAACGTGCGCAAGGCGCACGGTGACAAGGTCATCCTCGACAACGCCTCGATCAGCTTCTTCCCAGGAGCCAAGATCGGCGTCGTGGGGCCGAACGGCGCCGGTAAGTCGAGCGTTCTGCGGATCATGGCGGGGCTGGACCAGGCGAACAACGGCGAGGCGTTCCTCGCCCCCGGTGCGACCGTCGGCATCCTGCAGCAGGAGCCCCCGCTCAACGAGGAGAAAACCGTCCTCGGCAACGTGGAGGAGGGCGTCGGCGAGATCAAGCAGAAGCTCGACCGGTACAACGAGATCGCCGAGCTGATGGCGACCGACTACTCGGACGCGCTGATGGAGGAGATGGGAACCCTCCAGGAAGAGCTGGACCACGCCGACGCCTGGGAGCTGGACTCCCAGCTCGAGCAGGCGATGGACGCGCTGCGGTGCCCGCCGCCGGACTCGGAGGTCGCGCACCTCTCCGGTGGTGAGCGCCGCCGGGTGGCCCTCTGCAAGCTGCTGCTGTCCAAGCCCGACCTGCTGCTGCTCGACGAGCCGACGAACCACCTGGACGCGGAGAGCGTGCTGTGGCTCGAGCAGTTCCTCTCGTCGTACCCGGGGGCCGTCCTGGCCGTCACGCACGACCGGTACTTCCTCGACAACGTCGCGCAGTGGATCCTCGAGCTCGACCGTGGCCGGACGTTCCCGTACGAGGGCAACTACTCCACCTACCTGGAGAAGAAGGCCGAGCGGCTCGCGGTCCAGGGCAAGAAGGACCAGAAGCTGCAGAAGCGGCTGAAGGACGAGCTCGCCTGGGTGCGCTCGAACCCCAAGGCGCGCCAGGCGAAGAGCCGCTCGCGGCTCGACCGCTACGAGGAGATGGCGGCGGAGGCGGACCGCAACCGCAAGCTGGACTTCGAGGAGATCCAGATCCCGCCGGGCCCCCGGCTGGGCAGCACCGTGGTCGAGGTCTCACACCTGGACAAGGGCTTCGACGGGCGCCAGCTCATCAAGGACCTGTCCTTCTCCTTGCCGCGCAACGGCATCGTCGGGGTCATCGGCCCGAACGGCGTCGGCAAGACCACGCTGTTCAAGACGATCGTCGGGCTCGAGCATGCGGACTCCGGCGAGGTGAAGGTCGGCGAGACGGTCAAGCTGTCGTACGTCGACCAGAACCGCGGCGGCATCGACCCCAAGAAGAACGTCTGGGAGGTCGTGTCGGACGGGCTGGACTACATCCACGTCGGCCAGACCGAGATGCCCTCGCGCGCGTACATCGCGGCGTTCGGGTTCAAGGGTCCGGACCAGCAGAAGCCCGCGGGCGTGCTGTCCGGAGGCGAGCGGAACCGGCTGAACCTGGCTCTGACGCTCAAGCTCGGCGGCAACCTGATCCTGCTCGACGAGCCGACGAACGACCTGGACGTCGAGACCCTGGGGTCGCTGGAGAACGCGCTGGAGCAGTTCCCGGGCTGCGCGGTCGTGATCTCCCACGACCGGTGGTTCCTCGACCGCGTCGTCACGCACATCCTCGCGTGGGAGGGCACGGACGAGAACCCGGCCGCGTGGTTCTGGTTCGAGGGCAACTTCGACGCCTACGAGAAGAACAAGGTCGAGCGCCTCGGGGCGGATGCGGCGCGACCGCACCGCGTCACGCACCGTAAGCTCACTCGTGACTGAGAGCGATCAAGCTCCGGGCTGCTGAGCCCGGGGCCCGGAGCAGGATCGAGCCCCGGTACGGGTGGCGCGGGAGGGTGCATGTCCGAGGCGGTCCTACCGGGCGGTGAGCCGGGCGTGGCGACGCTGTCCGTGGCGACGTCGTTGCGGTGGAGCAGGCCGGATCTCACGGCCGGGCTCGCCGCCCACGTCGCGGACGTCGCCCGTGGGTCCGCCGGGTGGCTGCTCGCCGCGGGCTGGCAGGTGCACGGTGCCGCGGCGGTCGGCGACAGCCGGCGAGCGGTGGACGAGGTCCTCGCCGCTCACCCGGACGCCGGTGGGTCCCTGCTCGCGGGCCCCGACGGTCTCCGGCTTCGGATCGAGGTCGCCGCGGCGAGCCAGGACAACGGGGACACCAGCGTCGCCCTACGGCTGGCTGCCGGGGTGCTCGCGGCCGCGGACGAGTCCGCGGAGCAGGCGGAGCTCTGCCTCGACGCCCGGCTGGTCCTGATCCGCTGTGCCCTCGTGGCCGGCGAGGACCCCACCACGATGGTCGCGGCGGCCGGGCGCGACGCCGAGATGCTCGGTGGGGCCGGCCCGGCGGCGGCCGTCGCCCTCGCCGACGCCGTGGTCGCCCGGCACCGTGGCGAGCTCGAACGAAGCATTGCGCTGGCCCGCAAGGGTCTGGGCAGGCTCGGCGTGGACCTCGACCCGAGCGGGCCCGGCGAGGCGGTGCCGACGGCGCCGCACCTCGCCGACGGGCTGGTCGCACAGTGGATCGGCGCGGCGCTCGAGGCCGGCCGGAAGGCGGACGCCGCCGGGATCGCCGGCGCGATCGGTGGACGGCCGTGGGGCACGACCCCGACACGGCAGGCGGCGCAGCTGCAGCTCGTGATCGCTCAGGCGACCGCCGGGGACGGCGACGTCGCGTTCCGGGCACTGGAGGACGCGGCGGCGACCGCGGCGGCGGCGGATGTGCCGGGTCTCGAGTCCGCCTGCCGGGTCGCGGCGTCCGAGCTGGCGGAGCGGCTGGGCCGGCTCGACTCCGCGCTGGCGGCGATGCGGGCCGGTGCGGCGGCAGCCGACGAGGACAGGCGCCGCGGCCAGCGCCATCGGGAGATCGTCGGGCGGTTCGAGGCGATCCTGGCCGAGGCGGGAGCCCAACGCCCACGGTTCGGCTCCAGCGCGATCGACGCCTTCCTGGCGACGACCGACCACACCGCTGCGTCGTCGGGCGCTGCGGCGGTCGGCGGGGGTGCGGCCGGCTCCGAGCCGGGAGAGGGCATGGTCGCCTCGAGCACCGGAACGGTTCGTGCCCGGGTGGACGAGGGGCCCGTCGACTCGTGGCGAGGGGTGCCGGGCCTCGTCGTCCCGCAGCCCGAAGGGCAGCCGGACGAGAGTGCCCTCGGCTCCGGGATCGGTGCGGTGAGCTCCTGGCAGGACGGGGAGACCGTGTCCGGTCTGCTCGGTGCGGAGGCCGTGGCAGCCGGGAGCGCAGGCGCGCAGGGCGGAACGAACGGCGCGGGCGCGGCCGAGACGCTCGCCCGCTTGATCGACCAGGGGATGACCGGGCTGCCCGACGCGCGTGGGGTGGCCCGGGAGTCCCGCGCGGCGCGCCGTGCGCGTGAGGCCGGTGCTGATCCAGGTGCTGTCCTTCCGGAGACGGGTTCGGCCCAGCAGACCACCGCCGACGACCTGCGGAGCAGCGGCGCGGCCACCCGCCCGGTGGCTCGCAACGGCACCGGGCCCGCGGCGGGCGACAGCTCGGTGAACGGCTCGGGGTTCGGCGACTTCGGGACGGGGGCTGCCGGGGAGCCCACCCGGACCGGTCGCCGTCGCCGTGCGGAGGATCGACCGGACACCGACGAGCCGACGACGCCGGCGGGGGAGACCCCGCTGCCCGAGGTGCGGTCGACGGACACCGGACACCGGACGGCCACGGGGTGGCCGGACCGGCCGACGTCTCCGGCGGAGGCGGCACGGTCCGAGGCCCCGGCGCCGCCGGCGCGTCCGCGGCGACGCGCGAAGGCGACCGCCGTGCCGATCGATCCGGTCGAGGACCGGCGCATCTCCAGCTACGGTGCGCTGCTCGGGGACGCGCTGATCGCGGAGCTGCGGGCGTCCGGGCGGTGGAGCGACGACTCCGGCCGGTCGGGTGCATGGCCGCAGAGCTCGACCGACGACCCTGCCCCGAACGGAGCCGGCCACGCCGGGTCCGGGCCGCGACAGGGCGCCGTCCGCCCCACGCAGCGCTGGAACGCACTCGACGGGGGCACGGACGGTGCGAGGGGCCGGACGGCGCCGGACGGTGCGTCCGGGCGCGAGGCCGCCGGCTCCACAGTGGACTCGGAGCCGACCGAGGGTTCTCCTGGCACAGAGGGCACCGGGCGCCGGGCGCGCCGCCGCCGGGCGGAGGAGGCAGCCGGACGGCGCGGGCCCGAGGATCACCTCGGCGCCCCTCGCGGGACCGACGAGAAGGCCACGGCGACAACGAGATCCGGCCAGCAGGGACACGGTTCGTCCGCCGGTGTCGCGGACCATCTGGACTCCCGGCGGACCGATCGCACGACGTCGGCGGACGTCGACGGTGCGGCCGGTGACGGCTCGCGCCGCCGCGGTCGCGGGACCACGGCGGCCGCCGGCGTCGGCGATCACCGGTCGGCCGGGGTGGCCGGCGGCTCGGTCGGTGCGGGTGGTGACCGGCGCGGTCACGGTGGCGACACGGAGCCGGCCGCGGGGGTCGGCGATCACCGGTCGGCCGAGCACCGGACGGCCGTCGACCACGGCCCGTCCGCGGACGAGTGGTTGCGGGCCGCCATGGCCGAGTTGGACCAGGCCTGGGGCGTTGCGCCCCGTGCCGTCGCCCCGGCCCCGGACCGGCCGGCGGGCCCGGACCGGTCGGCGGTGTCGTCGACGGGATCGGGGCCGGCGGTGCGGGGGACGACGCGGGCCGGGTCTCGCTCGTCCGCGGGCCAGGACCCGTCCCTCCGGACGTCGTCCCACGGATCCTCCTCGAACGGAACCACCGCGGCCGGCGCAGCTCCGGGCGGAACGGGGCTCACCGGTGGCGTCTCGCCGGACGCCGCGGTCGGCACGTCCGTGGTCCTGGACCTGATCGAGGCGGACCCGGTCGACGGGAACCGCCGGGTCGGGACGTCCGCGGCCGAGGCGGTCCTGCGGGGCGTGCGCGACCGCATGCGGGTGCACCTGCCGAGCCGGGGCCGGATCCGGGACGAGAGCCCGGCGACGGTGACTGTCGACCTCCCGGGGCGGGACCGGGCCGCCACCGCGGAGTGGGTGGGGCCGGTCCTGCGCGATCTCGCGGCGAGCATCAGCTCGACGCTCGGGATCAGCGACTCGGGCCGGGACGTCCGCCTGCGCGCCACCGTGCACGGGACCGACGACACGGACGGCGCCGCAGCCTCGCAGTGGATCGAGGACATCCCTCCGAAGGCGACGATCGGGGTCGAGAGCTACCGGCTCGGCGATCTCGAGGTCCGGCCGAGAAGCGGTGGCCGCCGTCATCGCCGCCGCGCGGCGGAGGCGGACGACGAGGCCGACCACCCCCACCGAGACGCCGTCGCCACCGGCCCGTCGGGCGCCTCCGACAGCGCGTACGGCGGGGCGAGCTGGTCGGCCGGTACCGGCGGATCGGATCACCCGGCGCCGACCTCGTCGCCACGAGCAGGCCGCGTCGACGGAGAGGTCGGAGGCAGTGCCGACGCGAGGGTCGGGGACAGCGCCCCCGGGAGCGTCGGAGGAGACACCCGGGAGACCGGGAAGGCTGCCGGATCCGGGCCGGCGGCGGGCACCGGCCCGCTGACCGGCCCGCTGACCGACGCGGAGACCGAGAACCTCGGGCTCGGCGACCTGCTCGCCGGAGCGCTCGCCGCGTACCGGGGACTCTGACGGTCGGGCCGACCGGCCGTCGTCGCACGGTCGGTCTCGGTGGCGAGGACGCCTGGAGGGCGCGCCCCGCAACCCCGGGTCGACATGACAGTGAGGCACTGCGGCCCATGGTCGCGAGGTGCCTGACGGCCCTCTCGGCCGGGGAGGCAGGGCGTGAGCCCGGGCACGGCCGGCCCGGCCCGCCGGTGGGAGTCACCGACCGTTGATCTCGCCACCCGACCACTGGCCGACCTTCCCCCGATCGGATGTGCTGCCGCTCGTCGCCGACACGCCGGACGTCCGGCCCGTCCCCGCAGGCAGGGGGGCGGTTCGGAAACGGACCGGGTGGTGCGGGCGGGGGCTAGTGTGGGCGCGGTCAGTGACCGAGCGGACATATCGGAGTCGCACGAGCATGAGCCGGACCCGTGAGCAGACCACCGCCGCGGAAGTCCCGAACGGGACGGCCGGACCGGAGCCCTTGACCGCGCTCTACGCCCGGCACGCCCCCGCGGACGGTGGTACGGCCCACGGCGAGGGCGCCGAGCTGCCGGGGCTGCGGGAGGTCGCCGAGGCACACCGGGAGCTCGCGGGGCGCCGTCTCGCGGGGGAGCCGCTGGTCCGGGTGAGGGCGGACGTCGTCGAGATCGTGACCGACGACATGCCCTATCTCGTCGGGTCGACGCTCGCGGGGCTCGCCGAGACCGGGGCGCAGGTGCGGCGGCTGCTGCACCCGATCGTCGTGGTGCGGCGCAGCGCCGCCGGCGAGCTGCGGGAGATCCTCGCGGACGCCGATCCGGCCTCCCCGCCGCGGGACGCGCTCGCGGAGTCCTGGATCCGGCTCGACCTGGAGCCCGGCAGCGTCACCGAGCCCGCCGACCTGCAGAACCGGCTGCGCGAGACCCTGCACGACGTCCGCGAGGTCGTGGAGGACCGTGAGCGCACCGACCTGCGCGTCCGCACCCTGGCCGACGAGCTCGTGGCCGAGCAGCCGGGCGACGAGTCGCAGGAGGCCGCGCAGTTCCTCCGCTGGCTCGCCGACGGGCACTTCATCTTCCTCGGCTACCGCCACTACGCCGTCGACGGCGGCCGCCTGCGACCCGAGCTCGCCTCCGGCCTGGGTGTGCTCCGGCGCGACGTGCTGGACTCGCGCGCCTTCGCCCCCGAGAGCGGCGACGACCACCGCCTGCTGATCCTCACCAGGGCCGGGCTGCCGAGCCGGGTGCTGCGCGCCGTGCACCCGTACTTCGTCGGCGTCCGCGAGTTCGATGCAGAGGGATCCCAGATCGGCGAGCACCGCTTCCTCGGCATGCTCACCGTCGCGGCGATGAACGAGAGCGTGCTCGACATCCCCGTCGTCGCCGGGCGGGTGCGCCGCGCGATCCGCCGGGCCGGCTTCCCGCTCGGGTCGTACTCGGGCCAGCAGATGCTCGAGGTCCTCTCGCAGATGCCGCGCGAGGAGCTGTTCAGCGCGAGCGAGCAGTTCCTGCACGACACCGCGCTGGGCGTGCTCAACCTGGCCGGCCGCCGCGCCGTGCGGGTGTTCCTGCGCCCGGACCCGCACGGCCGGTTCGTCTCGGCGCTGGTCTACCTGCCCCGCGACCGCTACACGACGACGAGCCGGCTGCGGATGGCCGACGTGCTGCGGCAGAACCTGCGCGGCACCGGGGTCGACTACACCGCCCGGGTCAGCGAGGCGAGCTACGCCCTCGTGCACTTCACCGTGCACACGGACCCGGCCGCCCGGCCGGCCACGCCGGACCCGCAGCAGCTCCAGGACGAGCTCACCGAGGCCGTCCGGACCTGGGACGACAAGCTCGTGGACCGGCTCGGGCCCACGGCCACGACGGTGCCGGGCCTGCTCGCCGGGATCCCCGAGTCGTACAAGGCGGGCGTCACGCCGGAGCGCGCCGTGGAGGACCTGCGCCGGATCCTGGCGCTGGGTGGCAGGGACGACGGCGGGACCGGTTTCGACGTCCGCCTGTACCGGGACGAGACCGGCCGCCGGCTCACGCTCTACCTGGACGCCCCGGTCACCCTGAGCCGGGTGCTGCCCGTCCTGCAGCACCTCGGCGTCGAGGTCGTCGACGAGCATCCGTCGGAGTTCACCCGCCCCGACGGGCGGCGGTGCTGGCTCTACGACTTCGGCCTGCGGATCACCTCGGAGACCGCCCCCGGCCGCGACGAGGCCGCCCTCGAGCTCGACTTCTGCTCGGCCTTCCGCGCCACCTGGGCCGGCGACGCCGAGGCCGACCGCTTCTCCGCGCTGGTGCTGCGCGCCGGCCTGCACTGGCGCGAGATCGCCGTGCTGCGCGCCTACGCCCGCTACTTCCGCCAGGTCGGGTCGACCTTCGGCATCGCCTACATGGCGGACGTGCTGTTCGCGCAGCCCGAGGTCGCGCGCGGGCTCGTCGACCTGTTCCGCGCCCGGTTCGACCCGGCCACCGAGGAACGGGAGAAGCAGACGGAGGCCGCCCACGCCGTCGTCACCAGCCTGATCGACGAGGTCACGGGGCTGGACGCGGACCGGATCCTGCGCGCCTTCCTGGCGATGATCACCGCGACGCTGCGCACCAACTGGTTCCGCGACCGGGCGTTCTTCTCGTTCAAGATCGACCCGTCGCAGGTGCCGGACATGCCGGCGCCGCGGCCGAGGTTCGAGATCTTCGTGTACTCGCCGCGGGTCGAGGGCGTGCACCTGCGGTTCGGGCCGGTGGCGCGCGGCGGGCTGCGCTGGTCGGACCGCCCGCAGGACTTCCGCACCGAGATCCTCGGGCTGGTCAAGGCGCAGGCCGTGAAGAACGCCGTGATCGTGCCGGTGGGGGCCAAGGGCGGGTTCGTGGTGCGGGCCGCGCAGCCGGACCCGGCCGAGGTCGAGGCCTGCTACCGGACGTTCATCAGCGGGCTCCTCGACGTCACGGACAACCTGGTGGGCGGGGCGACCGTGCCGCCCCCGGACGTCGTGCGCCACGACGGCGACGACTCCTACCTGGTCGTCGCCGCGGACAAGGGCACCGCGAAGTTCTCCGACGTGGCCAACGACGTCGCCGCCGGCTACGGCTTCTGGCTCGGCGACGCGTTCGCCTCGGGCGGCTCCGTCGGCTACGACCACAAGGCCATGGGGATCACCGCGAAGGGCGCGTGGGAGAGCGTCAAGCGGCACTTCGCGGAGCTGGGCGTGAACACCCAGGCCCAGGAGTTCACGGTCGTCGGCATCGGGGACATGTCCGGCGACGTGTTCGGCAACGGGATGCTGCTGTCCGAGCACATCCGGCTGGTCGCGGCGTTCGACCACCGGCACGTGTTCGTCGACCCGGACCCGGACGCCGCCCGCGGGTTCGCCGAGCGCACCCGGATGTTCGCGCTGCCGCGGTCGAGCTGGGACGACTACGACCGGTCCCTGATCAGCGCCGGCGGCGGGGTGTGGCCGCGGACCGCGAAGTCGGTGCCGATCGGGCCGGAGATGCGCCGGGCGCTCGGCCTCGAGGCGCACGTGAGCAGGCTCAGCCCGCCCGAGCTGATCCGCGCGATCCTGCTCGCGCCCGCGGACCTGCTGTGGAACGGCGGCATCGGCACCTACGTCAAGGCCGCCACCGAGACCCACCCCGACGCCGGCGACAAGGCCAACGACGGCATCCGTGTCGACGGCGGCGAGCTGCGCGTCAGGGTCGTGGGCGAGGGCGGCAACCTCGGGCTCACCCAGAAGGGCCGGATCGAGTTCGCCCGCGCCGGCGGCCGGATCAACACGGACGCGATCGACAACTCCGCGGGCGTGGACTGCAGCGACCACGAGGTCAACATCAAGATCCTGCTCGACGGCCTGGTGGCCGACGGCGAGCTCGGGCACGCCGACCGCAACGCGCTGCTCGCCGAGATGACGGACGAGGTCTCCGCGCTGGTCCTGCACGACAACACGGACCAGAACGCGGTGCTCGGGGTCTCCCGCAGCCACGCCCGCGAGATGGCCAACGTGCACGCCCGCGTCGTCACGGACCTCGTCGAGCGCACCGGGCTGAACCGGGCCCTGGAGGTCCTGCCGGACAAGAAGGGGTTCGCGGCGCTCGAGGAGGCCGGCGCCGGGCTGACCGGGCCCGAGCTGTCCACGCTGATCGCGCACGTCAAGCTGGACCTCACCGACCGGGTGCTGGAGACGGACCTGCCCGAGGCCGCCGCGTTCGCCCCGCGGCTGCCCGAGTACTTCCCGCACCCGCTGCGCACCCGGTTCGCCGACGCGATCGCCGAGCACCCGCTGCGCCGCGAGATCCTCGGCACCCGGCTGGTCAACGAGATGGTCGACGGCGCCGGCATCACCTACGCCTTCCGGCTGGCCGAGGAGACCGGGGCCGGGCCGTCCGACGCCGTCCGGGCCTACGCGGTCGTCACGGGCGTGTACGCGCTGCGGGCCCTGTGGCACCGTATCCGCGAGGAGAACCTGCCCGTCGAGGTGGAGGACCGTCTGGTCCTGGCGTCGCGGCGGCTGCTCGACCGGGCGTCGCGCTGGTTCCTGTCCAACCGCCCGCAGCCGCTCGCGGTGGGGGCGGAGGCGGCGCGGTTCGCCGGGCACGTCCGCACGCTGCGCCGGCACATCCCGGAGCTGCTGATCGGGCGCGAGCGGGAGGCCGTCTCGCTGCAGATCGAGGCGATGCTGGCCGACGGCGTGCCGGAGGAGCTGGCCGCGCGCGCGGCGACCTCGCTGCACGCCTACGGCCTGCTCGACGTCGTGGACCTGGTGGAGCTGTCCGAGCGGGACGGGGAGACGCGCGAGCCCGAGGAGGTGGCGCGGCTGTACTTCGCGCTGTCGGACCACCTGGGCATCGACGTCGCGCAGAACTCCGTGACGGCGCTGCCGCGCGGCGACCGCTGGCACCAGCTCGCCCGCCTCGCCCTGCGCGACGACCTCTACGGCTCGCTGCGCGCGATCACGCTGGACACCCTGCGCGAGTCCGCGCCCGGCACGTCGGTCGACGAGGCGATCGCCGCCTGGGAGCACGCCAACGCCTCCCGGCTGGCGCGGGCGCGCACGGGGCTGCAGGAGATCGCGAGCGCGGGCCAGCTCGACCTGGCCACGCTGTCCGTGGTGTCGCGGCAGCTGCGCGGGCTCGCCCGATGAGTTCCTGACACCGCAGCCGTCATAAGGGGCATGACGACGTTCCTGCTGCTGCCCGGCGCGGGCGGCGAACCGTGGTTCTGGCACAGGGTCGTGCCGCTGCTCGAGGCGCGCGGCCACGAGGCGATCCCCGTGGACCTGCCCGCGGACGACGAGACGGCCGGCTGGGCCGAGTACACCGAGATCGCGCGGGCGGCCACGCGGCCCGGCGCCGTGGTCGTCGGCCAGTCGATGGGGGCGTTCCTCGCCCCACTGGTGCCAGGCGCGAGCGCGATCGTGCTGGTCAACCCCATGATCCCGGCGCCCGGCGAGACGGCGGGGGAGTGGTGGAAGGCGACCCGGCAGGAGGAGGCGCGGGCCGAGGCCGGGTTCACCGACTTCGACCTGGACCGCGACTTCCTGCACGACATGTCGCCCGAGCTCGCCGCCGAGGTGCGCAAGGGCGGGCGGCCGCAGTCCGACCACTCGTTCGCCGACCCGTACCCGCTGACGGCCTGGCCCACGGTCCCGACGACCGTGCTCGCCGCCCGCGACGACCGGCTCTTCCCGCTCGCCTTCCAGCGCCGGGTGGCCCGCGAGCGGCTGGGCATCGACGGCGGGGAGGTCGTCGCGCTGCCGGGTGGGCACCTCAACGCGCTGTCGTATCCCGAGGAGGTGGCCGCCGCCCTGATCACAGCCGTTTGAGAGGCTGTGCGGTGTGCCCCCCTTCGTCGCTCACGTCCCGATGCGCTGGACGGATCAGGACGCCTACCGGCACCTGAACCACGCCATGGCGGTGACCCTGCTGGAGGAGGCCCGGGTCGCGATGGTCTTCACCGCGGCGGCGGAGGCGGACGTGCGCTCCTTCGCCGGCGGGCTGCTGGTGGCGGGGCTGTCCGTCGAGTACCGGGGGCAGGTGCGGTACCGGCCGGAGCCGTTGCGCGTCGCGATGGAGGTGCGCGGGGTGCGGGCGGCGTCGTTCATGATCGACTACGCGATGCACTCCGGCCCGGACGAGAGCGATACGATCGCCGTCGCGGCCCAGACGCGGATGGCCGTCTTCGACCTGGAGAGCCAGCGGCCGCGCCGGCTCACGGTCGACGAACGCACCTGGCTGCAGCGCTGGACGACGTCGTGACGCTCCGGTTCGCCGAGCCCGCCGAGCGGGCCGACCTCGGCGCGTTCACCGCCCGTCTCGTCCGCCTCGACCAGAGCGCCGCGGTCCGGCTCCGGGCCTCGAGGACGGTACTGGGCAACCGGGTGACGGCCTGGGCGCCGACCCCGTTCGACGTGCTGGCCACCCGCTCGGTCGCCGGGACCATGGAGCCCGACGACCTCACCCTGCCCGGCGCCGTCCTGCTGACGGCGCTGGAGATCGAACGGGCCGACGAGCTCACCCTGACCCCGGGCGGGCTCTTCGCCGGCACCCTCCCGCCCGACGACGGCTGGGCGCTCGTCGAGGACATCCCGGCCGCGGAGCTGGAGACCCTCACCGAGCGGGGCCTCGCGCTGGCCCGGGAGCACGGTGGCCCGCTCGGCCCGCCCGCCTCCCTGCTCGACCAGACCGTCCTCACGGTCTCGGGTGACTCGGTGAAGGGCAAGGTCGCCGTCCCGATGCGGGCCCTGTTCGCGCTGTCCGGCATGGGTTTCCTCGGCGGCGCGGACACGGGCGCGGTGCCGGGCAAGGTCCGGGTCTCGGCGACCGGCAGCTGGATGCGCCTCGACGCCCGCTTCGGCGCCGTCGTCCGCCGCCGGGTCACCGCCCTGCCGCTGTTCACCTGACCCCAGCCTCACCCGACCGCGGCTTCCCCCGACCGCAGCCCGGGTCAGGCGAGCCAGGCGGCGCTGTTCGGGGGGAGCTCGCCCTGCTCGGTGAGGGGGGCGCTGGTGAGGAGGACGTCTCCCGGGGGGAGGGGGACGGGATGGGTGCCCGCGTTGAGGGCGCAGACCAGGGTGGTGCCGGCGCGGCGGAAGGCGAGGCAGCCCTCGGGGGCGCCGAACCACTCCACGTCGTCCCCCGCGAAGGCCGGATGCGTCGCCCGGAGCTCGATCGCGCGGCGGTAGAGCGAGAGCGTCGAGTCCGGGTCCTCGAGCTGGGACGCGGCCGTCAGGGCGCCGTACTCCTCGGGCATCGGCAGCCACGGGGTGCCGGTGGTGAAGCCGTAGCCGGGGCCCTCGCCCTCCCACGGGATCGGGACGCGGGCGGTGTCGCGCATCCGCCCCTGGTCGCGGCCCGGGTCCTGGACGAGGTCGGTGGGGAGGTCGACGTCCGGCAGGCCGAGCTCCTCGCCGTTGTAGAGGTAGGCGGTACCGGGCAGGGCGAGTACCACCAGCGCCATCGCCCGGGCCCGCGCGGGATCGCCGTAACGGGTCGCTGGGCGGGAGACGTCGTGGTTGGCCACGGTCCACACCGCCGGCACCCCCGACGCCTCCACCGCCTCCAGGGTGCGGTCGATCGCGTCCCGGATCGCGGCGGCGTCGAAACCGGCCCCGAGCAGCGCGAAGTGGAAGGCGAGGTGCAGCTCGTCGCGGCGGACGTACCGGGCCCAGCGCTCGTCGTCGCCGACCATCACCTCGCCGATCGCCATCCGCTCCGGGTAGCGGTCGAGCAGGGCCCGGATGCCGCGGTGCACCTGGTGCACCTCGTCGGAGTCGAACCGCGGATCGGGGAGGCCGTCCGCGACGGGCGTCCAGCCGGGCTGGCGCCGGTCGTCCGGCAGACCGGCGGCCTTCGCCAGGCCGTGGGCCACGTCGATGCGGAAGCCGTCGACGCCGCGGTCCGACCAGAACCGCAGCGTCTTCTCCAGGTCCGCCCACACCTCCGGATTGCTCCAGTCCAGGTCCGGCTGGCCGGGCGTGAACAGGTGCAGGTACCACTCGTCCGGGATCTCGCCGGCCTCCGGATCGTCCGGGTCGGTGCGGGTCAGCCGGGTCCAGGCCGGGCCGCCGAACACGCTGCGCCAGTTGTTGGGCGGCTCGTCGCCCCTCGGGCCGCGGCCCGGGTGGAAGTGGTAGCGGGCCCGCTCGGGGCTCCCGGGCGCGGCGGAGACGGCCGCCCGGAACCACTCGTGCTGATCGGACGTGTGGTTGGGGACGATGTCCAGGAGGACCCGGATGCCGTGGCCGTGGGCGTCGGCGATCAGGCCGTCGAGATCCCCGAGGTCGCCGAAGACCGGATCGACGTCCCGGGGGTCGCTCACGTCGTATCCGTGGTCGACCTGGGGGGAGGGGTAGACGGGGCTCAGCCAGAGCGCGTCGACGCCCAGGAGCTCCAGATAGCCCAACCGGCTGCGGACCCCGGCGAGGTCCCCGATCCCGTCACCGTCCGCATCCGCGAAACTACGCACGTAGATCTGGTAGACGACGGCCGATTCCCACCACCGCCCGTCACCTCGCACAAGACGCCATCATGCCAAACGGCGCGGCCGATCTCTGCCCCTGACATGGTGACGCTCCGTACTCAGGGGTGGTTCGGAGCCACGCTCAGAACTCCGAGTTCTGCATGCTCGCCGCCGCGTACTCGAGGTACTGCCAGAGCTGCGCCCGGTGCGGCTCGTCGAGCCCCGCGTCGTCGACGGCCACCCGCATCGCCCGCAGCCACGCGTCCCGCTCGATGGGCCCGACCTTGAACGGGAGGTGCCGCATCCGCAGGCGCGGGTGGCCGCGCTGGTCGGAGTAGGTCCGCGGGCCGCCCCAGTACTGCTCGAGGAACATCCGCAGCCGGTCCTCGGCGGGGCCGAGGTCCTCCTCGGGGTAGAGCGGGCGCAGCACCTCGTCCGCGGCCACCTCCTCGTAGAAGCGGTGGACGATCCGGTGGAACGTCTCCGCCCCACCGACCTCGGCGTAGAAGTTCTGCGGCGAGCTCACGACGTCATCCTCTCCCGCCGAGGCCGATCGGGTTGGGGCGGGGGACGTGCTCGTCGTCGAACGCGTCCGTGATCGCGGCGTTGAGCGCGCGCTGCACGAGCCACTGCTTGCCGGGATTGACCTTGACGGTCAGGCGCAGGGTCGCGCCCTCGGCCGTCACCTTCTCCACTCCCAGGACCTGCGGGTCCTCCAGCACCTCGGCGGCGAGGTCGTCCTGTTTGACGCGCTCGGTGGCCACCCGCCCGGCGAGCTCGGACGCGTCCGCCATGTCCGCCTGGTGGGCCAGCGGGAGATCGACCACGGCCACGGCGTACCCCTGGCTCTTGTTGCCCACGCGCAGGATCTCGCCGTTGCGGACGTACCAGACGGTCCCGTTGAGGTCCCGGATCGTGGTGATCCGCAGGCCCACGGCCTCGACGGTGCCGGTCGCCGAGCCGAGGTCGACGATGTCGCCCACGCCGTACTGGTCCTCGAGCAGCATGAACATGCCGGACAGGAAGTCCCGCACCAGGTTCTGCGCGCCGAACCCCACCGCGACGCCGACGATCCCGGCGCTGGCCAGGATCGGGCCCAGGGCCACGCCGAACTCGGCCAGGATCATCACGGCGGCGATGAGCAGCACCACGGCCGAGGTGATCGAGCGCAGCACCGAGCCGATCGTCTGGGCCCGCTGGGCGCGACGTGCCGTCACGACGGTGCTCGGCCGGATCCGTCTCGGGGCCCGGCCCAGCAGCCTCGACAGCCGCCCGCCGGCCGCGCCGTCGACCACCCGGCGGATCGCGCGGTGCAGCAGCGAGCGCACCACGAGGCCGATGACGATGATCAGCACGACCCGGAAGGTGCCGTCGACCAGGCTGTCGGCGGAGGTGGAGAGGAAGTCGCTGTGCGTCCAGGACCAGAAGCGGGCACACCAGCTCCCGGTCTCGGCGGCGCAGGCGGGGGCGTCGCCCAGAACGCTCATGTCAGCTCCAGACCGGTGTGGAGGGCCAGGAAGGCGAGGGTGTCGACGGACAGCGCGACGGTGCGCGAGATCGAGCGGGCGCCGTGGCCGACGTCGGTCTCCCGGCGGATCAGAACCTCCCCGCCGGTGCTCGCGTGCTGCAGTGCCGCGCACATCTTGCGGGCGTGCAGCGGGTCGACGCGGGTGTCGGAGTCGAACACCGTGAACAGGGTGGGCGGGTACGCCGTGCCCTCGCGGACGTGGTGGTACGGCGAGTAGGCCAGCAGCCAGCCGAGCTCGGTCGGGTCGGCGGCGGTGCCGTACTCGTCGTTCCAGGTGCGGCCCAACGAGAACTCCTCGTACCGGACCATGTCGAGCAGCGGTGCGGAGCAGACGACCGCGGCGTACAGCTCGGGGCGCTGGGTGAGGGCGGCGCCGACCAGCAGGCCGCCGTTGGAGCCGCCCTGGATGCCGACCCGGCTCGCGGTGCCGCTGCGCAGCAGGTCCTCGGCCGCGGCGTGGAAGTCGTCGAAGACGTTCTGCTTGTTCGCCCGGTTGCCGGCGAGGTGCCAGGCCTCGCCCTCCTCGCTGCCGCCGCGCAGCCCGACCAGGGCGTAGGCGCCGCCGGCCGCGACCCAGGCGAGGGCGGACGACGTGTACGCGGGCTCGCGGGTGATCGCGAAGCCGCCGTAGCCGGTCATGAGGGTGGGGAAGGGGCCGCCCGCGTCGGGGAGATCCGGGGTGACGACGAACATCCGGACGGTCGTGCCGTCCTTCGAGGTGAACTCGCGCTGCTCGGAGCGGACCTTCGGCGGCGTGACCTTCCCGGGCGCGGTGGACTCCAGGACCGTGGTCCCGGCCTCGTAGCGGTGCACCTGGGGTGGGGTGACCAGGTCCGTCCAGCCGATCCAGGCCTTCCCCTGCTGGTCGGGGGTGTCGCGGTCCGGGACCGTCAGGCCGGTCAGCGAGCCGGTGCCGGGCAGCGGGATCGTGCCCTGCTTCTCGCCGTCGAACCCGTGGAGGTCGAGCTCGGCGACGGCGTGCCGGGCGCGGGCCAGGATCAGCTGCGGGGTCTGCTGCTCGAGCCAGCGGACCCCTTCGAGCACCGAGCCGGGGTCCTCGGGCACGAGATCGCGCCAGTTCTCCCGCTGCGGATGCTCGGGATCGGCGACGGCGAGCTTGCCGCGCGGGGCGCCGTCGGTGGTGTGGACGTAGAGGCGGCCGTCGCGCTCGACCCAGCAGGCGGCCTGGACGTCGTCGGCCTGGGTGAGCACGGTCGTCAGCTCGCCGCCGACCGGGCCGACCCAGACGGAGTCGCGCCGCGCGGTACCCACGTTTGCGCTGACCACGAGCCAGCGCCCGTCGCGGGACACCCGCACGCCGTAGTAGGTGTGGCCCTCGTAGAGCCCCGGGGCCTCGACGAGCACGTCGGTGCTGTCCGCAGGGCTGCCCACGCGGTGCCGCCAGATCCGGCGGTGGAAGTCCTCCTCGCCCTCCGGGACCTCCCCGGGTGCCACCTTGCGGACGTAGAAGAACTCCTCGCCACCCGGCAGCCACGCCACCGCGGAGTACCGGCAGCGGTCGATCGGCCCCTCGACGATCTCGCCGGAGCCGATGTCGAGCACGTACAGGACCGACTGCTCGTCGCCACCCCGCGAGACCTGGTAGGCGAGGCGGCGGCCCTCCAGGTCCGGCACCCAGGTGTCGACGGTCGTGAGTCCCGTCGGGTCGAGCGCGACCGGGTCGAGCAGGGGCCGCTCGGTGCCGTCGGGCTCCCGGAGCAGCACGATCGCGTGCTCCTGCCCGGGCTCACGCCGCGAGAAGAACCGCCGCCCGGCCCGCCACAGCGGCACCGAGAGCGACCCGGCCGACAGGTACTCCCGCAGCCGCGCCTCGAGCAGGTCCCGACCCGGCAGCGCGTCGAGCCGGCCCCGGGCCAGCTCGTCCTGCGCGGCCGACCACTCCCGGGTCCGCGGGTCCTCGGGATCCTCGAGCCACCGGTACGGATCGGGCACCGCGCGACCGTGCAGGTGCTCGACCAGGTCGAGCCGCTCGGCGGCGGGATAAGTCGGGGACGTGCTCACGCCGTACGACGCTAATCCCTGTGAGGATGACGCCACCTGGAGGGGGCACGACCACTCACGACCCCCGCTGACCTGCGGTGTCGCCTCGGACCCCGGTGTCGTTCGCGGGGTCAGGGCCGGAGCAGCGTCAGCTCGCCGATCTCCGGGTCCGCCAGCGTGACGCGGATGTGGCCGTCCGGGACGTCCCCGGCCGACACGGCGAGGGAGGGGATCCCACCGACCCGCGCCACGACCTTCCCGGGCCTGGCCTCGAGGATCACGACCGGCTCGCCCCGGAGCCACCAGGTCTCGGCGAGGACGGACAGGCCGCGGGACCGCAGCTCGTTCGCTGCCGACTCCTCGTCGGGGGTGGTGGCGACCAGCCCGCCGAAGACGGAGAGGGCGCGCCAGGCGCCGGTCGCGGGGTCGGGCTCGACGAACCCGATCAGCTCCCCGTCGTCCTCGCGGAGCACCTCGGTGCGGGACACGGCGTTCTCCTCTCCGGTGCGGTTCATGGTGGGAAGGGTGGTGAGCTGTTCGGGCACGCGTCCGCGTCGACCGGGCGGGTGATCACACGGTGGTCCATGAGACCGGGGGACGTCGTGAACGTGTGTTTCAGGCTCCCGAAAGTGCCGACTCGCGGGTCGGTGGGTTCAGGTGAGGAGGGTGGGGTCGGCGGGGCGTTCGAGGGCCGTGGTGTCCGGGGGGCGGAAGCCGAAGCGCTCGTAGAGGGTGTGGGCGTCCGCGGTGTGGAGGGTCCAGCGCAGGCCGGGCCCGCCGTCGAGCATCGCCCCCACCAGGGCGACGCCCAGGCCGCGGCCGCGGACCGACGGATCCACCCAGACATCGGCGAGGTAGGCGAACGAGACCCCGTCGGACACGGCGCGGGCCGAGCCGAGGGTCTCGTCGCCGCGGTACAGGCCGACGACCCGCCAGGCCGTGTCGAGCTGGGTCTCGAGGTGCTCGCGCCGGCGCCACCGGCCCCAGTAGGCCTGCGTGGACAACCAGGCCCAGACGGCGTCCCGGTCCAGCCGGGCCGGGTCGTCGTCGATCTGGAACTCGTCGATCTCGCGTCGCACCCGGCCAGGGTGTCAGGCGTCCGGATGATCGGCATCCGGTTTGAGCAGCGCCCCCGGGGAGGGCGGGGGGAGCGGGCCCGTGCCGGGACGCATGCCGTCGAGGAGCAGGCGCAGGGCGCGGCGGCGGTCGTCGCCGGCGGGATCGGCCGGGTGCACGGTCGCCAGCGCCATGATCAGGACGGCGCCGAGGTCGCGGACCGTGAGATCGGCGCGGACGCCGCCCTCGCGTTGGGCGGCGCCGAGCACCTCGCGCAGCGCGGCCAGGTAGCCGAAGACGCTCTCGACCCGGATCGCGCTCGTCTCGCGGGCGGCGGCGAGGAGACCCTGGTGGGCGGCCAGGGCGTCGAGGGAACGACCCAGGGCGCGCCGGAGCGCGGCGGCGGCGATCCCGTCGGGACCCCGCCCGCCGGGATCGCCGTCCTGGCCCGGGGCCCGGTCGGTCCCGCCGGCTCGCTCGGCTCCCCCCGCCGGCCCCGTCGTGCGGGGCCCGGCGGCGTCGGAGGGGAGGGCGAACGGCCGGACCTCGCCCGGGTCGCCGCCGATCTCCACCACCGCGGCCTCGGCCAGCGGCGTCAGCTCCTCGTCGACGAAGGTGGCCCAGGCGGCGCGGACCAGGCCCTCCCGGCTCTCGAAGAGCCGGTACAGCGTGGCCACGCCGACCCCGGCGCGGGTCGCGACCTCGTGGAGGCGCAACCGGCCGGTGCCGTTTCCCGCGCCGCTCCCGCTGCCGTCGCCGGGGCCCTCCTCGAGCCCGGCGAGCGCGACCCGGACGATCCGCTCGGCGTTGCGGCGGGCATCCGCGCGGACCCGTCTCGCCGGCTGCCCGGGAGCCGCCCGGCCCCCACCGGGGTCGGCGGCCGGTGCGACCCCGCGCACCGCCCCGCTCGACCTGTCCTCGCCCGACACAGCCGCAACCTACCGGGCGAACCGGACGATCACTCCTCGATGGAGAGCGCTCCCGAGGGGCAGGAGGCCACGGCGCCGCGCACCGCGTCGTCCACCGTGGGATCGGCCGAGCTCAGGGTGACGATCCCGTCCTCGTCCTGGTCGAAGACCGCGTGGTCGGTCATCACGCACACGCCCGCGCCGATGCAGACATCCCGATTCGCCTTCAGCGTGCTCATGGCGCCCCTCCCCAGGTCACCGGCAGGCTCTCCATGCCGTACACGACGGTGAACGACCGGAAGCGCTCCTCCGCAGGGTCTGCCGAGACCACCCGCAGGTCCGGGAAGCGCTTCAGCAACGCCGGGAACGCGATCCGCATCTCCATCCGGGCGAGCGGCGCGCCGAGGCAGTGGTGGATGCCGTGCCCGAAGGCGACGTGGCCCAGCGTGCCCCGCCGCACGTCGAGCGTCTCCGGGTCCGCCAGCAGCTCCGGATCACGGTTGGCCGCCGGCAGCGACAGCAGGAGCAGGTCGCCCGCGGGGATCCGGGTGCCGGAGATCTCCGTGTCCTCGGTGGCGACCTTGAACGTGCCCGAGTGGACGATGGACAGCCAGCGCAACAGCTCCTCGACGGCCGGCCCGATCGCCTCCGGATCGTCCCGCACCAGGGCGAGCTGGTCGGGGTGCTCCAGCAGGGCGAGGGTGCCCAGGCCCAGCATGTTCGACGTGGTCTCGTGCCCGGCGATGAGCAGCAGCCCGGCGATGCCGATCAGCTCGTCCGTGGTGATGTCGTCGCCGTGCTCCCGGATGAGCGTCCCGAGCAGCGCGTCGCCCGGCCCGGCCTGCTCGCGGGCCACGAGATCGGCCATGTACGCGCGCTGCTCCGCCCCGGCGGCCTCCCGTTCGGCCATCGGGACCGACAGGTTCAGCAGCCGCCCCGACCGCTCCTGGAACTCCGCCCGGTCCTCGTACGGCACGCCCAGCAGCTCGCAGATCACCAGCGACGGGACCGGCAGCGCGAAGTCCGCGACCAGGTCCGCCGGCGACCCGGCCTGCTCCATCGCGTCGAGGTGGGACTCCACGATCTCGTGCACGCGGGGCTCGAGCCGGCGCATCCGGCGGCCGGTGAACTCGCCGGTGAGCATGCGGCGCAGCCGGGTGTGCTCCGGCGGGTCGTAGGTGAGCAGGTTGCCCGCCCGGAGCGTCGCGATCTCCTCCGGGCTGCGCTCCGCCATGCCGGGCATCGGCCGGCTGCGCATCCAGGCGTTGCTGAACCGCTGTGCGTCCCCGAGGACCTCACGGACGTCCGACCAGCGCGTGACCACCCAGGGCTCGGCCCCGAGCGGCGTGCGGATCCTGGTGATCCGGCCCTCGTCCCGCATCGTCCCGAGCTCGGGTGCCGGATCGAACCGCCGCCTCTTCATGTGCAGCGGGAGCTCCGGTGTCACCGTCCCCGTCGTGCCTGCCATGCCGCCTCCCCGCGAGCGTCTTCCGATAGTCGACTCTCACATAACGCGGTGGATAGCGCAGGGGTTCCCGGGTCAGCCGAGCGGCCGGTTCCGGTACAGGTCGCGCAGCAGCAGGATCTCGGCGCCGTGGTGGATCGCCTCGCGGTTGATGTGCTGCACCAGGTCGGCCATCGGATACTCGGCGAACGGCCCCTCCGCCGGGCCGCACGGGCGCGCCAGCCCCACCGCGTCGAGCGCCTCGACCCCCTCGATCCAGGACGCGTACGCCCGGTCGAGCTGCGCGAGGGCCTCCGCGGCCGTCCCGGCGTACTCGACGCTGTCGTAGTCCATCCGCGGCCCGCTGAAGTGCGAGGCGGCCCGCTGCCCGAACACCCCGACGATCACGTGCCCGAGCCGCCACGCGATCGTCGTCAACGGCGGGGGATCGGGCTCGGGGAAGGCGAAGTCGATCCGGAAGGGTCCCGCGCCGACCTGCTGGGCGCCGGGCACGCCCGACCCGGCCGGCCGGACGTTCCAGCCCGGCGCGGGCTCCCAGAAGTACTCCTCGTCCGTGAGGCCCTCGAGCTTCGGCCGGACCAGCGCCTGCCAGTGCCAGGTGAGCTGCTCGGACAGTGGGGTGGCGGTGCGCGTCATGTCCGCGACGCTAACGGGCACCCCCGACAGTTCTCAGGTTCGCGGCACCGGGACGTTGCGGATGCTGGCGTCGAGCAGCTGGACCGGGTGCAGCAGCGGCAGCTCCTCGCCCGTGCCGTCCCGCAGGTGCTTCCCGATCTGCAGCAGACAGCCCGGGTTCGCCGTCACCACGATCTCCGGCTCCACCGACCGCACGTTGGCCGCCTTGCGGGCCCCGAGCTCGTTCGCGGGCTCCGGGTTGATCATGTTGTAGATCCCCGCCGAGCCGCAGCACAGCGCTGCCTCCGGGATGTCGACGAGCTCCAGCCCGGGGATGCTCCGCAGCACCGCCCGGGGCTGGTCGCGGACCCCCTGGGCGTGTCCGAGGTGACACGCGTCGTGGTACGCGACCCGTGCGGGTACGGGGGAGCGCGGCGCCCGCGGCCCGGCCGCGGCGTACAGGTCGGCCAGGACCTCGTGCACGTCCCGCACCGACGCGCTGAACGCGGCCGCGCGCTCGGCCCACTCCAGATCGTCGGAGAGCAGGTGCCCGTAGTCCTTCATCGACGAGCCGCAGCCCGCCACGTTGGCCACCACGTGATCGACACCCAGCACCTCGAACCGCGCGATCGTCCTCTTCGCGCGGGCCAGCGCGGGCTCCTCGCGCCCCGCGTGGAGCTCGAGCGCGCCGCAACACTGCTGGTCACGGGGCACGAGCACGTCGAGCCCCTCGGCGGAGAGGACCCGGACGGTGGCCTCGTTGACCCGGTGGAAGAACACGTCCTGCACACAGCCGGACAGCAGCGCGACCGTCCCGCGCCTCTCCCCGACGGCGGCGGTGCGCTCGGGCAGCCGTGCGAACGCCTCCTTCACCGTGACCGGCGGGAGCAGCGACTCGAGCGCGGCGAACCGCTCCGGCAGCTTCGCGGCGAGCGTCCGCAGCACAGGGAGCTTCTGGTAGAGCGCCCCGGGGAGCGCGGCCAGCCGCAGCCGCCGCTTGTACGGGAACAGAGCGAAGATCGCCTCGCGGAAGAGCCGGTCCGCGCGGGACCGCTCGACGTTGCGCTCCAGCTGCGGCCGCACCGACTCCAGCAGCTTGTCGTACTGGACGCCCGAGGGGCAGGCGGTCACGCAGGCCATGCAGCCCAGGCACGCGTCGATGTGCTCGTGCAGCGGCCCGTCGAGCCCGATCTCGCCCTTCTCGGCGAGGTCCATCAGGTAGATACGACCGCGCGGGGAGTCCATCTCCTCGCCCCACAGCTGGTACGTGGGGCAGGTGGGCAGGCAGAAGCCGCAGTGCACGCAGTCGTCGAGCAGCTCGCGGGCGGGCGGACGATGCGGGTCGAAGGCACTCGGCCCCGTCTGCGGGAGGTTGGTCTCGGCGGAGCCGGCCGGTGTCGTGGACAACTCACATCTCCCACGGGTCGAATCGGCCCGGACCGAACCGCGATCCGGGATCGAACTGCTTCTTGACGGCCCTGAGCACGGCCAGCGCGCTCGGCGGCGGTCCCCAGGCGGGGACGTCGAGCCCGGACACCGGACGGGTGCGGAGCACGCTCGTGCCGCCGGCCGCGTGGACCGCGGCGTGCGCGGCCACGACCGCGCCGACGGGAACGGACACGGTGGCCACCCCGGTCCCCAGCCCCGCCGCGACCGCGCCCACCGGCAGTGTCTCCAGCAGGCCGGGCAGCAGCGTGGGCCTCACCCCGATCCGCAGGACCGCCTCGCCGGCCGTGCCCCGGGTCAGCGCCGCGTGCTCGGCCCACGGCGCGGTGCCGCCGGCCGGTGCTCCCGGATCCGGCCCACCCGCGACATGATCGCCGCTCGTGACCGCGGCGGCGCCGGAGCCGTCGCTCTCCGGTCGCGGGCGCCGGTCATCGGCGACCGTGCCGCCGATCAGGGCCCGCAACCGGTCCAGGCGGGCCGCCAGGGCCTCCTCCGTGGAGTCGATCCGGACCAGCAGCCGCCCGCTGGAGAGCCACTCGACCGCGGTCGGTTCCAGCTGCGACGCGAGCACCTCGCCCGCCAGCCGGGCCCCCTCCGCGAGCGGGCACTCCACCACGACCGTGCCGACGGCCGACGGCACCGGGTGCAGCCGCAGGACCACCTCGGTGAGCATGCCGAGCGTGCCGTAGGAGCCGTGCAGGAGCTTGGCCAGGTCGAACCCGGCCACGTTCTTGATCACATGTCCGCCCGAGCGGGCCACCGACCCGTCCGACAGCAGGACGGTGGTGCCGATCACGAGGTCCCGCAGGGTGCCGTGGACCAGCGCGGACGGCCCCGCGTCCCCGGTCGCGACGAGCCCGCCGACGGTGGCGCCCGCATCGATCCTGGCGGCGTCGAAGGAGAGGTGCTGACGGTGCGGTGCGAGCTCCGACTGCAGCGCGCGCAGCGGCGTCCCGGCCCGCACGGAGACGGTCATGTCGCCCGGGTTGTGCGTGACGATCCCGGTGAGCCCGGTCGCGTCGAGCACCGTGTCGACGGCACCGAGCCGCCCGGCCCAGTCCGCGGCGGTGCCCGCGCCGGCGATCGCGACGGTGCCGGACGTGTCGAGGAGCGCTGTGCGCGCGTCCGCGACGGACTCCGGCTTCACGAGGGTCCTCATAGCCGCTCGATCACTCCCGCCTCCTCCAGCGGATGCGCCCGGTACCTGCCCGGCCGCTCCCCGCACAACCGCGGTGTGGGCAGCACCTTGCCCGGGTTGCAGATCCCCGCCGGATCGAAGGCCTCCCGGACCCGCTGCATCACGGCCAGGTCCTCCTCGCCGAACATCGTCGGCATCGAGCAGGCCTTGTCCGTGCCGATCCCGTGTTCGCCGGAGAGCGATCCGCCCAGCTCCACGCACAGTTCCGCGATCTTCGACGAGAGGTGCTCGGCCCGTTCGGTCTCGCCGGCGGCCGCGCTGTAGAGGACCAGCGGATGGAGGTTGCCGTCGCCGGCGTGGAAGACGTTGGCGACGCGGAGGCCCGCCTCGGAGCCCATGTCGGCGATCCGCTGCAGCACCTCGGCCAGCCGGGTGCGGGGGACCACCCCGTCCTGCACGAAGTAGTCCGGCGAGATCCGCCCGACCGCCGCGAAGGCCGCCTTGCGCCCCCGCCAGATCGCGGCGCGCTCCTCGGGCGAGCCCGCGATGTGCAGCCGGGTGCAGCCGTGGGCGTCGCAGATCGCCTTGACCTGCGCGAACTCGCTGTCGCACTGCTCGATCGGGCCGTCGAGCTCCACGACCAGCGCCGCCGGCGTCCCGACCGTGTAGCCGGCGTGGACGGCCTCCTCGGCGGCCTCGATGGCGAGGGTGTCCATCATCTCGACGGCGGCCGGGACGATCCCGGCGGCCACGATGTCGCTGACCACCTCGCCGGCCTCGGCGACGGACGGGAAGTCCGCCAGCAGCGTCCGCACGGTCTCCGGGGTGCGCAGCAGCTTCACAGTGACCGCCACGGTGATCCCGAGCGTGCCCTCCGACCCGAGGAACACCCCGCGCAGGTCCGGGCCCTGCTGCTCGGAGGTGTCGCCGCCCAGGGTGACCAGCGACCCGTCCGGGAGCACGACCTCCATCGAATACACGTGGTTGGTGGTGAAGCCGTACTTGAGGCAGTGCGCTCCGCCGGAGTTCTCCGCGACGTTCCCGCCGATCGTGCACACCTGCTGGCTCGACGGATCGGGCGCGTAGTAGAGGCCGTGCCGCGCGACCGTCGTGGTGATGTCGAGGTTCGTCACCCCGGGTTCGACGACCGCGCGCCGGTTCTCGACGTCGACCTCCAGCACCCGGGTGAGCCGGGACAGCGAGATCACCACCCCGTCGGCGACCGGCAGCGCCCCGCCGGACAGGCCGGTCCCGGCGCCGCGGGCCACGAACGGGACCCCGTTGCGGTGGCAGGCCGCGACCGCGCGGGCGACGCCCTCCGCGCTGCGGGGGATCAGCACGATCTCGGGCCGGACCCGGTAGCCGGTCAGCCCGTCGCACTCGTAGGCGCGGGTGCGGACCGGGTCGTCGACGACCTCGTCGGGCGCCAGCGCCGCGACGATCGCGGCGCGGGCGACGGGATCGAGAGGCATGGGTACCTCCTCGTGGTGGGACGTGCAGCCTAGGACGGGACAGCGGGCGGAGCGGCTCGGAACCGGCCGTTCGGGGAGGGTTCAGGCGCTCGCCAGCAACGCCCCCAGACGCTTGCCGGCGGCCACGACCAACGGCGCGACCCGGGCGACCGTGGCGTCGTCCATCCGGGACCGGGGGCCCGAGACCGAGACGGCGGCGGAGCCGTGCGGCCCGGTGACGGGGGCGGCGACGCATCGCACGCCGGGCTCCTGCTCGCCCTCGTCGAGCACGTACCCGCGCTCCCGGCCCGCGGCCAGCTCGGCGGCGAAGAGGCCCGGATCCGTGATCGTGGTCGACGTGACGGCGGGGAGCCCGGTCCGGGCGACGATCGCGGCGGACTCCTCGGCCGGCAGCGCCGCGAGCAGCGCCTTCCCGACCCCGGTGCAGTGCACGGGCACCCGGCGGCCGATCTCGGTGAACATCCGCATGGCGTGCGGCGAGGGCACCTGCGCGACGTAGACGGCCTGGTCCCCGTCTCGCACCGCGAGGTTCGCGGTCTCGCCGATCTGCGCGACCAGCTCCGCGAGGACCGGCTGCGCCCACTGGCCGAACTGCCGTGCCGCCGTCTCCCCGAGCCCGACGAGCTTCGGCCCGAGCGTGTAGCGCCGCGAGGGCAGCTGCCGCAGGTAACCCAGGTCGACGAGCGTGCGGACGAGGCGGTGGATCGTGGCGACGGCCAGCCCCGTGCGCTCGGCGAGCTCGGAGAGCCCGGCCTCGCCGCCGGCCTCCGCGAGCGTCTCCAGCACGCCGAAGGCGCGCGCGAGAGACTGCACTCCGCGACCGTGGGCCGGCTCGGGGACGAAGTCGACGGCGATGCTGGGTACGACCGCGTCGACGACCGGATCGGCGTTCTCCCGTCGAGGTCTCTCGGTACCCATGGCGGGGACTCTACATTCCATGATGCGGAAAAGTCACTCCGTCTGGTAGAAAAGACCCCGAAACCCGAGGAGAGGATGTCCGATGACCGCCGGACTGCAGGTCGACCCCGCGCTGAAGGAGTTCGTCGAAGGCGAGCTGCTTCCGGGCCTGGACCTCGCCCCCGAGGACTTCTGGGCCGCGCTCGCGGACCTGCAGGTGCGCTTCGCGCCGCGGATCTCCGAGCTGCTGGCGCGCCGGGACGAGCTCCAGGCGCAGATCGACGCGTGGCACGCCGCCGGGGGCCCCGGCGACCCCGCCGCCTACGCCGCGTTCCTCACCGAGATCGGCTATCTCCTCCCGGCCGACGGACCCGCCCCGATCTCGGTCGGCGCGGTGGACCCGGAGATCGCCGAGATCCCGGGCCCGCAGCTCGTCGTCCCGGCGACCGTGCCGCGCTACGCGCTCAACGCCGCGAACGCCCGCTGGGGCTCGCTGTACGACGCCTTCTACGGCACGGACGCGCTGCCGCAGGACCACGAGCTCGCCAAGGGCTACGACGAGAAGCGCGGCGCGCAGGTCATCGAGGCCGCGGACGAGCTGCTCGACGAGCTGTTCCCGCTGGCCCGGGGCTCGCACGCGGAGGTCACGCGGTACGTCGCGTCGGCCGACGGGTTCGTCGCGTTCACCGGCACCGGCGAGTCCGGCCTGGCCGACGCGGCGCAGTTCGCCGGCTTCACCGAGCGATCGGTCCTGCTGCGCCGCAACGGGCTCCACGTCGAGCTGACCATCGACCCGGAGCACCGGGTGGGCCGGCAGCACCACGCCGGCGTCGCGGACGTCGTGCTGGAGTCCGCCGTCACCACGATCGTCGACCTCGAGGACTCGGTCGCCACGGTCGACGGCGAGGACAAGGTGTCGGCCTACCGCACCTGGCTCGGGCTGATGACCGGCGAGCTCTCCGCGAGCTTCGACAAGGGCGGCGAGACGCTCACCCGCACCGTCAACGGGGACCGTGAGTACACCGGCCCGGACGGCGCGCCGCTGACCCTGCCCGGGCGCTCGGTGCTGCTGGTGCGCAACGTCGGCCACCACATGACCACCGACGCGGTGCGGACCGCCGAGGGCGCGGAGATCGCCGAGGGCGTGCTCGACGCGCTGGTCACGGCCGCCGCGGCGCAGTACGACCTGGCGGGCAAGGGCCGGTACTCCAACTCGCGCACCGGCTCGGTGTACATCGTGAAGCCCAAGCAGCACGGGCCGGACGAGGTGGCGCTGACCGTCGAGCTGTTCGCCGCGGTCGAGGAGAAGCTCGGCCTCCCGGCGAAGACCCTCAAGATCGGCATCATGGACGAGGAGAAGCGCACCAGCGTCAACCTCGCCAACGCCGTCGCGGCCGCCGGCGAGCGGGTCATCTTCGTCAACACCGGCTTCCTCGACCGGACGGGCGACGAGATCCACACCTGCTTCGCCGCCGGGCCGGTGATCCCCAAGGGGGACATGAAGTCCTCGACCTGGCTCACCACCTACGAGGACCGCAACGTCGACGTGGCGCTCGCCTCCGGGTTCGCGCACACCGCCCAGATCGGCAAGGGCATGTGGGCCAAGCCCGCCGCGATGGCGGACATGCTGGCGCAGAAGGGATCCCAGCCCGAGCAGGGGGCGAACTGCGCCTGGGTGCCCTCACCCACGGCGGCCACCCTGCACGCGCTGCACTACCTGCGCACGGACGTCCACGCGGTCCAGGACCGGCTCGCCGGCCGCGAGACGGACCGCGCGAAGCTGCTCGCGCTGCCGCTGCTCGACCGGGAGCTCTCCGCCGAGGAGCGGACCCACGAGCTCGAGACGAGCGCGCAGTCGATCCTCGGCTACGTCGTGCGCTGGGTGGGCCTGGGAATCGGCTGCTCCACGGTGCCGGACCTCGAGGGCGTCGGGCTGATGGAGGACCGCGCGACGCTGCGGATCTCGTCGCAGCTGATCGCGAACTGGCTGCACCACGGCCTGGTCGACGAGCAGACGGTGCGGGACACGTTCGCCCGCATGGCCGTCCTGGTCGACGAGCAGAACGCGGGCGAGCCCGGCTACCCGCCGATGGCGAAGGACCTCGAGGGCAGCGAGAGCTTCCAGGCCGCCCTGGAACTGGTCTTCACCGGCCGCACCGAGCCCAACGGCTACACGGAGCGGGTCCTGACCTCCTGGCGGCGGAAGGCCAAGCAGAAGTAGTCCGTTCGCGGGTCGGCACGTCGGGCTGGGCCCGGCGGGCCGACTCGCGGACGATCGTGACGACGGTCCTCGGCCCGCTGCTGGAGTGGGGCATCGCGCTCGAGCGGCGGGCCGTCGTCGTCGCGGGGCGACATCGCAGCTCCGCGAGATGTGCGGTGGGCCCGGTTCGAGGGCCGGCGGGGGCGTGCGGACACCGTGCGTTGCCGGGTCCCTCGCGCGGCGAGGGATTTCTGTCGGCCCCCGACGGTAGTATCGACCTCGCCGCCGTCCCCACGCGGCATCCGATCTGTCCGAAGTTCTCGACCCGACCGTGAGCCGGGCCGCCTCCCCGCGTGCGCCCCGTCCCGGTGTCGGGACGGAGGTGTCGTGCTCGCGCTCGTGGTCGCCCACCTGGTGGTCGCCGCGCTGCTGCCGCTCGTGTCGCGGCGCAGCCGCCGCGCCGCGTTCGGCGTGGCCGCGGTGCTGCCCGCCGCGACGCTGGTGTGGGCGCTGGCGAACCTGGGGCCGGCGCTGGGCCCGGGCCTGGGCGAGACGCTCACGTGGTCGTCCACGCTGCACCTCGAGTTCGCCTTCCGGCTCGACGCGCTCGGCCTGGTGATGATCGTGCTGGTCGGCGGGCTCGGCGCGCTGATCCTGGCCTACAGCGCCTGGTACTTCGGCAAGGACAGCCGGGACGCCCCGCGCAACGCGGCCCTGCTGCTCGCGTTCGCCGGGGCGATGCTGGGCCTGGTCCTGGCCGACGACCTGCTCACCCTCTACGTCTTCTGGGAGCTGACGTCGATCGCGTCGTTCCTGCTGGTGGGGCAGAGCGGGCTGCACCGGGCCAACCGCCGCGCGGCCGTCCAGGCGCTGCTGGTCACGGTGTTCGGCGGGCTGTCGATGCTGCTCGGCATCGTGTTCGTCGGGGAGTCCGCGGGCACCTACCGGATCTCCGAGCTCGTCGCGAGCCCGCCCACGGGTGGCCTCGCCGCGACCGGGATCGTCCTGATCCTGGTCGGGGCGCTCACCAAGTCCGCGCAGTTCCCGTTCCACCCCTGGCTCCCGGCCGCGATGGCCGCGCCCACGCCCGTCAGCGCGTACCTGCACGCCGCGTCGATGGTGAAGGCCGGGGTCGTGCTGGTCGGGCGGCTGTCGCCGGCGTTCGCCGACCGCGTCGAGTGGTGGCTGCCGATCGCCGTGCTCGGCCTGGTCACCATGCTGGTCGGCGGCTGGCGCGCGCTGCACGAGACCGACCTGAAGCGGCTGCTGGCCTTCGGCACGGTGAGCCAGCTCGGGTTCCTGATGGTGCTGTTCGGCTCCGGGGACCGGATCGGCGAGATCGCCGCGCTCACGATGCTGCTGGCCCACGGCCTGTTCAAGGCGCCGCTGTTCATGGTCGTCGGGATCGTCGACAAGGTCACCGGGACCCGCGAGGTCGGGTCGCTGTCCGGTCTGGGGCGGACCCTCCCGGGGCTGGCCGTCGCCGCGACGCTGGCCGCGGCGAGCATGGCCGGCATCCCGTTCCTGCTCGGCTTCCTCGGCAAGGAGGCCGCGTTCGAGGCCTTCGTGCACGACGGCAACTGGGTCGTCGGCATCGGCCTGCTCGTGGGCTCGGTCCTCACCGTCGCCTACTCGGCGCGCTTCCTGTGGGGGGCGTTCGCGACCAAGCCGGGTGTCGAGACCACGGTGTGCAGGACCCCCGCGGTCGGTCTGCTCGTGCCGACCTGGCTCGCCGCGGCGGCCGGGCTGGTACTCGGCAGCGTCCCGCCGCTGGTGGGGGGCATCGCGGGCACCTACGCCGCCGCCTACCCGGCGGCGGACGCGGTGGAGGAGGAGTACCACCTCGCGCTGTGGCACGGGCTGTCGCTGCCGCTGCTGTTCTCGCTGGTCGCCCTGGTCGTCGGCGTCTCGCTGCACCTCCAGCGCACCCGCGTCACCGCCCTGCACGGCGCGCTGCACCATCCGCTGTCCGCGCAGCGCGGCTACGAGCTGGTCGTCAGCGGGCTGGAGCGGGCCGCGACCTTCGTCACCGGTCGGCTGCAGGCCGGCTCGCTGCCCGTCTACCTCGCGGTCCTGCTGCTCACGGTGCTGGCGGTGCCGGGCGTCGCGCTGGTCACCGGTGGGGTCTGGCCGCAGAACCAGGCGCCGGTGCAGTCGCTGCTGCAGCTGCCGCTGGGGCTCGTGGTCGTGGTGTGCGCGCTCGCGCTCACCCGGGTGCGGCGGCGGTTCACCGCGGTGATGCTGGTCGGGGCCATCGGGTACGCGATCGGCGGGCTGTTCGTGGTCGACGGGGCGCCGGACCTCGCGCTGGCGCAGTTCCTCGTCGAGACGCTCACCGTGGTCGCCTTCGTCTTCGTGCTGCGCCGGCTGCCCGCCCACTTCGAGGAACGGGAGACCCGGCCGCGGCGCGCGGTGCAGGTCCGCAAGGCCGTGCTGGCCACCGTCGCCGGGGTGTTCGTGGCGGTCGCGGGCGTGGTGCTCAGCGGCGCCCGCCAGCAGCCGCCGGCCGCGAGCGCCCAGTACGTCGAGCTGGCCCCGCGGACCGGCGCGGACAACGTGATCGCCGCGATCCTCGTCGACTTCCGGGCGCTCGACACGGTCGGCGAGATCACCGTCCTGCTGATCGCCGCGGCCGGCGCCGCGAGCCTCGTGCTCGCCACCCGGTTCGACCGCAAGGACGCCTCGGGATCCGGGACCCCCGAGCATGAGGAGGAGGTCCTCGGATGACGACCGAGCGCGAGCAGGTCCCCTTCGAACAGGTCCCCTTCGAACAATGGGACTCCCCGGAGGGCGAGTGGACGCTCTCGGGCGACTGCCCGGTGCGCACCAACCGCACGCTGCTGCTGGAGGGCGCGGCGCGGTTCCTGTTCCCGACCGTGCTGGTGTTCTCGGTGTACCTGCTGTTCGTGGGCCACTACGCGCCCGGCGGCGGGTTCCCCGGCGGGCTCGTGGCCGGGCTGGCGTTCGTGCTGCGCTACATCGCCGGCGGGGGGTCCGAGGGCGCGGAGATCGGGTCGAAGCTGCGTGTGCGCCCGCCGGTGCTGATGGGCATCGGGCTGCTGCTCGCGGTCGCGACGGCCCTCGCCCCGGTGGCGTTCGGGCGCCCGGTGCTGTCCAGCGCGAAGGTCTCGTTCGACGTGCCGGTGCTCGGCCACGTCGACCTCGTGTCGAGCCTGGTCCTCGACCTGGGGGTGTACCTGCTGATCATCGGCGTGGTGCTGGACCTGCTGCGCTCGCTGGGCAGCGGGATCGAGCGGGACGCCGCCGGCGACGGGGAGGAGGGGAGCCCGTGATCACGATCAACGTCGCGATGGCGGTGGTCCTCGCCGTCCTCTACTCGGTGGGCTTCTACCTGCTGCTGCAGCGCTCGCTCATGCGGATCCTGATCGGGATCGTCGTGCTCGGGCACGGCGCCAACCTGCTGCTGCAGCTCGCCGGCGGGCCGCCCGCGCGGGCCCCGGTCCTCGGCACCGCGGATCCGGGCACGTTCGCCGATCCGCTGCCGCAGGCGCTCGCGCTCACCGCCATCGTGATCACCTTCGCGCTCACCACGTACCTGCTCGCGCTCGGCTACCGCAGCTGGGTGCTCACCGGGAAGGACGAGGTGCAGGACGACGTGGAGGACCGCCGCGTCGCGGCCCGCGAGCGTCCCGAGGGGTCCCTCGAGGAGGACTCGACCGGCCCGGACGACGTCGTGGACCCGGGATCCGCGGCGGCGTCGGATGAACCCGCCGAACCCGCCGAACCGGCGGAGGCCGGCCGATGAGCACTCTCGTCACGCTGCCGGTGCTGCTGCCGATCCTCGGCGCCGCGCTCACCGTGCTGGCCTCCCGCTCCGCGCGCCTCCAGCGGCTCATCGGGATCGTCGTGCTCACCGCGGTGTCCGCGGTGGCCGCCGTCCTGCTCGTCGCGGCGGACCGGGCCGGCCCCGTGGTGGTCGAGCTGGGCGGCTGGCCGGCGCCCGTCGGGATCGTGCTGGTGGCCGACCGGCTGTCGGCGCTGCTGCTGCTCGTCTCCACCGTGGTCACGCTGGCCGTGCTCGTCTACGCCATCGACCAGCGCATCACGGACTACGGCCGGGGGACCGCCAGCACCACGTTCCACCCGATCTTCCTGCTGCTGTCGACGGGTGTCTCGCTCGCCTACCTCACCGGGGACCTGTTCAGCCTGTTCGTGGCGTTCGAGATCATGCTGGCCGCGTCCTACGTGCTGATCACGAGACGGGTGAACGCCGCGCGGATCCGCTCCGGGATGACGTACGTGATCATCAGCCTGGCGTCGTCGCTGCTGTTCCTCACCACGATCGCGCTGGTCTACGCGTCCACGGGCACGGTCAACCTGGCCGATCTCGCGGCGAGGGTGGCCGAGCTGCCGCCGGGGCTGCGGACCCTGCTGTCGATGATGACCATCGTCACCTTCGGCATCAAGGCGGCGATGGTGCCGCTGCACTTCTGGCTGCCGGACAGCTATCCCAACGCGCCCGCCCCGGTCACGGCGCTGTTCGCGGGCCTGCTCACCAAGGTCGGCATCTACGCGCTGCTGCGCACCCAGACGCTGGTGTTCCCCGGCAACGGGCCCTCGGCTGTGCTCCTGGTGCTCGCCGTGCTGACCATGATCGTGGGCGCGCTGGGTGCGCTGGCGCAGAACGACCTCAACCGGTTGCTGTCGTTCCTGCTGGTCAGCCACATCGGCTTCATGCTGTTCGGGCTGGCGGTCGACGACGCGCGGGGCGCCGGCGGCACGGCGCTCTACATCGTCCACCACATCACGGTGCAGGCCACGCTGTTCCTGGTCTCCGGGCTGATCACCCGCCGCACGGGCACGGTGTCGATCGAGGCGATGGGCGGGCTCGCCAAGCGCGCGCCGGGGCTGGCGATCCTGTTCGCGGTCCCCGCGCTCACGCTCGCCGGCATCCCGCCGACCTCTGGCTTCGTGGCCAAGCTGGCGCTGCTGCAGGCCGGTGCGGACGGGGGAGCGGCCGCCGCCGCCGTCGCCGGGGTGGTGGTGCTGGCCAGCCTGCTCACGCTCTACGCCGTGGTGCGGGTGTGGGTCCGGGTGTTCTGGGGCGCGGAGAAGGAGCCGCTGCCGGACGACGACCCGACGGACGAGCTGGTCGTCGGCACCGCGCGCACGTCGCGGCCCATGTACGCGGCCACGATCGCGCTGATCGCCGTGAGCGTCGCGATCGCCGCCGCGGCGGGCCCGCTGTCCGCGGTCACCGGCCGCGCCGGGACGGACCTGATGGAACGCACCCCGTACGTGCAGGCGGTGCTCGGATGAGCGGGCTGGGGAGGCGCTGGCCGCAGCTGGTGTGGTTGACGATCGCGTGGGTCCTGTTGTGGGGCACCGTGTCCGTGAAGATCGTGCTCGGTGGGGTGCTGGTGGCGGTGATCGTCACGGCGCTGTTCCCGATGCCGGTGCTGGTGCGGCTGCCGTTGCGGCCGTGGCCGCTGCTGCGCCTGGGCGGGTTCCTGCTGGCCGACCTGGTCGTGTCCGGCGGGCAGGTGAGCTGGGAGGTGCTGCGGCGCGGCCGGCGGGCCCGGGCCGGGATCGTCGCGGTCCCGCTGCTCACGGAGTCCGAGCGCGTCGTCACGCTGATCGCCGCCGCCGCGGCGCTGACCCCGGGGAGCTTCGTGCTGCAGATCGACCGGCCCGGCGGGCTGCTCTACGTCTACGCCCTCGGGATGCGCTCGCCGGGGGACGCCGAGCGGGTGCGCCGGCAGTCGACGAAGCTGCAGGAACGCGTGGTGCGGGCGCTCGGGCCCGCGGCCCCGCGTGATCGGGCGGGGGAGCCATGACGATCGTGTTCGCCCTGGTCCTGGGCATGTTGTGTGCCGCGGGGCTGATCACGGTGGCCCGGCTGCTGAAGGGGCCCGGCACGCTGGACCGGATCGCCGCGCTGGACGTGTTCGTGGTGCTGATCGTGGCCGCGTCCGCCGTGTACATCGCGATCTACCGGGACGGCTCGACGATCCCGCTCATGGCGGCGGTGGCGCTCGTCGGGTTCGTCGGCTCGGCCACGGCCGCGCGGCTCGTGGAGCGATGGGAGCGGCACCGATGAGCGCCGACGTCCTTCTGGTCGCGGGGGCACCGTCGTGACGGTCACGGACGTCGTCTCGGCGTTCTTCCTGCTCACGGGGGCCCTCTCCTGCCTGCTCGGCGCCCTCGGGCTGCTGCGCCTGCCGGACCTGCCCGCCCGGCTGCAGGCGGCGACCAAGCCGCAGACCCTCGGCCTGCTGCTGATCCTGCTCGGCACGGCGGTCCGGCTGGAGTTCGAGAACGCCGCCACGCTCATCCTGGTGATCATCTTCCAGCTGGTCACGGCACCGGTGATCTCCCAGATCGTGGCCCGCTCGGCCTACCGGACCGGGACGCTGGACCGCGGCGCACTCGTCGTCGACGAACTCGCGGAACGCATGGGGCGTGGGGAGACGCCGGAGGACCGAAAGTAGGCTCACCCTCCGTGGCCGTCTACGCGCTGGGGGATCTGGTCCCCGACATCCATCCCGAGGCCTACGTCCATCCGGACGCCGTCGTGATCGGGAACGTGACGCTCGGGGCGAACGCCTCGGTGTGGCCCACCGCGGTGTTGCGCGGCGACGACGGCTACATCGTGGTCGGGGAGCGCAGCAGCATCCAGGACGGCTCGATCATCCACACCACGGCGCGCCGGCCCACGCTGATCGGCAACGAGGTGACCGTCGGGCACAACGTCCACATCGAGGCGGCCACGATCGCCGACCACGCGCTGGTCTCGTCCGGGTCGGTCGTGCTCAACGGGGCCGAGGTCGGCGAGGGCGCGGTCGTCGCCGCGGGCGCGGTGGTGTCCCCGAACTTCGTGGTGCCGGAGCGCCGGATGGCGATCGGGGTGCCCGCGAGGCTGCGGGAGGGGTACGAGGTGCCCGAGGGCCGGTTCGCGTACGCGGTCGAGTCGTACGTGGAGCGGGGCAGGCGTTTCCGGGCCGAGCTGCGGAGGATCTCCTGATGCCGAAACCACTCGCCGAGGTCGTGGAGGAGGGCTGGGCCCGCGCGCTCGAGCCCGTCGCCCCGGTCGTCGCGGAGATGGGGGAGTTCCTGCGGGCCGAGATGGCCGCGGGGCGCCGCTACCTGCCGTCCGGCGCGAACGTGCTGCGCGCCTTCCAGCAGCCGTTCGACGAGGTCCGGGTGCTGATCGTCGGCCAGGACCCCTATCCGACACCGGGGCACGCCGTGGGGCTGTCGTTCTCGGTGTCGCCCGAGACCCGGCCGATCCCGCGCTCGCTGTCGAACATCTACCGCGAGTACTCCGAGGACCTCGGTTTCCCCGCGCCCTCGTCGGGCGACCTGACGCCGTGGGCGAAGCAGGGGGTGCTGCTGCTCAACCGGTGCCTCACGGTGGAGCCGGGCTCGCCGGGGTCGCACCGGGACAAGGGCTGGGAGGCCGTCACCGAGCAGGCGATCCGCGCGCTCGTGGAGCGGGACGCGGACCCGATGGTGGCGATCCTCTGGGGCCGCGACGCGCGCAACCTGGCGCCGCTGCTGGTGGACGTCCCGATCATCGAGTCCGCCCATCCCTCGCCGATGTCGGCCGACCGGGGCTTCTTCGGCTCGCGGCCGTTCTCCCGCGCCAACGAGATGCTGGAGGAGATCGGCGGCGAGCCGGTCGACTGGCGCCTGCCCTGACCCGGGCTCAGGACGCCAGGTAGCCCTCGTCGTCGATCGGCTCGGGGACGACGGCGCCGTCCCGGTCCGTCCGCAGGGCCCCGTCGGCGTGGGCGAGGGCGGCGACCGGGTCGGCGTCCTCCACCAGCACCGCGCGCTCCGGGTGGACCAGCCGGCGGGCCGCGATCAGGACGCGCAGGCGTTCGCGGGCGTCGAGGCCGTCGGTGAGCCGGTCCACGAGGACGAGGGCGGCGGTCGAGTCCGCGGCGTCGTCGAGGGCGGCGAGCCGCTCGTCGACGGGATCCGCGACCCGGGCGGTGAGCCGGATCGTGGTGGCCTCGTGCTCCTGCGCGCAGCGGGTGCGCGTCTCGTTGAGCAGGGACATCAGCCGGCGCCGGGCCACGGCGGGTCCGAGGATCACCGTCAGCTCGCCGAGCGACAGTCGCAGCCCCACCGCGCCTCCCATGGTCGACCCGATGAGGGCGAGGCTAACCCGCGCGGGGCCCCTGGTCGAGCGGTCCGGGGGCGGTGTCCGAGGGAGCGTCGCGGCCCGGTGGGGTCCGCCGGACACCCCCTAGACTCGGGGCGTGGACAGCGACCGGGGTCATCTCCGCATCTCCGACGCCGACCGCGAGGCCGCGGCGCAGCGCCTGCACGCGGCCATGGGGGAGGGTCGGATCACGCTCACCGAGCTGGAGGAGCGCCTCGACGCCGTGTACGCGGCCAAGACCTTCGCCGAGCTCGAGCCGCCGCTCGCGGACCTGCCCGGTCCCGGCGTCGTCGTCCCCCTCGCGGGCGGCGTACCCGCCGTCCCGCCCCGTGAGCAGGTGCATCTCAACACGGAGATGGGCTCGATCAAGCGGACCGGGGACTGGCCGGTGCCCGAGCGCCTGCGGCTGACCACGAGCATGGGCTCGATCCACCTGGACCTCAGCACCACGCCCACACCGCCGCGGATCGACGTCGACGTGGCCACCGGCATGGGGTCGGTCACGATCGTCCTCCCGGCGGGCGGGTCGGCGGACGTCGACGGGGTCAAGACCTCGTGGGGCTCGGTGTCGACCAAGGTCCCGCACACCCCGACCTCGTCCGGGCCGCACCTGGTGGTCACCGGGAGCGCGGGCATGGGGTCGCTGACGATCCGGCATGCCCGCAAGGGGCTCAAGGACTGGTTCGGGGCCTGATCGGCGCGGTCCGCCGCGACCGCGGCGTCCCGTGCGCGGACATGAGAAAGGGCCGGTCCCATCGGGGCCGGCCCTGCTCATACGCTCGCGTCAGGCGCGGGCGACCTTGCCGGCCTTCAGGCACGACGTGCACACGTTGAGGCGCTGGCGGTTGCCGCCCTCGTTCCGGGTGCGCACGGTCTGGATGTTCGGGTTCCAGCGGCGGTGGGTACGGCGGTGCGAGTGCGAGACGGACATGCCGAAGCCCGGACCCTTGCCGCAGACGTCGCAGACGGCAGCCACGTCGGACACTCCTCGGGTAGACAGACAAGAAAATGCGCCCAGGAATCCTGGGGCACGTGTCGACCAGGGTAACCGGCCGTGTCGTGGGCCCGCACACCACCCTCCCAGTAGGGTCGGCGGCGTGCGCGACGCCCTGGACGAGGACCTCCTGCGGCGCTGGGTCGAGGCCGCCGCGACGGGCCTGCGCCGCCACCGCGGGGAGCTCGACGGGATCAACGTCTTCCCGGTCGCGGACTCCGACACCGGTTCGAACATGCTGCTCACGCTGGAGTCCGGCGTCGCCGCACTCCCCGCCGCGCTCCCGGCGGGCGCGGTGCCCGTCGCCGAGCTGGCCGCCGCGCTCTCCGGTGGCGCGTTGCGCGGCGCGCGCGGCAACTCCGGGACCATCCTCTCGCAGCTGCTCCGCGGCCTGGCCGAGGCGCTCGCCGCCGGCGAGGGGCTGACGGAGGGCCTGCGCCGGGCCGCCGTGCTCGCGCGGGCCGCCGTCGCCGAACCGCTCGAGGGGACCATGCTCTCGGTGCTCGACGCGGCCGCCCACGCCGCGCCGGACGGCCCGCTCGCCGTGGCGGACGCCGCGCACGCCGCGGTCGCCCGCACCCCCACGCAGCTGCCCGAGCTGGCGAGGGCCGGGGTGGTCGACGCCGGCGGGCTGGGCGTCGCGATCGTGTTCGACGCGCTGGTGGAGGCCTGTTCCGGGGAGTCCCCGGCCCGCAGCCGGGTGGTCGTGCGGGAGAAGGCGGCGCTCACCGCCGTCCGGGAGTCGGGATCGCCGGAGTACGACTCCGAGGTGATGTACCTGCTCGACGGCACCACGGGCGACAAGGTCGACGAGCTGCGCCGCACGCTCGTCGGGCTCGGGGACTCGGTGGTGGTGGTCGGCGACGGCAGCGGCACCTGGAACGTGCACGTGCACTGCTCGGACGTCGGCGCCGCGATCGAGGCGGGCGTCGAGACCGGCCGGCCGCACCGGATCTCCGTGCTCCGCTTCGACGAGCGGCAGCCGGACCGGGCGCGCTTCCTGCGCTCGCGGGCGGTGCTGCTGGTGATCGCGGGTCCGGATGCCGCGCAGCTGGCCCGCGAGGCCGGGGCGGACGTGCTGGAGACGCGGCCGGGACACGCGATCGGCGGCCGCGAGCTCCTCGCCGCGGTCGAGGCCACGGGCGCCGCGCACGTCGCGTTGCTGACCTGCGACGTCAGCCTGGCCGGGCTGGCCGGGCGGGTCGCCGCGGAGGCCCGGGACGCGGGGCGCGAGGTCGTGGTGGTGCCCACGGTGTCCGTGCCGCAGGGGCTGTCCGCCCTCGCCGTCCATGATCCGTCCCGCAACCCCGCGGACGACGTCGTCGCCATGGCCGAGGCGGCCGCGGGGACCCGGACCGGCGGGCTCGTGGTCGCCGAGGCGGAGGCCCTGACGTGGGTGGGTCACTGCGCGCCCGGGGAGGTGCTCGGGATGAGCGAGGGCGAGGTCGTGCTGATCGCCCCCGATCTTTCTGTCGGGGCCCTGTGGTTGGCTCACCGCATGTTGACGGGTGGGGGTGAGCTGGTCACCGCGCTGCTGGGGGCCGACGCGCCTGCCGACCTGGGGGAGCGGCTGGTCGAGGACCTGCGGCGTACGCACCCGGAGGCGGACGTGGTGGTGCACCGGGGCGGGCAGGTCGACTTCCCGCTGGTGCTGGGGGTGGAATGAGCGAATCATCGGCGCGGGGTGCGGTGGATCTGGACACCTCCCTGATCGACGCCGTCGGGGCGATGACGGCCAAGGCGCTCGCCAAGCTGGACCTGACGACCGTCGGTGACCTCGTGCGGCACTATCCGCGCCGGTACGTCGAGCGCGGCAAGCTCACGGACATCGCGGGCCTGGAGGTCGGCGAGCACGTCACGGTGATCGGCACGGTGGCGAGCGCCACCACCCGGCAGATGCGCAGCCGTCGCGGCACCCTGCTCAACGCCACGATCCGGGACGCCAAGGGCGCCACGATCGCGGCCACGTTCTTCAACGCGCACCAGGTCAAGAGCTTCATCGTGGTGGGCGCCACGCTGATGTTCTCCGGCACCGTCTCGGTGTTCCGGGCCGGCGGCAGGGCGACCCTGCAGCTCACCCATCCCGAGTTCGAGGACATCGAGGAGTCGGACAGCGACCGGCCGTTCATCTCGATCTACCCGGCGACCAAGGGGCTGAAGTCGCAGGCCATCGCGCGGGCGGTGCGGCAGGTGCTCGCGGTGCTCGACGACCCGACGGATCCGCTGCCCGCCTCGATCCGGGAGGAGCGCACGCTGGCCTCGCTGGGGTCCGCGCTGCGCAAGATCCACGTGCCGCGGTCGGAGGCGGACCAGTTCGCGGCCAAGGCGCGGCTGGTGTGGGACGAGGCGTTCGGGGTGCAGCTGGCCCTGTCGTTGCAGCGGGAGCGCGCCATGGCCCGCCCGGCGTCGCCGAGCCCGGTCCGGTCCGGCGGCCTGCTCGATGCCTTCGACGCGATCCTCCCGTTCCCGCTCACGGACGGGCAGAAGTCCGTGGGCGCCGAGATCGCGGAGGACCTCGGGAAGCCGCTGCCGATGAACCGGCTCGTGCAGGGCGATGTCGGCGCGGGCAAGACCGTCGTCGCGCTGCGGGCGATGCTGCAGGTCGTGGACTCGGGGCGGCAGGCGGCGATGCTGGCGCCCACCGAGGTGCTCGCGGCGCAGCACGCCCGGTCGCTGCGGGCGATGCTCGGCCCGCTGGGCAACGCGGGGGAGCTGGGTTCCTCCGACCAGGCCACCAAGATCACGCTGCTCACGGGGTCGATGTCCACGGCGGAGAAGCGGCAGGCGCTGCTCGACGCGCAGTCCGGGGCGGCCGGGATCGTCGTGGGCACGCACGCGCTGATCCAGGACACGGTCGGGTTCGCGGATCTCGGGCTCGTGGTGGTCGACGAGCAGCACCGCTTCGGTGTGGAGCAGCGGGACGCGCTGCGCGGCCGCGGGGAGCGCACGCCGCACCTGCTGGTCATGACGGCCACGCCGATCCCGCGCACGGTCGCGATGACGGTGTACGGGGACCTGTCGGTGTCGTCGCTGACGGACATGCCGAAGGGGCGCTCCCCGATCAGGACGACCGTGGTGCCGGCCGGCGAGAAGCCCTCGTGGCTGGAGCGGGTGTGGGCGCGGATCCGCGAGGAGGTCGCGGGCGGGCACCAGTGCTACGTCGTGTGCCCGCGGGTGGGCGGGGAGTTCGCCACCTCGAAGAAGAAGAGCGACCCCGAGGACGCGGACGAGCCCGATCTCGACGACGACTCGTCGGAGGAGCGCCGGCCGCCGCTCGCGGTGCTCGACGTGGCGCCCCAGCTCGAGGCCGGCCCGCTCGCCGGATTGTCGCTGGCCGTGCTGCACGGGAAGCTCCCGCCGGACGAGAAGGACGCCGTGATGCGGGCCTTCGACCGCGGCGAGACGGACGTTCTCGTCGCCACGACGGTGATCGAGGTCGGCGTCGACGTGCCCAACTCCACCGGCATGATCATCCTCGACGCGGACCGCTTCGGGCTCTCCCAGCTCCACCAGCTCCGCGGCCGCGTCGGCCGGGGATCGGCGCCGGGGGTGTGCCTGCTGGTCACGGACATGCCCGCGGGCACGACGGCTCGGGAGCGCCTGGACGCGATCGCGGGCACCACGGACGGTTTCGAGCTCGCCCGCCTCGACCTGGAGCTGCGCCGGGAGGGGGACGTCCTGGGCTCGAGCCAGTCCGGCCGCCGCTCCGGCCTGCGCCTCCTCTCGCTGCTGCGCCACGAGGAGGTCATCTCCACGGCCCGCGTCGAAGCGGCCCGACTCGTCGCGGACGATCCGGGCCTGGCGAACCACCCCGGCCTCCGCGCCCTCGTCGCGGAGACGGTGGGCGACGAGGACGCCGCCGCCTACCTCGACAAGGTCTGACCCCACCCCCGCGAGTCGGCACTGTCGGTAGGCCGAAACACACGTTCACGACGCGCGGGCAGGCCGGTGTCGTGGAGCCGTCGGCGTCCGTCCACGGCCGCGACGGGGCCGGTCCGGTGACCACCGGAGGTACCTCGTCGCAGAGGTGTGTTTCGTGCTCCCGAAAGTGCCGACTCGCGGGGTCAGGCCGGGAGTTGGCCCCGGCCGTCGTTCTCCAGGGCCGCGACGGCGGCCTTCGGGAGGTGGACCACGCCGGCCTTCTCCAGCTTCGCCAGCTCGGAGCGGGCCATGCTGTAGGCGGCGAGGCGTTCGGCGTCGTTGTCGGAGTCCCTGGCCGTGGTGAGGAGCTTGATCGCGCGTTCCACCGAGGCGCGTTCGGCGCTGGTCAGGGTGGAGTGGCGGATCCGCTCGGCGGCGTCCCGGGCGGCGTCCCAGGCCCGGACGGCGCGGTCGACCGCCGCGACGAACTCGGCGGCGTGCTCGCGGGCCGGGTGGGCGTCGGTGTCCAGGGCCTGGGCCTCGGCGAAGGCCTCCACGAACCGGCCCGTGCTGGGGACCGAGACGTCGGCGAGCGCGGGCAGGCGCAGGACCTCCATCGGGTCGCACTCGTAGGCCGTGTACTGCTCGCGGAGCGTGTCGAAGCGGGCGCGGGCCCGCTTCCACGGGGGCGCGGCGGGCGCGGCCTGCGTGCGGGGCATCGCGGCGGCCTGCGGGGGCGGCACCATCCGGCGCCGCCCACGGTGCCCGGCCAGCACGATCAGGAAGATGAGGAACACGGGGCTGACGAACACCGCCCCTGCTGCCGCGGCCGCCGCGGCGCTGGCCAGCACCCCGACGGCCACCAGGATCAGCGGCAACGCGATCCACGGCGACGGCATCGCCATCGGCCGTGGCCCGCCCCGGCCGTGCCCGCCCCGCCCGGATCCACCGCGGCCGCGGCCGCTCCTGCCTCGAGGTCCGCCCATGCCGCCCATCCCGCCCGGTCCGCCGACTCCGCCCATCGGGGCCCACCCGTCCAGGAGGTCCCGACCGTCACCACGACCCTGCCCGTCCGGTGAGCCTCGTCGGCCGGGTCGGCCGTGCTCGTTCCGAAGTCCCTGACGGCCGGGCCAACCGTGCACGGTCCAGTCCGGCCCGCCGGGTCTGCCCAGCCCGCCCACCCGGTCCCATCCGCTCGCCCAGCCCGGGCCACCGAGCCCCCGGCGGGCGGCCGCGCGCGAGGCCCGGCGCACGTGCCGGGCCGCCCGCTCGCCCGGGGACTCCCAGCGGAAGCCGGGTCCCCGTCCGATGCCGCCCGGATGGTGCGGACGCCGTGTCATGACTCCTTGGTACCCCAGGAGAGTGGTCCGCTGCACCGACCGGGGCCCGGATTGCCCCGGTCGGCCGCACCGCCCGGCGGACTCCGCCTCAGCGATGTCTCAGTGGGCGGCTCGGCGACGGGGGTGTGCTGAGTGCGCACCAGCGGGTCCCACAGGATGGCTCAGCGGTCGACCGCCTGCATTTCCGCTGGCTAGGCTGCCCCGGTCCCTCACCGGGGGCATGCCCACGTCCGACGAACAGGGAGCCGGATGTTCTCGAAAGTGCTGGTGGCCAACCGTGGCGAGATCGCGATCCGGGCGTTCCGGGCCGCGTTCGAGCTCGGTGTCTCGACGGTGGCGGTGTTCCCCTACGAGGACCGCAACTCGCTGCACCGGGCGAAGGCCGACGAGTCGTACCTGATCGGCGAGCGCGGCCACCCCGTGCGCGCCTATCTCTCGGTCGACGAGGTCATCAAGGCCGCGACGAAGGCGGGTGCGGACGCCGTGTACCCGGGCTACGGGTTCATGTCCGAGAACCCGGACCTCGCCGCGGCGTGCGCGGAGGCCGGCATCACGTTCGTCGGACCGCCGTCGGACGTCCTGCACCTGACCGGGAACAAGTCCCGCGCCGTGGCCGCGGCCCGCGAGGCCGGGGTGCCGGTGCTCGCGTCGTCGGAGCCGTCCGACGACGTCGACGAGCTGGTCGCGGCGGCGGACGGCATCGGCTTCCCGATCTTCGTCAAGGCCGTGGCCGGTGGCGGCGGGCGCGGGATGCGTCGCGTGCTCGAACCCGCCGACCTGCGCGACGCCATCGAGGCCGCCTCCCGCGAGGCCGAGTCCGCCTTCGGCGACGGGACCGTGTTCCTCGAGCAGGCCGTGGTGAACCCGCGGCACATCGAGGTGCAGATCCTGGCCGACGGCGAGGGCAACGTCGTGCACCTCTACGAGCGGGACTGCTCGGTGCAGCGGCGGCACCAGAAGGTCGTCGAGATCGCGCCGGCGCCGAACCTGGACCCGGAGCTGCGGGACCGGATCTGCGCCGACGCGGTGACCTTCGCGCGCAGGATCGGCTACCGCAACGCGGGGACCGTCGAGTTCCTGGTCGACGAGCGCGGCAACCACGTGTTCATCGAGATGAACCCGCGCATCCAGGTCGAGCACACCGTGACCGAGCAGGTCACGGACCGCGACCTGGTGATCGCCCAGCTGCGCATCGCGAGCGGTATGACGCTGCCGGAGCTGCGGCTCATGCAGGAGGACATCGTGCTCTCCGGCGCCGCGCTGCAGTGCCGGATCACCACCGAGGACCCCGCCAATGGCTTCCGCCCGGACACCGGGGTCATCTCGGCCTACCGGACGCCGGGTGGCCCGGGCGTGCGGCTCGACGGCGGCACCGTGCACACGAACGCCGAGGTCAGCGCCCACTTCGACTCGATGCTGGTCAAGCTGACCTGCAACGGCCACGACTTCCACAACGCCGCCCGCCGGGCCCGCCGCGCGATCGCCGAGTTCCGGATCCGCGGTGTGGCGACCAACCTGCCCTTCCTGGCCGCGGTGCTCGACGACCCGGACTTCCAGCGCGGCGGCGTGACCACCAGCTTCATCGAGGAGCGCCCGCAGCTGCTCCGGGCCAAGCCGCCGGCGGACCGCGGTTCGCGGATCCTGCAGTTCCTCGCCAACACCACCGTGAACAGGCCGAACGGGGACCGCCCGGCGGTCGTCGAGCCCGTCGACAAGCTGCCGTCGGTGGATCTCGGGGCCGCGGCGCCGGACGGGTCGGCGCAGAGGCTCAAGGAGCTGGGCCCCGAGGAGTTCGCGCGGCAGCTGCGCGCGCAGACCTCCGTCGCGGTCACCGACACCACCTTCCGGGACGCGCACCAGTCGCTGCTGGCCACCCGGGTGCGGACCCGGGACCTGCTCGCCGTGGCGCCGTACGTCGCGCGGACCGCGCCGGAGCTGCTGTCGCTGGAGTGCTGGGGCGGCGCGACCTACGACGTCGCGCTGCGCTTCCTCGCCGAGGACCCCTGGGACCGGCTCGCCGCGCTCAAGGCCGCCGCACCGAACATCTGCACGCAGATGCTGCTGCGCGGGCGCAACACCGTGGGCTACACGCCGTACCCGGTCGAGGTGACGGACGCGTTCGTCGCCGAGGCGGCCCGGACCGGGATGGACATCTTCCGGATCTTCGACGCGCTCAACGACGTCGAGCAGATGCGGCCGGCGATCGAGGCCGTGCGGAACACGGGGACGGCCGTCGCGGAGGTCGCGCTCTGCTACACCGCCGACCTGTCCGACCCGGCGGAGAAGCTCTACACGCTCGACTACTACCTGCACCTCGCGGAGCAGATCGTCGCCGCGGGCGCGCACGTCCTCGCGATCAAGGACATGGCGGGGCTGCTGCGCCCGCCCGCCGCGCGTCGCCTGGTCACGGCGCTGCGGGAGCGGTTCGACCTGCCCGTGCACCTGCACACCCACGACACCGCGGGCGGCCAGCTGGCCACCCTGCTCGCGGCGATCGACGCCGGGGTGGACGCGGTGGACGCGGCCGTCGCGTCCATGGCCGGCACCACGAGCCAGCCGTCGCTGTCGGCGCTGGTGGCCGCGACCGATCATTCGGACCGGGAGACCGGCCTGTCGCTGCAGGCCGTCAGCGACCTGGAGCCGTACTGGGAGGCCGTGCGGAAGGTCTACGCGCCCTTCGAGTCCGGGCTCGCCTCGCCGACCGGGCGCGTCTACCACCACGAGATCCCGGGCGGGCAGCTCTCCAACCTGCGGCAGCAGGCGATCGCGCTCGGGCTGGGGGACCGGTTCGAGCTCATCGAGGACTGCTACGCCGCCGCGGACCGGATGCTGGGCCGGCTGGTGAAGGTCACGCCGTCGTCCAAGGTCGTGGGGGATCTCGCGCTGCACCTGGTCGGGGCCGGGGTGTCCGCGGCGGACTTCGAGTCCGACCCGGGCAAGTTCGACGTCCCGGACTCGGTGATCGGCTTCCTGCGCGGCGAGCTGGGCGACCCGCCCGGCGGCTGGCCGGAGCCCTTCCGCACGCGCGCCCTGGAGGGCCGTTCGCCCGAGGCGGCGACGCCGGAGCTGACCATCGAGGACCGCCGCGGGCTGCGCGACGAGCGCCGCCGGACGCTGAACCGGCTGCTGTTCGCGGGCCCGACCAAGGAGTTCGAGACGCACCGGGAGTCGTTCGGCGACACCAGCGTGCTGTCGACCAAGGACTTCTTCTACGGCCTCGAGCCCGATCTCGAGCACACCGTGGAGCTGGAGCAGGGCGTCACGCTGCTCATCGAGCTGGAGGCGATCTCCGAGCCCGACGAGCGCGGCTACCGCACCGTGCTCACCACCCTCAACGGCCAGCTGCGGCCGGTCTCGGTGCGCGACGAGTCGGTGACGACGGAGGTCAAGGCCGCGGAGAAGGCGGACCGGGGCAACGACCGCCACGTCGCGGCGCCGTTCGGCGGCGTGGTGACCCTGCAGGTCGGCGAGGGCGACTCGGTCTCGGCGGGCCAGACGGTCGCGACGATCGAGGCCATGAAGATGGAGGCCTCGATCTCGGCCCAGCGCGCCGGCACGGTGTCCCGTCTCGCCATCGGCAAGGTGCAGCAGGTCGAGGGTGGCGACCTCCTGATCGAGCTCGGCTGACCCCCTGTGAGTGGCAATAGTCGCCCTGGCGACTATTGCCACTCACGACATCGGGAGAGGTTCTTGACGCGGATCATCGCCGGGAAGGCCGGGGGGCGGCGGCTGGCCGTGCCCTCGGAGGGGACGCGGCCGACCTCGGACCGGGTGCGGGAGGCGCTGTTCTCCGCGCTGGCCCACGATCCCGGGCTCGAGGGCGCCGTGGTGCTCGATCTCTGCGCGGGATCGGGGGCGCTGGGGCTGGAGGCGCTGTCGCGGGGCGCCGCGCACGCGACGTTCGTCGAGATGGACCGGCGCGCCGTGGCCGTCCTGCGTCGCAACGTGGAGGCCGTCGGCCTGGGTGGCGACGTCCGGTACGGGCCGGCCGGGACGGTCCTGGAGACGGCGCCGGGGCGCGCCCACGATCTCGTCCTCGTCGATCCGCCGTATGCCGAACCCGACGAGGCCATCGCGCGCTGGCTGCGCACCGGCCGTCGTACGGGGTGGATCTCCGACGACGCGGTGGTGGTGGTCGAGCGGGCCCGCTCGACGGGGGCGTTCGGCTGGCCGGAGGGGGTCGAGGGCCTCCGTGAGCGCCGTTACGGGGACACGGTGATCCACGTCGGTGGCTGTTACGGTCCGGCCATGCCTGGTGAGACGCGATGAGGCGTGCGGTCTGCCCCGGTTCCTTCGACCCGGTGACGCTCGGCCATCTCGACGTGATCTCGCGGGTCGCGGCCCTGTTCGACGAGGTCGTCGTCCTCGTGGCCTTCAACAACAAGAAGCAGGGGATGTTCTCCGTCGAGGAGCGCATGGCGATGATCGAGGAGACCACCGCCGACCTGCCGAACGTCCGCGCGGACTCCTTCCACGGTCTGCTCGTGGACTACGCCCGCGAGCACGACATCAAGGCGATCGTGAAGGGCCTGCGCGCGGTCACGGACTTCGACTACGAGCTGCAGATGGCGCAGATGAACCAGCGGCTGTCCGGTGTGGACACCCTGTTCATGTCGACGAGCCCGGAGTTCAGCTTCGTGTCCAGCTCGCTGGTGAAGGAGGTGGCGACGTACGGCGGCGACGTCGCGCACCTGCTGCCGTCCTCCGTGCACCGCCAGCTGCTCGACCGGATCGCGGAGCGGGCGTAGCGCCTACCCACTCGTCGAGTGGATCATGCACGGATCACCCGGTCGGAACTTGACACGCGGGGGTGTGCCGCAATACCGCGAACGGCGCAATCCCGGTGAGAGGATCGCCCCCGTGTACAGGGTCTTCGAGTCGCTCGACGCACTGGTGACGGTCGTCGAGGAGGCACGCGGCGTCCCCATGACGTCGAACTGCGTGGTGCCGCGTGGCGATGTGCTCGATCTGCTCGACGACGTCCGGGAGGCGATCCCCGGCGAGCTCGACGACGCGCAGGACGTCCTGGACCGGCGCGACGAGATCGTCGGCGAGGCCGAGCGGGAGGCCGAGGAGACGCGCACGGCCGCGACCTCCGAGTCCGACGAGCTGCTGGCCGACGCCCGCGCCGAGGCCGAGCGGCTGGTCGTGGAGGCCCGCGAGGAGGCCGAGCGCACGCTCGCGGAGGCGCAACACCAGTCCGAGACGATGATCGCCGAGGGCCGCCGGGAGTTCGAGGAGCTCACCGCCCGGGCCCGCCACGAGGCGGACCGGCTCGCGGACTCGGGCCGCGCCGCCCACGACCGCTACGTGTCCGACGGGCAGGCCGAGCAGTCCCGGCTCGTGTCCGGCACCGAGGTGGTCCGGGCCGCGCACACCGAGGCCGCCCGGATCGTCGACTCGGCGGACGGCGAGGCGGACCGGCTGCGCCGGGAGTGCGACGGCTACGTGGACGCCAAGCTCGCGGAGTTCGAGGACACGCTGACCAAGGCGCTCCGCACCGTCAACCGGGGCCGGAGCCAGCTGTGGAAGGGCGGCTCGCCCAACGGCACACCCTCCCCGGCGATGAACGGCCGCACGGGCACGGGGATGGACCTGATCGACTGAGCCCACGCAGGTCCGCCTTGTGTGAACGCACCGCAACGGCGATCACGCGACGGCGGCAGCCGCGGATCGGCGGTCGGGTGCCGGCGGAGCTGCGGTCTGCGTAGGCGCACCGGTGACCTCGCGAGGGCGGTGCGCCCGATCGGTGAGGGCGTGCCGGCGCTGCCCTCCTGCGGAGCAGGGGGAGCACTCGACTGCCGATCTGGTGAGGTCGACGCCCGTGATCAGTGGCTGTGTGCTGCTGTGCACGTTCGACCTGTGTGAGCGCACGGAAATGGCGATCTCGTGACGTCGGCGGCAGCGTGATCGGCAGCTGCGTGCTGACACGCATTGCTGGTGTGCGTGGGTGCACTGCAACGGCGATCGTGTGACGGCAGCGTGATAGCCGGTCGGGTGACGGCGGCGTGATAGCCGGTCGTGTGGCGGCGGCACGATCGGCGGTCGTGTGAGAGCGGCGGCGTGATCGGCGATCCTGTGACGGCGGCGGCATGATCGTCGGTCGTGTGCGGCCGTGCGTGGTCTGCCTGTGCCGGTGCACTCGAGCGGCGATCGTGTGACGCGGGCTGCCGTGTGATCGGCGATCGGGTGCTGGCCTGCATGGCTGGCCTGCGAAAGCGACCGAAAGCGACGTGTGCTGTCGGCGGCGGGTGGTCGGCGGTTGAGTGCGGTGAGGCATGGCCGGCCTGCGTCGGGGCACCGACTCGGCGATCACGTGGCGACGGCAACGCGTGATCGTCGGTCGGGTGCTGCCGTGCAGTGCTGGCCTGCGTCAACGCACCGGAGCGGTGATCACGGCGGAGGGTGGAACCGGGGAGAGGCGGCGGCCGTCCGAGTACGCATGGATCTCTCGCTGCCGTTCCGTGGTTCGGCCGCCGTGGCGTCGGGGGCGGTCGGGCGGGGTGCGCTCGGCGGGCGGCGGTTCCGACGGGTCTTCCCGGACGTCTACGTCGCCGCCGGTACCGAGCTCGACCTCGCGACGCAGGCGCTCGCGGCGGGTCTGTGGGCGGGAGACCGCGGGGTGGTCGCCGGATACGCAGCCGCGGAGTTGCTCGACGCATCGTGCGGGCCTCCGGATGCGGCCGTCGACGTCATCGGGGCGGTGCGGAGCCGGGCACCGGCGGGGATCCGGCTGCGCCGTGTCCGGCTCGGCGACACCGACGTCGTGCACCGCTGCGGAGTGCCGGTGACGTCGCCGCTCCGCACCGCGTTCGATCTCGCGCGATGGGCGGACGGCGTGACCGAGCGGGTAGCGGCCGTCGACACGATCGCCCACGTCTGGCGGCTGGACGTCTCGCGGATCCGCGAGACATGGTTCGCCCACCTCGGCGCGCACGGCTCGGCGGACCTCGCGAAGGTCCTGGCGCTGGTCGACCCGCGCTCCGAGTCGCCGATGGAGTCTCGGATCCGGATGGCGCTGCACCTCGCGGGCCTGCCGCCGCCGTGCATCCAGTACCGGGTGGGCGGACATCGACTCGACCTGGCCTATCCGTCGGCGTTCCTCGGGGTGGAGCACGACGGCGGCCACCATCGCGAGCCGGCCCAGGCCCGTGCCGACCTCGTGCGCGAGGCGGAGCTGGCGCGGGCGGGCTGGCGCATCCTCCGCTTCCCGGGCCGGGCGGTCGTGGCCGAGCCGGAGCACGTCGTCGCTGCCGTCCGCGCGGCGTTGATCGCCACTTCGGTGCAGTGAGGCAGGTCGATGGTGTCCTGGAGCACCCGGACGGCGATCACATCGCCTGGGCAGCGGCTGCCGGCGGGCGAGCCTCCGAGCGTGGTCGGCGGAATGGTGCTCGGGCGCATGCGCTCCCGGCCGCACGGGCACGGAACCGATGATCATGGGCAGGGTTGTCGATCACCTCGATCACTATTCGGTCAAACGGGCCAGGGCGATGCGGCGGACGGTCTACTGTGCGCGCATGGCCCGTCACGACGAGTCGGATCCGGCGACCTGGTGGGACCGCTACGGCCACCGTCTGCACGGCGAGCCGGCTGCCCCCGTGGCCGGCCCGGACGAGCGGACGGGGGAGACGGTGGGGGAGCACGACCGGACGGTGGAGCCTGAGGCGCTGCGGGCGCCGCGGGCGGACTACCCGCAGCGCAGCGGCGCCGAGGCGGGGGCCTGGTTCACCGATCCGAAGGGCATCCCGACCGTGGACGGCGTGCCCGAACGCCCCGGCCTGCGCGCCCCCGGTCCCACGGGCCCCTTCGATCCCGACGCCCTGCTCCGCTCCCGTGGCCCCGTGCCCGACTCCGGCTGGCGGCGGATCCTGCACGCCGCGACCCTGGGGCGCGTCGATCCCGGGCCGAGCCCCGCGCAGATCGCGGCGCAGGACCGGCTGCGGCGGGTCCGCAGCCATCTCGCCGGGACGCACCGGGTGGCCGTCACGTCGCTCAAGGGCGGCGTCGGCAAGACGACGGTCACGGCCTGCCTCGGGCTCGCGCTCGCCGACCATCGCGGCGACCGGATCCTCGCGCTCGACGCCAACCCGGACGCCGGCACGCTCGCGGACCGGCTGACCGGCGTGGCCGACCACACCGTCCGCGACCTGCTCGACGACCTCGCCGCCGTCGACTCCTGGACGGCGGTCTCGCGCTACACGAGCCTGGCCGGCCGCCTGCAGGTGCTCGCCTCCGAACAGGATCCCGCCGCGGGCGAGGCCTTCACCCGCGACGAGTACCTGCGCATCGACGGCGCGCTGGCCCGGTTCTTCAGCGTGATGCTCACCGACTCGGGGACCGGGATGGTGCACTCGGCGATGGCCGGGACGCTCGACGTCGCGGACTCGCTGGTCGTGGTGGGCGCGCCGACCGTCGACGGGGCCGGGCGGGCCAGCAAGACCCTGGACTGGCTGGTGGCACACGGCCACGAGCGGCTGGTCGAGGAGGCCGTCGTGGTGCTGGTCGGGCGCGGCAGCCGCGAGCTCGACTCGGGCGCGCTGCGGGAGCATTTCGCGCGGCGCTGCCGCGCCGTCGTCGAGATCCCGCACGATCCGCACCTCGCGACCGGGGGCCGGATCGACCCGGCCCGGCTGCGCCCGGCGACCCGGGACGCGTTCCTCGAGCTGGCGGCCGGCGTGGCCGAGGCGTTCCCGGCTCGCGTGCGCGGCTGACGGCGCGCGTACCCTGGTCCGCGTCATGAGCACCGACCGCACCCCCCGCCCCTCGCGTCACGAGGCCCGCGCCGCCGACGCCCGCGCCGCCGCCAACCCGTGGGTCTTCTCGACCCGCGAGCTCGCCCGCCGCCCGGGCATCATGCGCACCGTCGCCCGGACCGTCCCCGGTCCCGGCGCGGACGACCCCGAGAAGGCCATCGGCCTCGTCGGGGTGCTCGCCGTGCCGCCGGACAGCCCGGTCGAGCTGGACCTGCGCCTGGAGTCGGTGACCGAGGGCGTGTACGTGTCCGGCACCGCCCGCGCCCGCCTGGCCGGCGAGTGCTCCCGGTGCCTCGACGAGCTCGACGAGGAGATCGAGGTGCGGGTCGAGGAGCTCTTCGCCTACCCGGACTCGGTCACCGAGGCGACGACCGACGAGGACGAGATCCCGCGCCTGCTCGACGAGCGGTTCGACATCGAGCCCACGGTCCGGGACGCCATCGTCCTCGAGCTGCCGCTGGCCCCCCTGTGCAGGGACGACTGCCCGGGCCTGTGCCAGGAGTGCGGCGGGCGCCGGGCCGATCTCGGGCCCGATCACGGGCATGAGACACTGGATCCTCGGTGGGCCGCTCTGCGTGAGCGCCTCCCTTCTGACTGACAGCGTTTCGATGTCGTGAGACCTCTCGAGCACAACCCGTAGGAGATCTGCCGTGGCCGTACCCAAGCGCCGGATGTCGCGGTCCAACACGCGCTCTCGCCGGGCGCAGTGGAAGGCCACCGCGCCGACCCTCGTCGCCTGCAGCAACCGCGCCTGCCGCGAGCCCAAGCTGCAGCACATCGCCTGCCCGACCTGCGGGCAGTACGACGGCCGTCAGGTCGTCCGTCCCGCCTGATCCGCGACCGGGTGGGGGAGAAGAGCGTCACGGGGCCGCGCGAGGATCGCGCGCCCCTGATCGAGGCACTCGGAATCGGGATCGAGGCCGAGCTGCTGACGCTCGCCCTCACCCACCGCTCGTACGCGTACGAGCACGGTGGTCTACCGACGAACGAGCGCCTCGAGTTCCTGGGCGACTCGGTGCTCGGGGTGATCGTCACCGAGCGGCTGTACCGGGACCATCCGGACCTGCCGGAGGGCCAGCTCGCGAAGCTGCGGGCCAGCGTCGTCAACATGCACGCGCTGGCCGGTGTCGCGTCGGCCCTCTCGGAGTTCGGGCTCGGTGCGTACATCTCGCTCGGCCGCGGTGAGGAGCTCACCGGCGGCCGGGAGAAGGCGAGCATCCTCGCCGACGCCACCGAGGCCCTGATCGGCGCGGTGTACCTGGAGCACGGGCTGGAGACCTCCCGAGACCTGGTCCATCGCCTGTTCGACGGGCTGCTGGAGACCGCCCCGCTCCTCGGCGCCGGCCTGGACTGGAAGACCAGCCTCCAGGAGCTCACGGCATCCGAGGGCCTCGGCGTGCCCGAGTACAAGATCGCCGAGGAGGGCCCGGACCATCTCAAGGTCTTCACGGCCACCGCGGTCGTGAGCGGCCGGGAGCTGGGCTCCGGCGACGGGCGCACCAAGAAGGAAGCCGAGCAGAAGGCCGCCGCGCTGGCCTGGCGTGCGATCACGGACGAGACGGCGGGCGGGAAAACCGCGAGTGCCTGAGCTCCCCGAGGTCGAGGTCGTCCGCCGGGGGCTCGCCGAGCACGTGCTGCACCGCCGGATCACGGCGGTCGAGGTGCACCATCCCCGGTCGGTGCGCCGGCACGCGGCCGGCGGGGCGGACTTCGCGGCCCGGCTGACCGGCCGGGAGATCGCGGCCGCCTGCCGCCGCGGCAAGTACCTGTGGCTGGCGCTCGACTCGCCCACCCACCCCGACGAAGCCGTGATGGCCCACCTCGGGATGTCCGGCCAGATGCTGGTGGCGGACGCGGAGCGGCCCGCCGAGAAGCACCTGCGCATCCGCTTCACCTTCGACAGCGGCCCCGAGCTGCGGTTCGTCGACCAGCGGACCTTCGGCGGGCTCTCGATCCATCCCCTGGTGGACGGCCTGCCGGAGCCGGTCGCGCACATCGGCCGCGACCCGATGGACCCCTTGTTCTCCCTCGACGCCGCCGTGGCGGGCCTGCGCAAGCGCCGGACCGAGCTCAAGCGCGCGCTGCTGGACCAGACCGTCGTGTCCGGGATCGGCAACATCTACGCCGACGAGGCGCTGTGGCGGGCCCGGCTGCACGGCCTGCGGCCCACCGAGACGCTCACCCGGAAACAGGGCGTCACGGTCCTGGAGGCCGCGTCCGAGGTGATGAACGAGGCCCTCGCCCAGGGCGGGACGAGCTTCGACGCGCTCTACGTCAACGTCAACGGCAACTCGGGCTACTTCGACCGCGCGCTGAACGTCTACGGGCAGCAGGACCGGCCCTGCCGCCGCTGCGGCACGCCGATCGCCCGCACGCCGTTCATGAACCGCAGCTCGTACTGGTGCCCGCGCTGCCAGCCACGACCCCGGGTCAGAGCCAGCCGCGCCGTTTGAAGATCACGTAGAGCAGCAGGGCCGCGGCGAGCATCAGGCCGATCGCGAACGGATAGCCGCCCACCCAGTCCAGCTCGGGCATGTGCGTGAAGTTCATGCCGTAGATGCCGGCGACGAGCGTGGGGGCGAAGGCGATCGCCGCCCAGGACGACACCTTCTTCATCTGCTCGTTCTGCACGAAGCCGGCCTCGGTCAGCCGGGTCATCTCGTCGTTCTGCCGCTGCGCCACCAGCGTGGAGTTCACGGTGAGGATGTTCGAGAGCAGGTCGCGCAGGCCCTGGGTGCGCTCGCGCACGCGCATCGCGTGGTCCTGGACGTCCCGGAACAGCCGGTGCAGCTCCAGGTTGGGGTCCAGGGCCTTCTTGGAGAAGCGCACGCGCAGCTCCTCGAAGATCTCGGCGAGCGGGTCCACCGCCCGCTGGAACTCGATGACCTCGCGGGACAGCTCGTAGATCCGCTGCGACACCCCGGGATCACCGCCCCAGACCTGGCTCTCGATCTGGTCGACGTCGTCCTGGAGGCCGTCGAGGACCGGGCCGTAGTCGTCGACGACCTTGTCGAGCACACCGTAGAACACCGCGAACGGGCCGTGCGCGAGCAGCTCCGGATCGGCTTCGAGGCGCTGCCGGACCACCGAGAGATCGGGCTCCTCCGCGTGCCGGACGGTGATCACGAACTGGGGGCCGAGGAACAGGTGCAGCTCGCCGAGGTCGACCTCCTCGTCCTCGTCGACGTAGCGGGCCGGGCGCAGCACGACGAACTCGGTGTTGCCGTACATCTCGAACTTCGGCCGCTGGTGCGCGTGCACGGTGTCCTCGACGGCGAGCTCGTGCAGGTCGAACTCCTCGGCGATCTCCTTGATCTCCGTCTCGTCCGGGCGCAGCATGCCGATCCAGCAGAAGGCGGCGGCGTCGTCGCCGTAGGCCCGCACGGTCTCGACGGTCTGGTCCAGCGACTCCGGCTCCCGGGCCCGCCGGCCGTCCACGTACACGGCGTTGTCCACCACGGCCATGTGCTCACCTCCCGTACCGGGAGACTAGTCCGCTACCTGCCGAAGTCCTGGGTCCAGTACATCCCGTCCGTGTCGAGGCCGACGCCGATCGTGGTCAGCGAGCAGTCCTCGATGTTGCGCCGGTGGCCGGGCGAGTTCATCCACGCGGTGACGACGGCCTGGGCCGTCGGCTGGCCCATCGCAATGTTCTCGGCGCCGGGGGAGGGATAGCCGGCGGCCTCGATGCGGTCCGCGAAGCTGCGCCCGTCCTGGCTGTCGTGCGCGAAGTAGTTCCGCGCCGCCATGTCCGCGCTGTGCCCCTGGGCGGCCTGGGTGAGCCGCGGGTCCGTGCGCAGCGCGCCGCAGCCGGCCGCGGCGCGGGCCTGGTTGGTGAGCGCGACGACCTGCGCGGCGGGTCCGCTCGGGGGCGGGGTGGTGACGGGCCGCGGGGTGGTGGTGCGCGGGGGCGCGGTGGTGGTCGGCGGCGGCGTGGTCGTCGTGGTGGTGGTCGTCGGCGGGGCGGACGTGGCGGGGGCGTCCGGCGGTGGTGCCGGCGGTAGCGCCGGTGCGGGCGGCGACGTCGTGGGCAGCACCGCCGCGAGGGCCCTCGGCGGAGTGGTCGCCGGCGCCGGCCGGGAGTCCCCGGCGAGCACGACCGCCCACGTCGTGGGCACGACGGCGAGCACGCCGACCGCGGCCAGCACGGCTCCGACCGCGAGCCCGGCCAAGAGGGGGAGCGCGCGTCCGGTTCGACCCGGCCGCGGCGCGTGACCAGTCACGACTCGGTAACGTAGCAACCCGATGAGCACCAACGACGCTTCAACCATTCGGCTCACCGCATGGGTCCGTGGGCAGGTGCAGGGAGTCGGTTTCCGCTGGTGGACGCGCGCGCGAGCCCTGGAGATCGGGCTGGTCGGGCAGGCGCGCAACCTCCCGGACGGGCGGGTGGCCGTGACCGCCGAGGGTCCTCGCGAGCGCTGCGAGGCGCTGCTGGGTCTGCTGCGTGGCGGGGGCACCCCGGGCCGGGTCGACGACGTCACCGAGCAGTGGACACCGGCCAAGGGCGGGCTGACGGGCTTCGTCGAGGCCTGACCTGCGGAAAAATCGTCGGGGTCGGCCGGTAGGCTCCGTTCACCCGTAGAGCCCCCGGAGTCCGCCCGTGCATCTCAAGAGCCTGACGCTGAAGGGCTTCAAGTCCTTCGCCTCGGCCACGACGCTGCGCCTGGAGCCGGGGATCACGTGCGTCGTCGGGCCCAACGGCTCCGGGAAGTCCAACGTCGTCGACGCGATCTCGTGGGTCCTCGGCGAGCAGGGCGCGAAGGCGCTGCGCGGCGGCAAGATGGAGGACGTCATCTTCGCCGGCACCTCCGGCCGCCAGGCGCTCGGCCGGGCCGAGGTCACGCTGACCATCGACAACTCCGACGGCGCGCTGCCGATCGAGTACTCGGAGGTCTCGATCACCCGCCGGATGTTCCGGGACGGCGCGGGCGAGTACGAGATCAACGGCAGCACCTGCCGGCTCCTCGACATCCAGGAGCTGCTGTCGGACTCGGGCATCGGGCGGGAGATGCACGTCGTCGTCGGGCAGGGGCAGCTCGACGCCATCCTGCGCAGCAAGCCCGAGGAGCGCCGCGCCTACATCGAGGAGGCCGCCGGCGTCCTCAAGCACCGCAAGCGCAAGGAGAAGGCGCTCCGCAAGCTCGACGCGATGCAGGCCAACCTCACGCGGTTGACGGACCTGACCTCGGAGCTGCGCCGCCAGCTCAAGCCGCTGGGCCGGCAGGCGGAGATCGCGCGCAAGGCCCAGCAGGTGCAGGCCGAGCTGCGGGACTCGCGGATCCGGCTCGCGGCGGACGACATCGTGACGCTGCGGGACTCGCTGGCCCGCGAGGAGGCGGACGAGCAGCAGGCCCGGGCCCGCCGGGCCGAGGTGGCCGCGCAGCTCGACGAGGCCCGCGAGGTCCAGGCCTCCCTGGAGGAGGCGCTCGCCGCCGACGCGCCGCGGCTGCAGGCGGCCCAGGACACCTGGTACTCGCTGTCGGCACTGGCCGAGCGGCTGCGCGGCACCGTCCGGCTGGCCGAGGAGCGCGCACGGCACCTGGCCTCGGTGGAGGCGGAGCGGGCCCCCGGCCGGGACCCGGACGAGCTCGACGCCGAGGCCGACCTCATCGCCGAGCAGGAGGAGGAGCTGGTCGCGGGCGTGGTCGAGGCCCGGCAGCGGCTCGCCGAGGTCCTGGAGGAGCGGACCGAGCACGAGCGCACCCTGCAGGCCGCCGAGCGCGCCCACCTCGCCGCCGTGCGCGCGATCGCGGACCGCAAGGCGGGGATCGCCACCCTCGCGGGCAAGGCGGAGGCGCTGCGCAGCGGGGCGGCGGCCACCGCCGAGGAGATCGAGCGGCTCTCGGAGGCGCTCGGCGAGGCCGAGACGCGGATCGTGGAGGCGGCCGAGGAGCTGGAGGCCGGGCGCGAGGAGCTCGGGGTGCTCGACGAGGCCGACTCCGGGGACCTGGCCGCCCGCGTCGACGCGGCGAGCTCCGCGCAGGCCTCCGCGGCCGAGCGGGTCCGGGAGCTGGTGGCACAGGAGCGCGAGCTGGAGAAGCAGCGGGCGCACTGGCGGGCGCGGGTCGACGCGCTGTCCGTCGGCCTGGCGCGCAAGGACGGCACCGGTGCGCTCCTGGGGCGGGACGACGTGCTGGGCGCGGTCTCGGAGCTGATCGAGGTCGCACCCGAGGCCAGGACCGCGGTCGCGGCGGTGCTCGGAGAGCTGGCCGACGGGGTCGCCGTCGCCTCGGCGGGTGCCGCGGTCGAGGCGCTGACGGAGCTGCGGGCCGGGGAGCACGGGTCGGCGACGCTGCTGGTGGGCTCGGCAAGGGCTTCGGGGAACAGTACGAAATCTGAGCATTTCTCCGGCGACACCCTGGGTGTCGCCCTCACAGGGTCCGCGCCGGGAGAGGCTTCCGGAGATGCTTCGAAATCTGAGCATCTCCGGAAGCACACCCCCGGTCGGGTCGGTGTCGGGGTGCCTGCAGGTGCTCCGCCCGCCGGGCGCTGGGCGGCGGAGGCCGTGCGGGCCCCGGAAGAGCTGGCCGCGGCGGTCGGGCTGCTACTGGAGCGGGTCGTGCTGGTCGGGTCGCTCGCCGAGGCGCGGGTCGTCGCGGAGGCCGGGCTGGTCGCCGTCACCACAGATGGCGACGTGCTGGAGGCCCACCGGGCGCGCGGCGGTTCCGGCGGGGGCGGCGGCGCGCTGGAGGTGCAGGCCGCGGTCGACGAGGCCGTCGCCGCGCGGGACACCAACGAGACCGAGCTGACCCGGCTGCGCCCCGCGCTCGACGGCGCCCGCGCCGAGGAGGCTGCGCGCAAGACCGACCTCGACGCCGCCACGGCCGAGCGGCGCAGCGCCGAGCAGCGGCGCGCGGCGGCCGGGAGCCAGCTGGGGCGGCTCGAACAGGTCGTGCGGTCCGCCGAGCAGGAGGCCCAGCGGCTGCGGCAGCGGCGGGACGCCGTGGAGGCCCGCCGCTCCGACTCGCTGCTCGCCCTGGAGGCCGCCGAGCAGCAGCTCCTGGTGGCCGAGGGCGAACCGGTCGACGACGAGCCGGACACCGAGATCCGGGACGCCGCCGCCGAGAAGCTGGCCGACGCCCGCTCCGAGGAGGTCGAGTGCCGGCTCGCGCTGCGCACCGCCGAGGAGCGGGCCCGCGCGATCGCCGGCCGGGCGGACTCGCTGCGCCGGCAGGCCGAGTCCGAACGGCAGGCCCGGGCCCGGGCCGCGGCCGCGGCCGCGGAGCGGGAGAGGGGCGCCGCCGTCGCCTCCCTCGTGATCGGCGCCGGTGGCCGCGCGCTCGAGCGGATGGAGGTCTCGCTCGCCTCGGCCGCCGCGGAGCGGGACGAGGTCGCCGCCGCCCGCGCCGACCGCGAGGCCGCGCTCACCGAGTCCCGCGCCACCACCGGCCGGCTCTCCGGCCTGCTCGACAAGCTGGTCGACGCCGTGCACCGGGACGAGGTCGCCCGCGCGGAGTCCCGGCTGCGGCTCGAGCAGCTCGTCGAGAAGGCCCTGGGGGACTTCGGCATCGGGGTCGACGACCTGGTCGCGGAGTACGGGCCGTCCGTCGGGGTGCCGCCGTCGCCGGGCGAGGTCGCCGAGTACGAGGCGGCGAAGGAGCGGGGCGAGGACGTCGTCGCGCCGCCGTCGATGCCCTTCGACCGGCCCACCCAGGAGCGCCGCGCCAAGCGGGCCGAGAAGGACCTGGCGCTGCTGGGCAAGGTCAACCCGCTCGCGCTGGAGGAGTTCGCCGCGCTGGAGGAGCGCTACACCTTCCTCTCCACCCAGCTCGAGGACCTCAAGAACACCCGCCGCGACCTGCTCACCGTCGTCCGGGAGGTCGACGACAAGATCCTCGAGGTCTTCACGCTCGCCTACGAGGACGTGGCGCGGGAGTTCGAGATCGTCTTCTCCACGCTGTTCCCGGGTGGCGACGGGAGGCTCGTCCTCACCGATCCCTCCGACATGCTGACGACGGGGATCGAGGTGGAGGCGCGCCCGCCCGGCAAGAAGGTCAAGAGGCTCTCGCTGCTGTCGGGCGGCGAGCGCTCGCTCACGGCGATGGCGCTGCTGGTGGCGATCTTCCGCGCCCGCCCCTCGCCCTTCTACGTGCTCGACGAGATCGAGGCGGCCCTCGACGACGCCAACCTCCGCCGGCTGATCAGCCTGCTGGAGGAGCTGCGCTCCACGAGCCAGCTGATCGTGATCACCCACCAGAAGCCGACGATGGAGATCGCGGACGCCCTCTACGGCGTCTCGATGCGCGGCGACGGCATCACCCAGGTGATCTCGCAGCGCCTGCGCCCCGCCTCCTGACGCGGCCCCCGGGCCTTCGTGACAGGCTTGGGGAGTGACGACGCAGACCCTCTGGATCCTCGTCGCCGTGGTCGTGGTGGTCGTCCTGATCGCCCTGGTCGCCGGCGTCACCCTCGGCCGCAGGCGGCGCATCAGCCTGCGCGAGCAGGAGGCCGCCACCGCGGTCGAGGAGAAGCCCCGCCAGGGCGGCACCTACAAGGCCAGCGGCGGGTTCGACTTCAGCGCGGGCAGCGGCGGGGGCACCGGCACGCCCACGCTGGAGCGGCCGGAGGAACCTGCCGAGCCCGAGAAGGCTGCCGAGCCCGAGAAGGCTGCAGAGCTCGAGAAGGCTGCTGCGCCGGAGAAGACGGCCGCGCTTGAGACGGCTGCTGCGCCGGAGAAGACGGCAGAGCCCGAGAAGGCTGCCGAGCCCGAGACGACCGCGGCGGACGAGGCCGTTCTCGAAGGCGCGCCCGGAGCCACGGTCGCCCCGGACGAGCCGTCCGCGCCCGAGGCCCCCACCCGCGCCCCCGGCGACGAGCTCACCGGCACCGCGGACGACGTCCGCACCCCGCCCCGCGGGATGCCCGCGGGTGGCACGGCCACCGAGGCCCGCACGCCCCCGGAGGGCGTCCCCGTGGTCCGGGTCCCCGACACCGCGACCCCGCCGGACGGCATCCCGGCCACCCCGGACCCTGAGGCCCCCGGCAAGGGCGACCCCGTCGCCACCGCGCCGACCGACACGGCCCCGGCGGACACGGCGCCCGCCACCCCCACCGACATCGCCCCCGCCGAGGGCCGCCTCGAGCGGCTGCGCGGCAACCTCTCCCGCTCCCGGTCCGCGTTCGGGCAGAGCCTGCTGGGGCTGCTGGGCGGCGGCGAGCTCGACGAGGAGTCCTGGGAGGACGTCGAGGCGACCCTCCTGCAGGCCGACCTCGGCCCCGAGACCACCGCCGAGCTGATCGCGACCCTGCGCACCGAGCTGGCCACCCGCGCCGTCCGCACCCCGGAGCAGGCCCGCCAGCTGCTGCAGGAGGTGCTCACGAAGGCCCTCGACACCGGCCTGGACCGCTCGATCCGCGCGCTGCCGCACGACGGCCGCCCCGGCGTCCTGCTCGTCGTCGGCGTGAACGGCACGGGCAAGACCACCACCACCGGCAAGCTCGCGCGGGTGCTGGTCGCGGGCGGGCGCACCGTCGTGCTCGGCGCCGCGGACACCTTCCGCGCCGCCGCCGCCGAGCAGCTCCAGACCTGGGGCGAGCGGGCCGGCGCCGTCGTCGTCCGCGGGGCCGAGGGCGCGGATCCCGCCGCCGTCGCGTTCGACGCGGTCAAGCGGGGCACGGCCGACGGGGTCGACGCCGTCATCCTCGACACCGCGGGCCGCCTGCACACCAAGACCGGCCTGATGGACGAGCTGGGCAAGGTCAAGCGGGTCGTGGAGAAGCAGACCGAGGTCGACGAGGTGATCCTCGTGCTCGACGCCACGACCGGCCAGAACGGCCTCGTGCAGGCGCGGGTGTTCGGCGAGGTCGTGAAGGTCACCGGCATCGCGCTGACCAAGCTCGACGGCACCGCGAAGGGCGGCATCGTGTTCCGCGTGCAGCGCGAGCTCGGCGTCCCCGTCAAGCTCGTGGGTCTCGGCGAGGGACCGGACGACCTGGCCCCGTTCGAGCCGGGTGCGTTCGTGGACGCACTCCTGAAGTGACCTGCGAAAAGTGACCTGCGCCGCAGCCCGGGCCACGAATCGGTCACGGATGTCGTCACGCACAGCAACCGCGTCCTCACCCTCCATGCAGGAAACCTGGCTGTAACCCCCGGAGGGCGGGGGTTCACGGCCGCGAAACACGCGGCGGACTTTCCCGAAACATCGCGCTCAGAAGATTCCGGCACCTGCTGCGCCGGGTCGGTGCGGTGACGAATACGGGAGGGAGTTCCGTGGACGCGTTCAACAGCGGCGATACCGCGTGGATGCTCGCCAGCACCGCGTTGGTGCTGTTCATGACGCCTGGGCTGGCGCTCTTCTACGGCGGCATGGTCCGCAGCAAGAGCGTGCTCAACATGATGATGATGAGCCTGTCGGCGATGGGCCTCGTCGGCGTCCTGTGGGTGCTCTACGGCTACTCGTTGGCGTTCGGCAACGACGTCGGCGGCGGGCTGCTCGGCAGCCTGACCGAGTTCTGGGGCCTCAAGGGCCTGTTCGTCGGCACGTACACCGGCGACGCGATCTCCTTCACCCTGTCGGGTTCCATCCCGGCGCTCGTGTTCGTCGGCTTCCAGGCCACGTTCGCGATCATCACGGTCGCCCTGATCTCGGGTGCGGTCGCGGACCGGATGAAGTTCGGCGCCTGGCTGCTGTTCGCCGGCATCTGGGCCACGGTCGTGTACTTCCCGGTCGCGCACTGGGTCTTCGCGTTCACCTCCACCGACGGCTCGGTGGTCGGCGGCTGGATCGCCAACTCGCTCAAGGCGATCGACTTCGCCGGTGGCACCGCGGTCCACATCAACGCCGGTGTGGCGGCCCTCGCGCTCGCCATCATCGTCGGCAAGCGCCGTGGCTGGCCGCGCGAGCCGATGCGCCCGCACAACCTCACGCTGGTCATGCTCGGCGCCGGCATCCTGTGGTTCGGCTGGTTCGGGTTCAACGCCGGTTCGGCCCTGGGTGCGAACGGCACCGCCGCGTTCACGATGGTCAACACGATCGTCGCCACCTGCGCCGCGATGCTCGCCTGGCTGGTCGTCGAGCGGATCCGGGACGGCAAGGCCACCACGCTGGGTGCCGCCTCCGGCATCGTCGCGGGTCTGGTCGCGATCACCCCGTCCTGTTCCTCGGTCTCGCCGCTCGGCGCGATCGCGCTGGGTGCCATCGCCTCGGTCCTGTGCGCCCTGGCCGTGGGTCTGAAGTACCGGTTCGGCTTCGACGACTCGCTCGACGTCGTCGGTGTCCACCTCGTCGGCGGTATCGCCGGCACCGTCCTGGTCGGCTTCTTCGCGGACCCGGGTTCCCCGGCCGCGGTCGCGGGGCTGTTCTACGGCGGCGGCGCGGACCAGCTCTGGCGCCAGGCCGTCGGTGCGCTCGCGGTCCTGCTCTACTCGGGCATCCTGACCTTCATCATCGCGCTGATCGTCAAGGGCATCTTCCGCGGCAAGATCCGGATCGACGAGGAGGCGGAGGTCGCCGGCATCGACGAGAGCGAGCACGCCGAGACCGCGTACGACTTCTCGAGCCACCGTGGCCTGGGTGGCCTGGCCGGTTCGCACGCCGCGGCCCAGGCCGCTGCGGTCGCCGCCCCGAGCAAGGAAGGCGTGAGCCAGTGAAGCTGATCACCGCGATCGTCAAGCCGTTCGTGCTGGAGGACGTCAAGGGCGCCCTCGAGCAGATCGGGGTCCTCGGGATGACCGTCTCCGAGGTCCAGGGCTACGGCCGCCAGAAGGGTCACACCGAGGTCTACCGCGGTGCGGAGTACTCGGTGGACTTCGTGCCGAAGGTCCGGGTGGAGGTCGTCGCGGACGACACCCTCGCGGACAAGGTCGTGGACGCGGTCGTCGAGGCCGCCCGCACCGGCAAGATCGGCGACGGGAAGGTCTGGGTCTCCCCGGTCGACACCGTCGTGCGGGTCCGCACCGGTGAGCGCGGGTCCGACGCGATCTGACGCACTGCGTGTCCCCGGGGCCCGTCGCGCCACCCCGCGCGGCGGGCCCCGGGGCCGTCTCGTCCCTTGCGCGGCGGAAGCGGCGATGATGGTCGGGACGAGCACGGTGGACCTGCTGGACGCACGGGGACGGATGGCGAAGGCGAGTCGGTGACAGCTGTGGGATCAGGGCCGGGATCGGGACCGGTCGCGGGTTCGGCGGACGACCTGGTGCGGGCGAAGGCCGTGTTGCTGGAGCAGGGCGGGACCCGGCGGCGCCTGCCGCCGGACGCGCTGCGGACGGCGCTGGTGGACCTGCACGACTTCTGGCTCTCCTCGCGCTGCGCCGCGATCGGGGTCACCGAGCGGGCCGCGCTGGTGGCCGTCGGGGCCCTGGGCCGGCGCGAGCTGGTGCCCTACTCGGACCTCGATCTCGTGCTGCTGCACGACGGCCGCAAGGACGTCGACCGGATCGCCGAGCAGCTCTGGTACCCGCTGTGGGACGCCGGTGTGGGGCTCGACCACTCCGTCCGGACCCCGGGCCAGGCCGTCCAGGTCGCCACGACGGACCTCCGCGCCGCCTACGGGCTGCTGGAGATGCGGCACATCGCCGGCGACCCGGCGCTCTCGGAGAAGGTGAAGCAGGCCGTCCGGCAGGCGTGGCGGGCCGGGATGCGCAGCCGCTTCGACGAGATCGCCGACGGCGCCCGGGACCGCTGGGCCAAGGCCGGGGACGTCGCGCACCGCATCGAGCCCGACCTCAAGTCCGGCCACGGCGGGCTCCGCGACATCCAGCTGCTCGATCATCTCGCCGCCGCGCAGCTCGTCGACCGGCCCTCGGGCGAGGTCGCCGAGGCGCGGGTGCTGCTGCTCGACGTCCGCACCGAGCTCCACCGGCTCGCCGGCCGGGCACGGGACGTGCTGCGCGCCCAGGAGGCGGACGAGATCGCCACGATCCTCGAGCTCGGGGACCGTTTCGACCTGGCGCGCGCCCTGTCCGGCGCCGCGCGCGCGGTCGCGTTCGCCGCCGAGGTGGGGCTGCGCTCCGCCCGGGCCGCCCTGCCGCGGCGCGGGCTGTCCGCCCTGCGCAGGCCGCCGGTGCGTCGCCCGCTGGACTCCGGCGTCGTCGAGCACCTGGGCGAGGTCACGCTCGCCCGCGACGCCGCCGCGAACCGCGATCCCGCGCTCGTCCTGCGGGTCGCGGCGACCGCCGCCCGCACCGGCCTCCCGGTCGCCGCCGCCACCCTGCACCGTCTCGCCGAGACCGCCCCCGAGCTGCGGGAACCGTGGCCGCGCGCGGCGCTGGGCGAGCTGCTCTCGCTGCTGGGCACCGGGCAGGGCATGGTCGACGTGATCGAGGCGATGGACCGCACCGGCCTGTGGGGGCGGCTGTTCCCGGAGTGGGGCGCGGTGCGGGACCTGCCGCCGCGCGACCGCGCGCACGTGTGGACGGTGGACCGGCACCTCGTCGAGACCTGCGCCCAGGCGGCGCGGCTGACCACCCGCGTCTCGCGTCCGGACCTGCTGCTGGTCGGGGCACTGCTGCACGACATCGGCAAGGGGCGCGACGGCGACCACTCGATCGTCGGGGAGTCCCTGGCCGTGCAGATCGGGCGGCGGCTCGGGTTCGCCGAACGGGACGTCGACACGCTCGGTGCGATGGTCCGCCACCATCTGCTGCTCCCGCACACCGCGACCCGCCGTGACCTCGACGACCCGGCCACGCTGGACCGGCTGGTGGAGACGCTCGGCGGCAACCCGCTCCTGCTCGACCTGCTCGACGCGCTCGCCGAGGCCGACTCGCTGGCCACCGGCCCGGGCGTCTGGAGCCCGTGGAAGCGGGCCCTGATCCGGGACCTCACCGGCAGGCTGCGCGCGCGGATGGTGGGGGAGCCCGATCCCGAGCCGGAGATGCCCGTCGAGGCCGTGGCCGAGGCGATCGCCGAGGTCGTCACCGGGGTGGGCAAGGAGAGCCGCCCGCAGCTGCGCCTGATCGCGGATCCCGAGCTCGCGACCGTCGTCGTCGGGTCGCCGGACCGGCCGGGCGCCCTGGCCGCCTCCGCCGGCGTGCTCGCGCTGCACTCGCTCGAGGTCCACGCGGCCGAGCTGCACAACGAGGGCGAGGTCGCCGTCGCGCGGTTCGCCGTGTCCCCGCGGTTCGGCGGGCTGCCCGATCCGGCGCTGATGCGCGCCGACCTCGTGCGGGTCCTCGACGGCGGCCTGTCGCTCGGCGAGGCGCTGGCCCGCAAGGAACGGGACTACGCGCCGTCGTCGGACGAGGTCGAGCGCACGGTGCCGCCCCGGGTGCTGTGGTTCGACGACGAGGCCACCGGCGCCGTCGTCCTCGAGCTCCGGGGTACGGACCGGATCGGCCTGCTGCACCGCGTCGCCGGGGCGCTCCAGGCCGAGGGCGTGAGCGTGCGGTGGGCGCGGGTGGCGACGCTGGGCTCGTCGGTCGTCGACTCGTTCGGGGTGGCCGGACCCGGGCCGGACGGCGAGGTGCCGCGCCTGGACCGCAAACGCATCGAGCGGGCCGTGCTCGCCGCCGCGGGAAACCGGGAGGGCACCTCCCCGAAACGGTGACGTGACACAACCCTCGTCCCGCTTCATGTCGACGAAACCTGGGGAAACGCAGCCGTAACCTGCGGTTCGGATCATGCTCCCGGCCGATGGCAGGGGAGCGGGCATGGATACCGGCAACACGGCGTACGTACTGGGCTGCGCGGCACTGGTCATGCTGATGACGCCCGGCCTCGCGTTCTTCTACGGCGGCATGGTGCGGGCCACCAGCGTGCTCAACATGATGATGATGTCGCTGGTCAGCCTGGGCGTGATCGGGCTGATCTGGGTCCTGTTCGGCTTCTCGCTGGTGTTCGGCGACAGCCACGCGGGGCTGATCGGCGGGTTCGAGTTCGCCGGGCTGCGACAGGTCGACACGGTCGTCGGGGGTATCCCGTTGCAGGCCTTCGCGATGTTCCAGCTCATGTTCGCGGTGATCACCGGGGCCCTGCTGTCCGGCGCCATCGCGGACCGGGCGCGGTTCTGGCCGTGGACGCTGTTCGTCGCCCTCTGGACGATCGTGGTCTACCTGCCGCTCGCGCACTGGATCTTCTCGTTCGACGGCGCGGTGTCCGCGCACGGTGGCTGGCTCGCCAACGCCCTGCACGCGCTGGACTTCGCCGGCGGGACGGCCGTCGAGGTCAACTCCGGGGCGTCTGCGCTGGCCCTGGCCCTGGTGCTGGGCAAGCGCCGCGGCTGGCCGCACGAGCCGATGCGCCCGCACAACCTGCCGTCGGTGATCATGGGCGCGGGCCTGCTGTGGTTCGGCTGGTTCGGGTTCAACGCCGGATCGGCGCTGGCCGCGGGCGCCGTGGCGAGCAACGCCTTCCTCACGACGATGACGGCGTCGGCCGCGGCCGTCGTCGCCTGGCTCGCCCTGGAACACCGGCTCGACGGGCGCCCGACCAGCCTCGGCGGGGCGTCCGCGGCGGTCGCCGGTCTGGTGGGCATCACCCCGGCCTGCGGGTACGTCGACACCTTCGGGGCGCTGCTGATCGGTGTCGCGGCCGGCCTCGTGTGCCAGCTGGCCATCCGGCTCAAGTACAAGCTCGGCTACGACGACTCGCTCGACGTGGTGGCGATCCACGGCGTCGGCGGGGTGGTCGGGCTGCTCCTGATGGGCTTCGTGGCCACCTCGTCGGTCAACCCCGCCGGGCGGGACGGGCTGTTCTACGGGGGCGGGTTCTCCCTGCTCGGGGCGCAGGCGGTTGCCGTCCTCGTCGCGGCGGCGTGGGCCTTCGCGCTCACCGCGCTGCTGTCGTGGATCATCTCCCGGACGGTCGGGTTCCGGGTGCCGGAGCACGTGGAGTCCGGCGGCATTGACGAGGCCGAGCACGCCGAGAGCGCCTACGAATACTCTCCGCTGCGCACGCGCGGCGGGCTGGACAGGAGCTGACCCCATGAAGCTGGTGACCGCGATCGTCAAGCCGTTCGCGCTCGGCGACGTCAAGGACGCCCTCGAGAAGCTCGGCATCCTGGGCATGACCGTGACCGAGGTGCAGGGCTTCGGCCGCCAGAAGGGCCACACCGAGGTCTACCGGGGCGCGGAGTACCAGGTGGACTTCGTGCCCAAGGTGAAGGTCGAGGTCGTGGTCGACGCCGCCGTCGCGGACCGGGTGGTCGACGCCCTCGTCGACGCCGCGCGCACCGGCAAGATCGGTGACGGCAAGGTCTGGGTCACCGACGTCGAGTCGATCGTGCGGGTCCGCACCGGCGAACGCGGCACCGACGCCCTCTGACCCGCCGCCCCCACGACCCGCGAGTCGGCACCTTCGGTAGGCCGAAACACACGTCTGCGACGTCCTGTGGCCCGGCTGTGAGGATCCACCCGGACGGAACGAACCGGACAGATGGCTCGTTGGCCGCCCATGACCTTCGCACTGCCCGCACCCGGCGACACCCCGCGCCGCCCGCTGCCCGGCTCGGTCCGCCTCGCGGTGCCCGGGCGGGCGTTGGTGCTGGTCGCGGGGGTTCCGGGGGCAGGGAAGAGCACGCTGCTGCGGAGCCTGCCGGGTACGCGTGGGGTGCGTGTCCTCGACTCCGAGACGTTCCGCGGCGGGCTCGGGCGGCTGTTCCCCGGCGTGCCGTACGCGCGGCTGCGACCGCTCGTGCACCTCACCCACCGGGCCGCGGCGGTGGGTGCGGCGCTCGGTGCCACGCCGGTCGTGGTGCTGCACCTGCCGGCGACCTCGGCGCGGCTCCGTCGGGCCGTGCTCGCCCTGGCCCGGCTCACCGGCCGGTCGTCGCACCTGGTCTGGGTGGACGTCGAGCCCGGGGAGGCGCTGCGCGGGCAGGTGGAGCGGGGGCGCGTGGTCGAGCGGGAGTCCTTCGCCCGGCACACGGCGCGCGCCGAGGGGACGGCGGGGCGGATCGTGGCCGCGGATCTCGGAGAGGCCTGGGACGGGGCGGTCGTCGTGGACCGCCGGACGGCGGCGCGGGGGCTCGTGCTCGAGAGGTGACGGGTCCGTAGACTCGACTGCGTGTTCGACACCCTGAGCGACCGTCTCTCCGGAGCGCTGCGCGACCTGCGTGGCAAGGGACGACTGTCCGACGCCGACATCGACACCACGGCGCGGGAGATCCGCATCGCGCTGCTGGAGGCCGACGTCGCGCTGCCGGTCGTCCGGTCGTTCATCGCGCGGATCAAGGAACGGGCCAAGGGCGCCGAGGTCAGCCAGGCGCTGAACCCGGCGCAGCAGGTCGTCAAGATCGTCAACGAGGAGCTCGTCGGCATCCTCGGCGGCGAGACCCGGCGGCTCGCGCTGGCCAAGGAGCCACCGAGCGTGATCATGCTCGCCGGTCTGCAGGGTTCCGGTAAGACGACCCTGGCCGGCAAGCTCGCGAAGTTCCTCAAGGGGCAGGGCCACACCCCGCTCCTGGTGGCGTGCGACCTCCAGCGCCCCAACGCCGTCAACCAGCTGCAGATCGTCGGCGAGCGGGTCGGCGTGCCGACGTTCGCGCCGGAGCCGGGGAACGGTGTCGGCGACCCGGTCGACGTGGCGCGGCGCGGCATCACGTTCGCGAAGGACAAGCAGTACGACATCGTCATCGTCGACACCGCGGGCCGCCTCGGCGTGGACGCCGAGCTCATGACGCAGGCGTCCGAGATCAAGGCCGCCGTCCAGCCGGACGAGACGCTGTTCGTGGTCGACGCCATGATCGGCCAGGACGCGGTGGCCACGGCCGAGGCGTTCCGGGACGGCGTCGGGTTCACCGGCGTCGTGCTCACCAAGCTCGACGGCGACGCCCGCGGTGGTGCCGCGCTGAGCGTCCGCGAGGTCACCGGCCAGCCGATCCTGTTCGCGTCGAACGGCGAGAAGCTCGAGGACTTCGACGTCTTCCACCCGGACCGCATGGCGAGCCGGATCCTGGGCATGGGCGACCTGCTCACCCTCATCGAGCAGGCCGAGCAGGTCTTCGACGCCGAGCAGTCGCAGAAGGCCGCCCAGAAGATCTCCACCGGCGAGCTCACGCTGGAGGACTTCCTCGAGCAGATGCTCGCGATCCGCAAGATGGGGCCGATCGGCAACATCCTGAACATGCTTCCGGGCGCGAACTCGGCGCAGATGAAGGAAGCCCTCGCGCAGGTCGACGACAAGCAGCTGGACAAGCTGCAGGCGATCATCCGCGGCATGACCCCGGCCGAGCGGGACGACCCGAAGATCATCAACGGGTCGCGCCGGCTGCGCATCGCGAACGGGTCCGGCGTCACGGTCACGGACGTGAACGACCTGGTCAACCGCTTCTTCGAGGCCCGCAAGCAGATGAAGGCGATGGCCGGGCAGTTCGGCTTCGGCGGGGGCGGGCGCTCGGCCACCCGCAAGCAGGTGAAGAACAAGCGCAAGGCCAAGCAGGCCAAGAAGGGCGGGCGGCCCAACCAGCGGCCGGCCGGGAACCCGTTCGGCGCCGACCTCTCGCAGATGCCGCCGAGCCTGCAGCAGCTCCCGCCCGGGCTCGACGGTCTCCCCGCGGACTTCGACATCTCCAAGCTGAACTTCGGCAAGAAGGACAAGTAGTGCTCCACCTGCGCGGCACCGTCCTCCCCGGCGGCACGCAGGACCTGTACGTCGACGACGACGGCCTGGTCAGCGCGGAGCCGCTGCCGGGCGCCGAGGTGCTCGACGCGCCGTTCGTCGTCCCCGGGCTGGTGGACGCGCACTGCCACGTCGGGATCGCGACGGGCGGCAAGCCCGCCACGCCGGAGGAGTGCGAGCAGCAGGCCGTCACGGAACGCGGCGCCGGTGCGCTGCTGCTGCGGGACTGCGGCTCGCCCACGGACACGTCGTCGTTGAAAGGCCGTCCGGACCTTCCCGAGATCATCCGGGCGGCCCGGCACCTGGCCCGCCCCAAGCGCTACATCCCGGGCCTCTCGCTGGACCTCGACGATCCCGCGCTGCTGCCCGAGGCCGTGGCCGAGCAGGCCGCGAAGGGCGACGGCTGGGTCAAGCTCGTCGGGGACTGGATCGACCGCGGGGAGGGCGACCTCGCGCCGCTCTGGCCGGACGACGTGCTGAAGGCCGCGATCGACGCGGCGCACGCGCACGGCGCCCGGGTGACGGCCCACGTCTTCGGGACGGACGCGCTGCCCGGGCTGATCGAGGCCGGCATCGACTGCCTCGAGCACGGCACCGGGCTCACCGAGGAGCTGATCGATCTCATGGTCGCCCACGGGACGGCCCTGGTCCCCACCCTGATCAACATCGAGACGTTCCCGGGCATCGCCGCGGGCGCCGGCAAGTACCCGGTGTACGCCGAGCACATGCTGGACCTGCACCGACGCGTCCGGGACACCGTCGGCGCGGCGATCGACGCCGGCGTCGGGGTCTTCGCGGGCACGGACGCGGGCGGCGGGATCCGGCACGGCCGGATCGCGGACGAGGTGCTCGCCCTGCGGGACGCCGGGCACCCCGATCCGGTCGGCGCGGCCTCCTGGGCCGCCCGCACCTGGCTGGGACGTCCGGGGCTCGAGCCGGGCGCCCCGGCGGACCTGGTCGTCTACGCCGAGGACCCGCGGGAGAACCCCGCGATCCTCACCCACCCCCAGCTCGTCCTGCTGGGTGGGAAAAGCTACTGATCGTGGTGCTGGACCGATAAGTGCGGAAATCCGCACCGATCGGTCCGACGTCGTGATCACGCGCCCGGCGGGGGGACGGGTAGCGTCGGGTCGTGGGCCAGCCCGACTCCTCCCCTCCTCCCGACGACCCGTCGCCGTGGGCGCGTCCGGCGAACGGCGGGGCCTCGCCGTCCGGGCCGTCCGGGCCGTCCGAGCCGTCCGAGCCCGGGGACGCGCCCGTGCCGGATGCGGTCGAGCGAGGAACGGGGGAGCCGGTCGGTGCCGGCCGCGCGCCCGTGGCGTTCGGGTCCGGCGCGGCGGCGCATTCGGCCGAGCAGGCGCTCGCCCCGGCCGGGTTCGGGGCGCCCGGCCCCTACGGCGTGGACCCGGGCGGTCCCGCCGGCCCGGTGCCGCCCGTGCCGCCCGCCCCGCCCCGGCACCGCTGGGGGATCGGGGCGTACGTGATCGTCGAGGTGCTCTTCCTCGGGTCCTCGTTCCTGATCGCCCTCCTGATGCTCCGCAGCGGGAACACGGTGGCGGGCGTGGTGCTCGGGCTCAGCGTCCCCACCCTGCTCGCCGCCGGCACCGCCCTGCTGATCACGAAGGTCCGCGGCAACGGGCCCGTGATCGACCTCGGGCTGCGCTGGAGCGCCCGCGACGCCGGGATCGGGATGCTCTGGGGCCTCGGCGGGCTCGTGATCAGCATCCCGGCGTCGGCGATCTACGTGTCCGTGGTCGGGATGGACAACGCGACCACCGCCGTCGGCCAGGCGTTCGACGGCATCCGGGTCGGCTGGGCGGCCGCGCTCGGGGTGTTCGTGCTGGTGGCGTTCGTGGCGCCGGTGTGCGAGGAGATCGTCTACCGCGGGCTGCTGTGGGGCGCGGTGACCAAGCACGGCGCGAACCGCTGGATCGCGTTCGCCATCACGACGGTGATGTTCGCGATGGCCCACTTCGAGCTGACCCGCACGCCGCTGCTGCTCGTCGTGGCGCTGCCGATCGGTCTGGCCAGGGTGTTCACGGGCCGGCTGCCGGCCAGCATCGTGGCCCACCAGGTCAACAACCTGCTCCCGGCGCTGGGTCTGGCCCTCGCGCTGACCGGTGGGGTGCCCGCGCTGGGATAGGCGTCTGGCAGAATGGCGTGTCGGGTCCGTGGCCGGCCCTCTACCGATGCCGCGGCCGACGAGCACGAGATTCACAGAGTGAGCGAGCCGTACCCCCACGCGGGCCTGCGCTGACTCACGAGCAGCACACACGATCCGCGAGGAGTACCGAGAAGCGTGGCCGTCAAGATCAAGCTGATGCGTCTGGGCAAGATCCGTCAGCCGTACTACCGCGTCGTCGTCGCCGACTCGCGCACCCGCCGCAGCGGGCGCGCCATCGAGACGATCGGCAAGTACCACCCCAAGAACGAGCCGAGCCTCATCGAGATCGACTCGGAGCGCGCGCTGTACTGGCTGGGTGTCGGCGCGCTGCCGACCGAGCCGGTGCAGCACCTGCTCGAGATCACCGGCGACTGGCAGAAGTTCAAGGGACTGCCGGGCACCGAGGGCACCCTCAAGCCGCAGCCGGAGAAGGTCGACAAGCTGGCCCGCTTCAACGCGGCGCTCGCCGCGGCCGGCGAGGAGCCCACCACCGAGGCCACCACGCCGCGGAAGAAGGCGGCCCCGAAGGCCGAGAAGGCCGACGAGTCGGCCGAGCCGGCTGCACCGTCTGAGGCGTGAGCATGCTGGCGGACGCCCTGGAGCACCTGGTCCGGGGCATCGTCGACCACCCGGAGGAGGTCCGGGTGGACCTCGTCACGAACCGGCGCGGCCGCACCCTCGAGGTCCGGGTGCATCCCGAGGACCTCGGTAAGGTCATCGGCCGCGGCGGGCGCACCGCCACCGCGCTGCGCACCGTGATGTCCGGGATCGGCGGCCGGGGCGTGCGGGTCGATGTCGTCGACACCGACCGATAGGTCGTCCCCGGGCTCGGCCGACAGGTCGTCCTCGGGCCGCTCCGGCGGTTCGTCGTCGGGCGGGTCCGGAGGTTCGCCGGGCAGGTCGCGGCGGGCGTCGGCGGGGATCCGCCGGCCCGCCCGTCCGGCTCCGCCGGCGCCGTCCGGGCCGTCCTCCGCGGCCGGCGGGGAGCTGCTGGTCGGGATCATCGCGCGGGCCCACGGGCTGCGCGGTGAGCTCTCCGTCGACGTGCGGACCGACTCGCCGGAGGAACGCTTCGCCGAGGGTTCCGTGCTGCGGGCCCGCCGGCGGGGCGCCCGGGACTCGGTGCTGACCGTGGAGAGCAGCCGTCCGCACTCCGGGCGGCTGCTCGTCCGTTTCCGCGAGGCACCGGACCGCACCGCGGCCGAGGAGCTGCGCGGCGTCCAGCTGCTGATCCCGCTGGCCGAGCTCGCGGCGCCCGCGGATCCCGAGGAGTTCCACGTCCACCAGCTGGAGGGCCTGCGGGCCGAGCTGGCCGACGGCACCGTGATCGGCAGCGTCCGCGAGGTCGTCCTCGGGCCGGCGGGAGACCTCCTGGCGATCGTCCGGGAGGGCCGGCCGGACGCGCTGGTGCCGTTCGTGAGCGAGATCGTCCCGACCGTCGACCTGGCCGGTGGCCGGGTCGTCGTCGCCCCTCCCGAGGGGCTCCTGGATCTCGACACCGCCTGAGAGTCTGCAGGGAGAAGGCCCCGTCGCGCTGCGGCGGGGCCTTCTTCGTGTCCCCGTCGTCAACTTTGGTTGACGGATGCGCGCCGTCAACGTAGGTTGACGACATGAGCGATGCGACAACGGTTGCCGCGGCGGCGTCCAGTAAGGACCCGCACGTCGGCCTGGCGGCGGTGGCGGCGCTACGCGCGCTGCAGGAGTCGCTGGAGGAGCTCCAGGTGGGCAGCGCCCGCTCCCAGGGCTGGTCCTGGGCACAGATAGCGGGCGTGCTGCAGGTGAGCAAGCAGGCGGTGCACAAGAAGTACAGCCGGCTCGGGTACTAGGGGGAGACGACGATGTTCGAGAAGTTCACGGTCAGTGCCCGCCGGGTCGTCGTCCTCGCGCAGGAGGACGCGCGGGAGCGCAAGCAGGACCACATCCGCAGCGAGAACCTGCTGATCAGCCTGTACGCCGCGCCCCCCGGGGCCACGGCGCCCGCGCTGCTGGGTGCCGCGGGCCTCGCGCAGGCGGACGTCGAGTCCGAGGTCGAGCGGATCATCCGGGACGAGCGCTCGCCCGACGCGGCGAAGCTCAAAGCACTCGGGATCGACCTCGAGGAGGTCCGGCGTGCGGCGGAGGAGAACTTCGGCCCGGGCGCCCTGGAGCGGACCCGGGCGGGCAAGCAGCGCCGGCTGATGGGGCACATCCCGTTCGACGCGGCGAGCAAGAAGGCCCTCGAGCTCGCGCTGCGCGAGGCCCTGGCCCTCAAGCACAAGCACATCGGCAGCGAGCACGTCCTGCTCGGCCTGCTCGCGGCCGACGGTGGTGCGGCGCATCACATCATGACGGCGCGCGGGCTCACGCTGGAGAGCATGCGAGCCGCGGTCGCCGAGGCCGTCGCGGGGGAGGAAGGGGCCTGAGCGGGCGTCCGACGGATCTCCGGCAGGCCCGGGCGGACCCCGGCATCGATCCGTCGGACGTCCCCTACTCCTCGTCGTCGAGGGCGTCCTCCCGGCCGGTGCGGGCCGAGCGGACGCCCTCGACCTCGGAGAGCTCCCCGGCCAGCGCCGTGAGGTCGCCGCGCCCGGCCAGCCGCAGGGTGACGGCGGCGAGGCGGGTGCCGTCGTCGGTGAAGGACTCCCGTTCGATCGCGAGGTCCTCCACGGCCCAGCCGCGTTGGGTGCAGAGGCCGATCAGGGTCCGCAGGAGGCCGTGGCCGTCGCGGTAGCTCAGACGCAGAACCGGGGGCTCACGGCGGCGGCGTCGGGTGACCCGGGCGAGCGGGAGCAGGCCGCGGGTGACGACGAAGTGCCCCGCCGTGGCGCCGACGGCCAGGACCGGCAGGCCCGCGCCGCAGGCCATGCCGATGCCGGCGGCCAGCCAGACGGTCGCCGCCGTCGTCAGGCCGCGGACGGCGTCCTGCCGGACGAAGATCAGGCCGCCGCCGATGAACCCGATCCCGGAGACGATCTGGGCCCCGATCCGGGACGGGTCCAGGGCGACGTGGTCGGTGCCCAGCAGGTCGGCGAAGCCGTACTTGGACACCAGCATGAACACCGCAGCGCCGACGCCGACCAGGGTGTGCGTGCGCAGGCCCGCGCTCTTCGCGCCGGCCTCCCGCTCGATCCCGATGACCGTGGTCAGCACGAGGGCCAGCAGTACCGGCAGCAGCAGCGACCACTGCGCGTCGGACGACCAGAGCGCGGGCATCCGACCTCCTTTTGGCAGGATCCGCGCGGTGCGGATCGACGTCGTGACGATTTTCCCGGGATACCTTGCCCCGCTCCGAGCGGCTCTGCTGGGCAGGGCGCTGGAGGCCGGGCTGATCGACCTCGCCGTCCACGACCTGCGGGACTGGACGCACGACGTCCACCACGCCGTCGACGACGCCCCGTACGGCGGCGGCCCCGGCATGGTCATGAAGCCGCAGGTGTGGGGCGACGCACTGGACAGCCTGGTCGGTGGAGTCGTCGACCCGCCCGCCCGGCTGGTGGTGCCGACGCCCGCGGGCCGGCCGTTCACGCAGGCCGTGGCCCACGAGTGGGCGGCCGAGGAGCGGCTGGTCTTCGCCTGCGGCCGCTACGAGGGGATCGACCAGCGCGTCGTCGACCACTACGCGCGGCGGATGCCCGTCGACGAGGTGAGCATCGGTGACTACGTGCTGGTCGGGGGCGAGGTCGCGGTGCTGGTGATGGTGGAGGCCGTCGTCCGGCTGCTGCCCGGGGTGCTCGGCAACCCGCGCTCGGCGGCCGAGGACTCCTTCTCCGACGGGCTCCTCGAGGGGCCCGCGTACACCCGTCCCGAGGTGTGGCGGGAGCTGCCGGTGCCGGCGGTGCTGCGCAGCGGCAACCATGCGGCGGTCGCCCGCTGGCGGCGGGACCGGGCGCTCGAGCGGACCGCGGCGCGCCGCCCCGACCTGCTGGCGGCGCTGCCGGAGGGGGCCCTCGACAAGGCCGACCGGGCGGTGCTGGACGCCCTGGGTGAACCGTCGTAGGAGCCGTCTGGCACTATGGACGGGTTGCCAGCGGCCGTCGTGCCGCAGTCGGCGCCTCCCGCACGGGATCGGTGGCCCCGGCGTGCGCCCTGGCACGGTACGCCTGCACGAGAGACTGATCAGGACTGAGGACGGACCCCGCGATGAACACCCTGGACGACCTGGACGCGCAGATCCTGCGTTCCGACATCCCCGCCTTCCGGCCGGGTGACACGCTCAAGGTGCACGTGAAGGTCATCGAGGGCAGCCGCTCCCGTGTCCAGGTGTTCCAGGGCGTCGTCATCCGCCGCCAGGGCGCCGGTGCCCGCGAGACCTTCACGGTCCGCAAGGTGTCGTTCGGTGTCGGCGTGGAGCGCACCTTCCCGGTGCACACTCCGAACATCGAGAAGATCGAGGTCTTCACCCGCGGCGACGTGCGCCGCGCGAAGCTCTACTACCTCCGTGACCTGCGCGGCAAGGCCGCGAAGATCAAGGAGAAGCGCGAGACCCCCACCGCGTCCTGAGCCTCACCCGTCCGTGACGGCCCGGTGACGTAGCCTCATCACGTGGCGTCAACCGAGCTCCCCGACCGGCGCGGCATCCCGGGGAACGAGCCCGAGCGCCCGTCCGGACGGGCGGGCGGCCCGGTTCCCACGGCCCCCACGGAGGAGCGGCCCGTGCGACACGTTCCCGGTACCGGTCCGAACGGCGCCCCCTTCCCGGGGCCGTACGGGATGGCTCCGCCGCCCGGTGGCCCGAGGACCGAGGTCCCGGTTCCCGCCGAGCCGGAGCACCCGCTGTTCTCGCCGAGCGGATCGGCTCCGGCCGTGACGCCGGGGAACGGCCAGGCCGGCCGTGGACCGCAGGGTCCGGGGGCGAACGCCAACGGGGCCAACGGTTCCGGGGCCAACGGCACCGGTACCTACGGTGCGGTTCCCCATGGCTCGCAGCCGAACGGGACCGGTTCGTACGGTGCGGTGCCCCACGGCTCGCAGCCGAACGGGACCGGCTCGTACGGTGCCGTCCCCCACGGTGCCGTCCCCCACGGTGCCGGTTCGACCGGGGGGCCCGTTCAGGGCGACCCTCCGCGCAACGTGCCCCGCTCGTCCGGACCCGTTCCGAACGGCTCGGGTCAGGGCGGTCCGCCGGTCAACGGCCCCGCCACCTACGGCGGCCCCGGGCCGTCGGGCCCCGGTTTCCCGGGCGGCCCCGGCCCGTCCGGTCCCGGTCAGCAGGGTCCCGCCGGACCTCCGCCCGTCCGCCGGGCCGAGCCCCGCCGCGTCGGACCGCCCCGTGGGCCGGACCCGCGTCAGGGGCAGGACCCCCGCCAGGGACAGGACCCCCGCCAGGGGCAGGGTCCGCGCCGGCCTCAGGGCCCCCGTCCCGACGACCGCCCGACCGACGTCGTCGGCGCCGTCCCGGTCGAGGACACCGAGGACGCGGCCGACGCCGACCGCCCGCTCGATCCCCAGCTGCGCGTCGAGTCCGCCGAGGTGGACGGCGTACCCGGCCGGCACCGCAGGCGCGCCGGCGTCTCCCCGGACAGCCATCCGGCCGCGGACTACGTGGCCAAACAGTCCGCCGGGGGCAAGAAGCCCCGCACCGGCCGGCGTCGTCGCAACAACTTCTGGAAGGAGCTGCCGCTCCTCATCGGGGTGGCGCTCGTCCTCACCATCCTCATCCAGGCGTTCCTGGCGAAGGTCTACGTCATCCCCTCGGGATCGATGGAGACCACGCTGCACGGCTGCACGGGCTGCAACAACGACCGCGTCCTCGTCGACAAGGTCACCTACCGGTTCACCGACCCCCGGCCCGGGGACGTCGTGGTCTTCCGCGGGCCGGACAGCTGGGTGAACACCGAGTTCACCGTCGACGAGCCCACGAGCACGCTGGGTGTCGCGTTCCAGCAGTTCCTGTCCCTGGTCGGGCTGGCGCCGCCGGACGAGAAGGACTTCGTCAAGCGCGTCGTCGCCACGGGTGGGCAGACGGTGGCCTGCTGCGACTCCCGCAACCGCGTCATGGTCGACGGCCAGCCGCTGGACGAGCCCTACATCTACTACCTGCCCGAGGCCGGGCCGGCGCGGCAGATCCCGTTCGGGCCGGTCACGGTGCCGCAGGGCGAGCTGTGGGTGCAGGGCGACAGCCGCAACAACTCCTCGGACTCCCGCATCGACGGTCACGGGGCCATCCCGGTGGCGAACGTGATCGGCAAGGCGCGGCTGAAGGTCCTGCCGATCAGCAGGTTCGGCTTCATCCCGGACCCGAACCCGCAGCAGCCGGCGGCCACGGCCCTCGGGCCCGGCGACGGGACCGTCCCGCTCGCCCTGAGCGTGTTCGCGGTGCTGCCGTTCGCGCTGATCCGGAGGCGGTCGCTGCTCGCGGCGGCGGCCGAGGAGGAGTTCCTGCCGCCTTCCCGTCGCCGGCACAAGAGCCGTCGGCACAAGACCTGAGGTGGCGGCGCCCGTCTCGCGGCCCCGCCGCAGCCCGCTGCGCCGCCGCTGTCCCGCCGAGCTCCTGCCGCCGCAGTACCAGCCGGGGCGGGCGACGGTGCGCGCGTCGGCCGGCACCTGGACCCTGCAGAGCACGTTGCAACGCCACGGCCTCGGCCCCGTCGCGGGGGTCGACGAGGCCGGGCGCGGGGCGTGCGCCGGACCGCTCGTCGTCGCCGCGTGCGTGCTGCGGTCGGGGGACGCCAAGCGGCTCGAGGGCCTGACCGACTCCAAGCTGCTCACGCCCGCGATGCGCGAGGAGTTCTACTCCCGCATCGTCCGCCGGGCGGAGGACTTCGCCGTCATCGTCATCCCGCCCGCCGAGGTGGACCGCCGCGGTGTGCACATCGCCAACATCGAGGGCATGCGCCGCGCGGTCGCCGGCCTGGCGAACCCGCCCGGGTACGTCCTCACGGACGGCTTCCCGGTGCGCGGCTTCGGCCGGCCGAGCCTCGCCGTGCCCAAGGGCGACCTGACGTCGGCGTGCGTGGCGGCCGCGTCCGTGCTGGCCAAGGTGACCAGGGACCGGATCATGGTCGAGCTCGACGCGAAGTACCCGGAGTACCGGTTCGGCGAGCACAAGGGCTACTGCACGCCGGTGCACGACGCCGCGCTCGGTGAGCACGGCCCCTGCCCCGACCACCGCTTCTCCTTCGTGAACGTCGCGTCGGTGGCCCGTGTCGGCGCACGCCGCGCGGTGGTCCAGAATGGGGCGGCCGTGGAGGTCCCCGACGACGGGCCGTTCGTCGGGGAGCCGGAGATCGCTGCAGGGGGAGTCGAGTCGTGAGCGCCGAGGATCTCGAGAAGTACGAGACCGAGATGGAGCTCACGCTCTACAAGGAGTACCGCGACATCGTGTCGCAGTTCTCCTACGTCGTGGAGACCGAGCGCCGCTTCTACCTGGCCAACTCGGTCGACGTCGCCCCGCGCAACGCGGACGGCGAGGTCTACTTCGAGGTCCGGATGTCCGACGCGTGGGTGTGGGACATGTACCGGCCCGCGCGGTTCGTGAAGAACGTCCGGGTGCTCACGTTCAAGGACGTGAACATCGAGGAGCTCGACAAGCCGGACCTGCGGCTGCCCGAGAGCGACACGTTCGGCCAATAGCACGCGCCCCCGACACCGGCGGCCGTCCGAACGCGCCGGCGGGGGAGTTGTCCACCGTTTCCGGCTCGTGTGGACGGATTTCGCGGTTCCCGCCCGGATGTCGCCCGGACCGGCGATCGTGGCGGCATGGCAGCGAAGGACGAGCTCGGGCGCCGGGGTGAGGACCTCGCGGTCCGCTACCTCACCGACCACGGGCTGGTGGTGCTGGACCGCAACTGGCGGTGCCGGGACGGCGAGATCGACGTGGTCGGCACCGAACCGATCACGGAGGGCGGGCGGCGCGCGCGACTGGTCGTCGCGGAGATCAAGACGCGGTCCGGCACCCGGTACGGGGAGCCCGCCGAGGCGGTCGACGGCCGGAAGGCCCAGCGGATCCGCCGGGTCACCAAGGCGTGGCTGGCGACCCACCAGGTGCCCTGGGTGGAGATCCGCTTCGACGTGGTCGCGGTCCTGATGCGACCCGGTCGCCCGGTCACGCTCCAGCACTACCGGGCGGCGTTCTGATGGCGGGGCTCGCGCGCGGCTGGTCGGTCGCACTGCACGGGGTCGAGGGTGTGCCGATCGAGATCGAGGCCCTGGTCGGCGGCGGGATCCCCGGGGTGCAGATCGTCGGGCTGCCCGATGCGGCGCTGCAGGAGTCCGTGCACCGCATGCGTTCGGCGATCATGAGCGCCGGCAAGGAGTGGCCGTCGGTGCGGATCCTGCTGGCGCTCTCGCCGGCGACCCTGCGCAAGGCGGGCTCCCGGTTCGATCTCGCGCTGGCGGTGTCCGTCCTCGCCGGTGCCGGCCTGGTCGACCGGGAGCGGGTGGCGCAGACGGTCCTGCTCGGCGAGCTGGCGCTCGACGGGCGGGTGCGGCCGGTCCGCGGGGTGCTCCCGAGCGTGCTCGCGGCGCGCGACGCGGGCCTGCGCCGGATCGTCGTGCCGGTCGCGACGCTGGCGGAGGCCGGCCTGGTCGACGGTGTCGAGGTCTTCGGCGCCGAGACGCTCCCGCAGGTGCTCGGATGGTTCGCCGGGGAGCAGGTGCTCGAGCGGCCGGGAGAGCTCCCGGCGGTGCACGCGACGAACGTGCCCGAGCTGGCGGACGTCGTCGGCCAGCCGGACGCCCGGCGCGCGCTCGAGGTCGCCGCCGCGGGCGGGCACCATCTGCTGCTGGTCGGGCCGCCGGGCACGGGCAAGACCATGCTGGCCCGCCGGATCGTCGGGCTGCTGCCGGCGCTCACCCGGGACCAGGCGCTGCAGCTCGCGTCCATCCGGTCCGTGGTCGGTGCGCTGCAGGGCGATCCACTCAGCACGGTCGCCCCGTTCGAGGCGCCGCACCACTCGTCGTCCATGGCGTCGCTGCTCGGCGGGGGGAGCGGGCTGGCCCGGCCGGGAGCGGTGTCGATGGCGCATCGCGGAGTCCTTTTCCTCGACGAGTGCGCCGAGTTCGCGCCGCACGTCCTCGACGCCCTGCGCACCCCGCTCGAGGAGGGCGAGGTCCGGCTCGCGCGGACGGAGGGGACCGTGCGCTATCCGGCGCGGTTCCAGCTGGTGCTGGCCGCGAACCCGTGCCCCTGCGCACCGACCCGGGACCAGGACTGCGTGTGCAAGTCGCTGGAGCGCCGCCGCTACCTCGGGCGGCTCTCGGGGCCGCTGCTCGACCGGGTCGACCTGCGGGCCCGGATGGCGCCGGTGACCGGGTTCGGCGACCCGGGCGGCGAGGCGGCCGAGTCCACGCAGACCGTGCGGGCCCGGGTCATCGCGGCCCGGGAGGCGGCCGGGGCGCGCTGGGCGGAGCACGGGTGGCGGACCAACGCCGAGGTCCCCGGCCCGGCCCTGCGGGCGGAGTTCGCCCTGCCACGGGCTGTCGTCCGGCCGTTGGAGCAGCGGATGCGCGCCGGGGAGCTCTCGGCCCGTGGAGCCGATCGCGCTCTGCGGGTCGCGTGGACCCTGGCGGATCTGTCTGGGTCGGACCGGCCCCACCGCGAGGACGTCGACAACGCCCTCTTCTTCCGTGAGCGGGGTGCGGCATGAGCAGCTCCGTGAGGACGGCGGGGGTGGCCGTCGACGAGGAGATCCTGCGGGCGCGGGCCTACCTGCTCCGGGTGGCGGAACCGCCGGCCCCGCAGACCGGGCGGTTCGTGGACCGGGTGGGCGCGGTGGCGGCCGCGGAGGCGATCCGGCGGGGGGACGTGTCGCGGGAGGTGGCGAAGGAGACCTCGGCCCGCCGCAAGAACGATCATGCCGAGGCCGATCTCGCCGCCGCGGCCGCCGCCGGGGCGCGGCTGCTCGTCCCGGAGGACCCGAGCTGGCCGCACTGGCCGTTCGCCTGCTTCGCGCTCGCGGCGAGCGACGAGCTGGTGTCGCCACTGGGTCTGTGGGTGCGCGGGCCGGGATCCCTCGCGGAGCTCACCGAGCGGGCCGTGGCCGTGGTCGGCGCCCGCAACGCGACCGGGTACGGCATGCACGTCGCCTCGGACCTCGGACGGGCACTCGCGTCGGCCGGGCAGACCGTGGTGTCCGGCGCGGCGATCGGCATCGACGGTGCGGCGCACCGAGGAGCCCTCTCCGTCGGCGGACCCACGATCGCCGTGCTGGCCTGCGGGCCGGACCGGGTCTACCCGGCCTCGCACTCGGCGATGATCGAGCGCATCGCGGCGACCGGGCTGGTGGTGTCGGAGTACCCGCCCGGCGCGGTGCCCGCCCGCCATCGCTTCCTCGTGCGGAACCGGCTGATCGCGGCGCTGGCCGCCGGGACCGTCGTCGTCGAGGCGGCCCTGCGCAGCGGCGCCCAGCGCACGGCGTCCGACGCGCGGGCCCTCGGCACCGTCCTGATGGCGGTACCGGGTCCGGTGACCTCGGCGGCCTCCGCGGGATGCCACGAGCTGCTGCGCCGGGACGCATTGCTGGTGAGCAGCGCCGCGGAGGTCACGGAGGCCACCGGACGGCTGGGCATCGACCTGGCCGCGCCCCTGCCACGACCCGAGCGGCCCACGGACGGCCTCGACGAGCAGCAGCGGCTGGTCCACGACGCGCTGCCGCCGCGGGCGGCACGGGACGTCGGCTGGCTGGCGGTGGAGTCGGGCCTCGGCACGGACGCGGTGCGGGCCGCGCTGGTCGAGCTGGAGCGGCGGAGCCTCGCGCTGCACCAGGAGGGGCGGTGGCAGCGGGTCACCGAGCCCCCGTCGGACTGAGCGGCAGGCGGTGGGCCTCTCCAGCCGGACCGGCTGGGCGGGGCCGCCGATGCCCACCAGCACTCGACACCGGACCACCAGCGCCCGGCAGCACCCGTTCGCCCCGGCAGCACTCGGCGGGCACCGAGCGGCGGACGCCCGGCGCGGCACGCTTGACCTCCGGGGCCGGACGCCGCACCGTCCGGCCATGGCCTCCCGACAGCAGCAGCCCTCCGACGCGCCTGCCGACGAGGTCGTCGAGGCGGTCGAGCGGTTCCTGCGGCACCTCGAGCTGGAGCGGGGGCGCTCGGCGAACACACTGCGGGCCTACCGGTCGGACCTGCACGGGATGCTGGCCGGGCTCGGCTCGCTCGCCGACCTCGACCTCGCCCACCTCCGAGGCCGGCTCGGGGAGGCGCACGCCGCCGGCATCGGGCGGGCGACGCTGGCCCGCCGGGCCGCGGCCGCCCGGACCTTCACGGCGTGGGCCGCGCGACTCGGCCTGCTCGCCTCGGACCCGGGCGCCCGGCTGAGCTCGCCGCGCGCGCAGAACGCCCTGCCCGAGGTGCTGAGGGAGGACCAGGTGGCGGCGGTCCTCGAGGCCGCGGGATCGGGCGCGGCCGAGGAGCATCCCGAGGCCCTCCGGGACCTCGCCCTGCTCGAGCTGCTGTACGCCACCGGCGTGCGCGTCGGCGAGGCCTGCGGTGCGGACGTGGACGACGTCGACGACGGCCGCCGCACCCTGCGGGTGCTCGGGAAGGGGGATCGGGAGCGGACGGTGGTGTTCGGCGGCCCTGCGGCCGCGGCGCTTCGGCGGTGGCGGGAGCGCGGTCGTCCGGCGCTCGCCCGCCCCGGCTCGCCGCCCGCGCTGTTCCTGGGGGTGAAGGGCGGGCGCCTCGATCCGCGGGTGGCTCGCACGATCGTGCACCGGGCGGTCTCGGCGATCCCGGGCGCGCCGGACATCGGTCCACACGGCTTCCGGCACGCGGCGGCGACCCATCTCCTCGACGGCGGCGCGGACCTTCGTTACGTACAGGAGTTGCTCGGTCACGCTACGCTGTCAACCACTCAGCTCTACACGCATGTGACAGTCGACCGTCTGAAGGTGGTCCATGACCAGGCTCATCCCCGGGCGTGATGCCCTGGCCGACGAGTCTGCCCAGGTCACGGCGCCGAGGGACCTCGCCGGGGCGCTCGCACTGGCCCTGTCCGGCACCCGGTGCACCGAGCGCAGGGTGCCACTGCGGGCCCTCCCGGCGATCGACGGGGGTCCCACCGGCGACGGGCAGTCGCCGGCGGCGAACCTCGGCGGCCCGGTCACGGCGTCCGAGCACGTCGCCCTGGTCTCCCCGCTCCGCCCCGACACGCCCGACCGCCCCGCGGTTCGCCCGATCGGGTCCGCCGGTTCCGGTGACACCCGGCCGGGCGCCCACGCCGGCACGCGGGCCCCCGCCGGCCCGGCCGACTCGGTCCCGATCGGCGCTGTCCCGGTCGACGCCGCTCGGGTCGACTGTGTCCCGATCGGCGCTGTCCCGCTCGATTCCGTCCCGATGGGCGCCGTCCCGATGGGCGCCGTCCCGATGGGCGCCGTCCCGATGGGCGCCGTCCCGATGGGCGCCGTCCCGATGGGCGCCGTCCCGATGGGCGCCGTCCCGATGGGCGCTGTCCCGCTCGATTCCGTCTCGATGGGCGCGGTCCGAAGTGCCGAGGCCCTGCCGGCCCGAGATGCGGGGGGCGACGCTCCGGCCGCCCACATCACCTCGACGTTGTGGACGGACTATCTCGCCGGTCGCACGGTCCCGGCCCGGGACCGGCTGGTGCTGCACTACCGCGCGCTCGTCCGTGCGGTGGCCGGCCGGATGGCCGGTGGCCTGCCCGTGCACGTCGATGCGGCCGACCTGGTGCAGGTGGGGACGTTCGGCCTGATCGACGCCGTCGAGCGTTTCGAGCCCGCCCATGAGGTCCGCTTCGAGAGCTTCGCGGCCCAGCGGATCCGCGGGGCGATGCTCGACGAGCTCCGCGCCCAGGACTGGGTGCCCCGCACCGTCCGGGCCCGTCGCCGCGAGATCGATCGGATGCGGGAGCGCCTCGAGGTGCGGCTCGGCCGTTCGGCCGCGGACGAGGAGCTCGCCGCCGAGCTGGGCATCGGCCTCCGCGAGCTCCGGGCCGCCGCGCAGCACCGGCAGCTCGTGAGCACCGAGGGCTGGGAGGAGGCCCGCTCCGCCGGCGCCGCACCGGCCACCGGCCTCGCCGACCTGATCGCGGACGACGGTGCCCCCGACCCCGTCGAGCGGGTCGAGCACCAGGAGACAGTGCGGGAGCTGGTCGTCGCCGTCGGGACGCTGGGGGAGCGGGACCGGGAGGTCGTGCGCCTCTACTACCTGGAGAACCTCACCCTCGCCGAGATCGGGGGCCGGCTGGGGGTCACCGAGTCCCGGGTGTGCCAGCTGCACGCCCGCCTGGTCAGCCGGCTGCGGACCCGGCTGGGCGAGTTCGAGGCGGGCTGAGGCCCGCCCACGAGCCGCGTCCCCCCGGCGGCCGCGACGCTGTGGGGGCAGGGCAGCGCGCCGGGCCGGGCCTCGGCCGACCGACCCTGGTCGGACTGGCGGTGCTCGGACTGGTGGTGGTCGGACCGGTGGTGGTCGGACTGGTGGTGGTCGGACCGGTGGTGGTCGGACCGGTGGTGGTCGGACAGGCCGCGATCGGACCGGCGGTGGTCGGACTGGCGGCGGTCGGACAGGCCGCGATCGGACCGGCGGTGGTCGGACTGGTGGTGGTCGGACAGGCCGCGATCGGACCGGCGGTGGTCGGACCGGCCGTGGTCATGCAGGCCACGGGTCCGGCAGTGGGAGCAGCCGTACGTGGCGCGGGCGGAGCAGGACGAGCGGGTCGTAGTACTCGGCATCCGCGCCGCTCGCCCGCCGCACCCCCCAGTGCAGGCAGGCGGCGGCCGGGCAGCCCGGATGGCCCTCCTCCAGAGTGCCGACCGGGTCCCCGCGCCGCACCCGCACCCCGACCGCGACGGTGCCCGCGACCGGCTCGTAGGTGGTGCGCAGCCCGTCGGCGTGCTCGACCGACACCACGCCGCGTCCGGCCACGGGCCCGGCGAACACCACGATCCCGTCCCGCGCGGCCAGGACGGCCTGCCCAGGGGTCCCGGCGAGGTCGGCACCCCGGTGCCCGCGCCCGTAGAAGAACGGCGGCCGGTCGAACGCCCTGGCGACCTGGGGCACGGGGGAGAGCGGCCAGCCGTAGTCCGCCCCGGGAACCGGCACCACCGGCACCGCAGCCCCGAGCTCCGGCCCCTCCGGCAGGACCGCCTGCCGTCCCGCCGCCCCAGTCCCGATCGCCGGAGGAGCCGCCGATGCAGGACGCACGGCAGCAGGAGGCACGGCCGTCGGAGGCACGGCAGCAGGAGGCACGGCCGTCGGAGGCACGGCAGTAGGAGGCACGGCCGTCGGAGGCACGGCAGTAGGAGGCACGGCCGTCGGAGGCACGGCAGTAGGAGGCACGGCCGTCGGAGGCACGGCAGCAGGAGGCACGGCCGTCGGAGGCACGGCAGCAGGAGGCACGGCCGTCGGAGGCACGGCAGCAGGAGGCACGGCCGTCGGAGGCACGGCAGCAGGTGCCGCCGCTGCAGGAGCCGCCGCGGTCGACAACTCCGCCGCAGCCACCCCGGGAAGCCCGGAGACGCCGTCGAGCACCCCGGACCCCGTCGCCGCCGCGACGACCGCCACGGCCACCACAGCCCGACTGACAGCCCGACTGACAGCCCGACTGACAGCCGGACTGACAGCCCGACCCACAGCCGGACTGACAGCCCGACCCACCACCCGCCGTGCCGCCCCATCCCGCCGTCGCATGCCGTCACCCTGCCCCCGACCTGGGGATCCCGCGGCCGACGGCACGAATCCACCCACAGGTGCCCGATCCTGTGGACAACCTGCCCGCGCAGGGCCGTGCCGGTGACGACGGTCGGAGGCCCCGGCGTACACTCGACACCGCGCCTCGGCAAGTCCGAGGTGACTTCGCGCGCTCGCGTGCCTCCGGCTTCCGGGGGCGACGGTGACCGGGCGGTCCCGCATCCGAGCCGAGGGGCGAGGGAGCGGGTCCGGGAACCGACGCGGCGCCAGAGCGGATCCTCCACCGGGGGTTCCGCGACAACCGCCCCGTGCGAGACGTACCCACGTTCCGCGCACGACCGAGAGGTGAACACCGGCCATGGCCGTCGTCACCATGAAGCAGCTGCTCGACAGCGGCGTGCACTTCGGGCACCAGACAAGGCGCTGGAACCCGAAGATGAAGCGCTACATCCTCACCGAGCGCAACGGCATCTACATCATCGACCTGCAGCAGACGCTGTCGTACATCGACCGGGCCTACGAGTTCGTGCGCGAGACCGTCGCGCACGGCGGCACGATCATGTTCGTCGGCACCAAGAAGCAGGCGCAGGAGGCCATCGCCGAGGAGGCGGGCCGGGTCAACATGCCGTACGTCAACCAGCGCTGGCTGGGCGGCATGCTCACCAACTTCCAGACCGTGCACAAGCGCCTCCAGCGCCTCAAGGAGCTGGAGTCGATGGAGCAGACGGGGGGCTTCGAGGGTCGCACCAAGAAGGAGATCCTCATGCTCACCCGTGAGAAGGACAAGCTCGAGAAGACCCTCGGCGGTATTCGCGACATGTCCAAGGTGCCCAGCGCGGTCTGGATCGTGGACACCAAGAAGGAGCACATCGCCGTCGGCGAGGCCCGGAAGCTCAACATCCCGGTCGTCTCCATCCTGGACACCAACTGCGACCCCGACGAGGTCGACTTCCCGATCCCGGGCAACGACGACGCGATCCGTTCCGCGGCGCTGCTCACCAAGGTGATCGCGAAGGCGGCGGCCGACGGCCTGCTCGCCCGCTCCGGTGGCAACCGGAACGACAGCGAGAAGGCGGGCGGGGCCGAGGAGCCGCTGGCCGAGTGGGAGCAGGAGCTCCTCACCGGCGGTGGATCGGACGGCGCGAGCCTCCCCACCGAGACCGCCGCGACCGCTGCGGCGGCCGAGCCGGCCGCCGAGGCCCCCGCCGAGACCCCGGCCGCCCCGGCGACCACGAGCAACGGCACCCAGCAGACCGCAGGCTGATCCGCTCCCGGCGGCCGGGCATCTCCGCCCGGCCGCCGGGGCCGGTCCTGCGTGACTCCCACCCGCTAGAACCCGCGTACTCCACCGCGAAGGACGAGAAGACACCGAGATGGCGAACTACACCGCCGCCGACGTCAAGCGGCTCCGTGAGCTCACCGGCTCCGGGATGATGGACTGCAAGAAGGCGCTCGAGGAGTCCGAGGGCGACTTCGACAAGGCTGTCGAGCTGCTCCGCATCAAGGGTGCGAAGGACGTGGGCAAGCGCGCCGAGCGCTCCACCTCCAACGGCCTGGTCGTCGCCGAGGGCGGCACCATGGTCGAGCTGAACTGCGAGACGGACTTCGTCGCGAAGAGCGACGACTTCATCTCCCTCGCCACCAAGATCCTGGCGGTCGCGGTCGAGCAGAAGCCCGCCGACGTCGAGGCGCTGGCCAAGGCCCCGCTCGACGGCGCCACCGTGGCGGACGCGGTCCAGGCCCTGTCGGCCCGGATCGGCGAGAAGCTCGAGCTCAAGCGCTACATCCACGTCGACGGCCCGGTCGCGGTCTACCTGCACCGGCGCGCGTCCGACCTGCCGCCGGCCATCGGCGCGCTCGTCGCGTACGAGGGTGAGGACGCCGACGCGGCCCGCAACGTGGCGATGCACATCGCCGCCGCGCGCCCGCAGTTCACCACCCGGGACCAGGTCCCGGCCGAGGTGATCGAGAACGAGAAGCGCATCGCCGAGGCCACCGCCCGCGAGGAGGGCAAGCCCGAGAAGATCCTGGACCGGATCGTCGAGGGCCGGATCACCGGCTTCTACAAGGACGTCGTCCTGCTGGAGCAGGCGTCCGTGCTGGACTCGAAGAAGAGCGTCAAGGCGCTCCTCGACGAGGCCGGCGTGACGGTGAAGGACTTCGTGCGCTTCGAGGTCGGCCAGAACTGACCGGACCGGGCGCGCGAGCGCCCGACCGGCGAGGAGTGTGATGAGCGACCTGGGGATCGACGCCGACGGCCAACCCCGCGGACCGTTCCGCCGCGTGCTGTTGAAGCTCGGTGGCGAGATGTTCGGCGGTGGTGGGCTCGGCGTCGATCCCAAGGTCGTGGAGACCGTGTCGCGGCAGGTCGCGGAGGTCGTCAGCAGTGGCGCCCAGATCGCGATCGTCATCGGCGGCGGCAACTTCTTCCGCGGCAGCGAGCTGCAGCAGCGGGGAATGGACCGTTCCCGGGCCGACTACATGGGCATGCTGGCCACGGTCATGAACTGCCTCGCGCTGCAGGACTTCCTGGAGCGCGAGCACCATCTCGACACCCGCGTGCAGACGGCGATCACGATGGGCCAGGTCGCCGAGGCGTACATCCCGCGGCGCGCCATCCGGCACCTCGAGAAGGGCCGCGTGGTGATCTTCGGCGCGGGCGTCGGGATGCCGTTCTTCTCCACGGACACCGCCGGTGCACAGCGGGCCCTGGAGATCGGCTGCGAGGCGCTGCTGCTGGCCAAGGGCGTCGACGGGGTGTACACCGCCGACCCCAAGACGGACCCGACGGCCGAGATGTTCCACGAGATCACCCACCGCGAGGTGCTCGAGCAGGGGCTGAAGGTCGCGGACGCCACGGCGTTCAGCCTGTGCATGGACAACAAGATGCCGATCATCGTGTTCAACCTCCTCACGGAGGGGAACATCGCTCGCGCGGTCCGTGGTGAGAGGATCGGCACGCTGGTCAGCACACCCGAGATCTGAGTACGAGCCAGGGGAGCAGCCGTGATCGACGAAACCCTCTTCGACGCCGAGGAGAAGATGGAGAAGGCCGTCGACGTCGCGAAGGACGACATGGCCGGTGTGCGCACCGGCCGGGCGACCCCCTCGATGTTCTCGAAGGTCGTCGTCGACTACTACGGCGCCATCACCCCGCTCAACCAGCTGGCCTCGGTGTCCGTGCCCGAGGCCCGCATGGCCGTCATCAAGCCGTACGACGCGAGCTCGCTCAAGGCGATGGAGACGGCCATCCGGAACTCGGACCTGGGCCTGAACCCGAGCAACGACGGGCAGATCATCCGGTGCGTCATCCCGCAGCTGTCCGAGGAGCGCCGCCGCGAGATGGTCAAGGTCGCCCGCGGCAAGGGTGAGGACGCGCGGGTGACCATCCGCAACCTCCGCCGCAAGGCGATGGACGAGCTGCACCGCATCGTCAAGGAGGGCGAGGCCGGCGAGGACGAGGTGGCCCGCGCCGAGAAAGAGCTGCAGAGCACCACCGACAAGTACGTCGCGCAGGTCGACGAGCTCGTCAAGCACAAGGAAGCCGAGCTCCTCGAGGTCTGAATGACCACCTCCCACAGCGCTGACCACGACGCTGACCACGACGCCGCCGACCATGCGTCGGACCACGTCGCCGAGCCGGGCGCCGACCAGGATGCGGGGCCCGTGCCCCCGGTGACGTCGGACCTCCCGGGTTCCGGCCTGCCCGGCACCCCCGCGGCGCCGCCGTCGCGCTCGGCCCGGCTCGGCCGCAATCTCGTCGCGGCCATCGCTGTCGGGGTGTCGCTGGGGGTGGTCATCCTCGCGTCGCTGCTGTTCCAGCGGCAGGCGTTCACGATCGTGCTCGCCGCCGCGGCCGCCGTCGGCACCTGGGAGCTGGCGGGTGCGCTGCGCCGCTCGGCCGGCATCGAGGTCCCGCTGCCGGTGCTGCTGGTCGGCGGGCAGGCGATGGTGTGGCTGGCCTGGCCGTTCGGGTTGCAGGGTTCCGCCGTCGCGTTCGCGACCACGGTGCTGGTGTCCCTGTTGTACCGGATGCGGCTCGGTGCCGAGAACTTCCTGCGGGACGTCGGCGCGGGCATCTTCACCGCCGCCTACGTGCCGTTCTTCGTCTCCTTCGCCGTGCTCCTGGTCATGCCGGAGGACGGCGTCGGCCGCGTGCTCACCTACATGATCTGCGTGGTGGCGTCGGACGTCGGCGGCTACGCGGCGGGCGTACTCGCCGGCCGGCACCCGATGGCGCCGACGATCAGTCCCAAGAAGTCCTGGGAGGGCTTCGCCGGCTCGGTCGTCGCCGGGGCCGTCGCCGGCGCGCTGTCGGTCCGCCTGATGCTCGACGGGCAGTGGTGGCTGGGGGCGATCCTGGGCGTGGTGCTCGTGATCACCGCGACCCTGGGCGACCTCACCGAGTCGCTGATCAAGCGGGACCTCGGCATCAAGGACATGGGCACGCTGCTGCCGGGTCACGGCGGCCTGATGGACCGCATGGACTCGCTGCTCCCCGCCGCGTTCGTGTCGTGGGCGCTGCTCAGCGCCTTCGTTCCCACCTGACGTCGATGCGGTACAAGGGTTTCGGCGGCCAGCTGAAGACCGGGCCCGCCATCCCCAGCCCGAACATCTGGCACTGGCCCGAGGTCTACGAGCGGGAGAACCTCGCCCAGGACGCGGACGGCGTGCTGTGGGCGGCGCTGCGCGCGGCGGCCCCGTGGGCGGGTCTGGACGTCGTGGACGTCGGCTGTGGGGACGGGTTCCACCTGCCCCGGTTCGCCGAGGAGGCCCGGTCGGTCGTCGGCGTCGAACCGCATCCGCCCCTGGTCACCCGGGCGCAGGCGCGCGGCGTCGAGGTGCGGCGCGGGGGCGCCGAGGCCCTCCCGCTCCCTGACGCGAGCGCGGACGTGGTCCACGCCCGGACCGCCTACTTCTTCGGTGAGGGCTGCGAGCCCGGTCTGGCCGAGGCGGAGCGGGTGCTGCGGCCCGGCGGTGTCCTCGCGATCGTCGATCTCGACTTCACCGTGCCGCCCTACGGGGACTGGCTGCGCGCCGACCTCCCGCGCTACGACCCGGCCGCGGTGGAGCGCTTCTTCGCCCGCCACGGCTTCACCCAGCAGCGCGTGATCTCCACCTGGCGCTTCCCGGACCGCGCGACCCTCGACGCCGTGCTGCGCATCGAGTTCGCGCCCGCCACCGCGGAACGCGCGATCGCCGGGACCACCGGCCTGTCGCTGCCCGTCGGCTACCGGCTCCACACCCGTCGCCGGCCCTCGGGGATCCTCACGCGCTGACCGTGTACTGCTCCAGCAGCGCGGTGAGCAGCAGCCGGTCCGTGCGCACCGGCCCGTCCCCGGGTTCGAGCCAGGCCTGCAGCCGGGCGCCCTCGACCAGCGCCAACGCCGCGCTGGCGAGCTCGTCCGGGGAGGTCGTGAGCCGCCGCCCGGCCCGCTGTGCCGCCTGGGCGATCAGCGCGCCGACCCGCTCCCGCAGCCGGGCCCGCCGGGCGGCGACCTCCCCGGCCGCCGCCGGGGTGCGCAGCGCGTGCAGCGCGATCTCGGTCTGCATCACCAGCCATCGGCGGTCGGCGAGGTGCGCGGTCAGCAGATCGTCGACGACGTCCGTCAGGGTCCCGACGGCCGCGGGCCCGGTGAGCCGGGCCAGCGCCTCCTCCAGCGCGGCGAGGACCGCGGCGGACCGCTGCTCGTAGAGGGTGAGCAGCAGCTCGTCCAGGCTGGAGAAGTTCGAGTAGAACGCCCCGCGCGTGTAGCCGGCCGCCTCGCACACCTGCTCGACGCTGGTCGCGCCCACGCCGCGGTCGACGAAGACGTCGAGCGCGGCCAGGAGCAGGCGGGCGCGCGTCTCGGCGCGGCGCCGGGTGACGCGGGGACCGGGGTGGGGAGCGGACATGTGACCTCCTGAACAGCACGATACACCCTTGCATCGAGTACAGTTGTGTATCGAATACACGAGCGTATCGAGAAGGTGACCGTCATGACCCGGACCATCGGACGGACCGCGGGGCTGCTCCTCGCCGTCCTGGGGCTCCAGCTGGGATTCGTGCTGAGCTACGTGGGCGCGTTCCACGCACCCGCACCCGACCGCGTGTCCGTCGAGGTGGTGGCGCCCGCCGCCGTCGCGCAGCAGCTGGACGCCCTGCCCGGGGCCCCGCTGGCGGCCACCGCGGCCGACGAGGCGGGCGCCCGCGCGGACCTGGCCGCGGACCGCACCAGCGGCGTCCTGCTCGTCGATCCGGCCGGCACCCGTGACACCCTGCTCGTCGCCGGGGCCGGCGGAGGGTCGCTGTCGAGCGCCGCCGAGTCGGTCGTCACGCAGGCCGAGGCCGCCCGGGGCCGCACCGTCTCGGTGCAGGACGTCGTCCCGGTCCAGTCCGGCGACGCCCGCGGACTCAGCGGGTTCTACCTGGTCACGGGCTGGATCGTCGGTGGCTACCTGCTCGCGGCCCTCCTCGGCCTGACCGGCGCGAAGCGCCCCGGACTGCGCACGATCGTCGGGCGCCTGGGTGTCGCGCTGGGGTTCTCGGTGCTCGGCGGGCTCGGTGGCGCCCTGGTCGCCGGCCCGGTGCTCGGCGCCCTGACCGGCCACGTCGTGGGTCTCTGGGCCCTCGGCACCGCCCTGACCTTCGCGGCCGCGGCCGTGACCGTCGCCCTCTCGGCGCTGCTCGGGGTGGTCGGGATCGGCGTGACGATCCTGCTCTTCGTGGTCCTCGGCAACCCCAGCGCGGGCGGCGCCTACCAGGCCGGCGTGCTGCCACCCTTCTGGAGCGGCCTCGGCGGGTGGCTCCCCAACGGCGCCGGTGTCGACGCCCTGCGCCGGATCGTCTACTTCGACGCCACGGGCCTCGGCTCCCCGCTCCTGGTGATCGCCGCCTGGATCGCCGGAGGCGTCGTCGTCGCCCTGGCCGGCACCTGGCTCCGCACCCGCCGCACGACCCACGGCCGCCACGAGGCCCCCACCCACCCCCGCGAGTCGGCACTCTCCGGAGCCTGAAACACACGACTGCGACGTCGTGAACGTGTTGTTCGGCCTCCCGATAGTGCCGACTCGCGGGACGGACGAGGCCGGCTCGCGGGAAGGGCAGGGGCTCAGCCCACGGTGAGCTGGTCTCCCGAGACGCTGACCTTCGTCGGGGTGAGGCCCTTCGTGGCCGGGCCGCTCTTGAGCGAGCCGTCCAGGCCGAAGCTGCTGCCGTGGCAGGGGCACACCAGCGTGGCACCCTGCACCCGGGAGACCTCGCAGCCCTGGTGGGGGCAGGTCGTCGAGTAGCCCTGGTAGGTGCCCGCGGTCGGCTGGGTGACCAGCACGCCCTGGTCGCTGAACACCGCCGCGCTGCCGACCGGGACCGCCGAGACGGGGCCGAGGACGGTGCCCGCCCCGGCCGGGGCGGGGGAGTCCGAGTCGGCGCTGCAGCCCGCGGCCACGAGCCCGATACCGACGGCCGCGGCGCCGACACCAGCCACCGCGGCCCTCCTGCTGAGGACGGGTCCGGCGGGAACGTGCTGGTCGGTCACGGGGAGCTCCAAGAAGTGTGGTGGACGATCAGCCTCCCAGCAGGGGCTTGAGACCCGTGTGTGGAGGGGTCGCTACCGTGGCCGTATGAGCCGAACCGTGCGGGCCCGCATCCCCGAACCGCGCGCCGGGATCCCGCTGCCGCAGCTGGAGATCCTGCTCGGCGGCGCGGCCTGGGTGGCCGGCGCGCTGGGTCTCGGCACGGGTGGCGGCACGCTGATCATGGCCCTGGGCCTGCTGGTCACCGGCTGGGCGTTCGTCTCGCTGCGGCGCCGCCACGGGCTCGGCGCGCGGCTCGACGGCCGGCTGCGCCTGCGCGTGTTCCGGCTGGGGATCGGTGTGCTCGTGGTGCTGGTCGCGCTCGGCATCGTGCTGCCCCTGATCGGGAACGGCTGGGGCGAGCTCACGGTCCCGCTCGGCGTCGCCGTCGTCGGCGCGGCGCTGTTCCCGCTCTCCACGACGCTGGGTGAGCGGTCCTTCGTCGCCGTCGGCGGGCTGCTCGTGGTCATCGGCGCGATCGGCGCCCTGCTGGCGCTGAACACCGCCGGCACCGCCACGCCGCTGGGTGTGGTCGGGTTCGGCAGCGCCGCGGTGCTGTGGGCGGCGGCGGCGCGCCGGCTCGGCGTGGTCGGCGAGCTCCGCGCGCGCGTCGGGCGGTAGGAGCGCACCCGCCCGCCGCGGACCTCGACCTGGCACAATCGGGGGGACATGTCTGCTGCTCCGCCCTCGCCCCTGCCCCTCGTCTTCGACGCGCCGGCGACGAAGACCCCGCCCCGCCACCTCGCCGACCTGGATCCCGCCGACCGCAAGGCGGTGGCCCAGGAGCTCGGCCTGCCCGGTTTCCGGGTGGACCAGCTCGCGCGGCACTACTTCGGCCGCCTCGACGCGGACGTCGAGGAGATGACCGATCTCCCCGCCGCGGCCCGCGAGCAGCTCGGCACCCTGCTCCCGCCGCTGGTCACGAGCGTGCGCGAGCAGGTGTGCGACGACGGGCAGACCCGCAAGACGCTCTGGAAGGGCCACGACGGCACGCTCGCCGAGATGGTGCTCATGGGCTATCCGGACCGGGCGACCGTCTGCATCTCGAGCCAGGCCGGCTGCGGGATGGCCTGCCCCTTCTGCGCCACCGGCCAGGGCGGCCTCGACCGCAACCTCTCCACGGCCGAGATCGTCGACCAGGTCCGCCAGGCCGCGAGGGCCGCCCGTGACGGGGCGCTCGGCCCGGACCGGCGGCTGTCCAACATCGTCTTCATGGGGATGGGCGAGCCGCTCGCGAACTACAAGCGGGTGGTGGCGGCGCTGCGCCGCATCACCGAGCCCGCCCCGAACGGTTTCGGCATCTCCGCGCGCGGCATCACGGTGAGCACCGTCGGGCTCGTGCCGGCGATCGACCGGCTCGCGCAGGAGGGCCTGCCGGTCACCCTGGCGATCTCCCTGCACACCCCGGACGACGAGCTGCGCGACACCCTGGTCCCCGTCAACAACCGTTGGAAGGTCGGGGAGGTGCTCGACGCCGGCCGCCGCTACGCGATGACGACCGGTCGCCGCGTCTCCATCGAGTACGCGCTGATCAGGGACGTCAACGACCAGCCGTGGCGCGCCGACCTGCTCGGCAAGGTCCTGCGGCAGCGGATCGGCACCAAGCGCGTGCACGTCAACCTGATCCCGCTCAACCCCACCCCGGGCAGCGAGTGGGACGCGAGCCCCAAGCCCGTCGAGCGCGAGTTCGTCCGCCGGGTCGAGGCCGCGGGCGTGTCCTGCACGGTCCGGGACACCCGCGGCCAGGAGATCGACGCCGCCTGCGGCCAGCTCGCCGCGGCGAGCCGCGAGAAATAACAGGGCGGCGAGCCGCGAGAGACAACACGGCGGCGAACCTCGTGAGTGGCGATAGTCGCCAGGGCGACTATCGCCACTCACGGGGTGGTCAGACGCGTTCGCCCGACTCCGGGTCGAACAGATGCAGCTCCTCGCTCGTGGGCGTCAGGACGATGTGGTCCCCGCGGCGGGAGCCGGAGCGCCCACTGGTCCGGACGACCACCGGGGTCGCCTCGGAGTCGTCGAGGTGCGCGTAGAGGTAGGCGTCGCTGCCCAGTTCCTCGACGACGTCGACCTGCGCCTTCACCCCGGAGCCCGATCCGTCCGCCGACGAGGAGGAGCCCACGCTCCACTGTTCCGGCCGGATCCCCAGCAGCACACGGGAGAGTCCCGCGGAGGAGATCCGCGAGCGCAGCGACCGCGGCAGTGCCAGCTCCGACGACCCGATCGTCACCCCCTCACCGGACACCGGCAGCGTGAACAGGTTCATCGCGGGCGAGCCGATGAACCCGGCGACGAAGGCGTTGGCGGGCTTGTCGTAGAGGTCCGCCGGGGTGGCGAACTGCTGCAGCTGCCCGTCCTTGAGCAGCGCCACCCGGTCGCCCATCGTCATGGCCTCGACCTGGTCGTGGGTGACGTAGACGGTGGTGACACCGAGGCGTCGCTGCATCGCCGCGATCTCGGTGCGGGTGGAGACGCGCATCTTGGCGTCGAGGTTGGACAGGGGCTCGTCCATGAGGAAGACCTGCGGCTCCCGGACGATCGCCCGCCCCATCGCCACGCGCTGCCGCTGCCCGCCGGACAGCGCCCGCGGCTTGCGGTCGAGGTAGTCCGTGAGCCCGAGGACGTCGGCCGCCGCCCGGACCTTGGTCGCCCGCTCCTCCTTGTCCACCCCGCGCATCTTCAGCGGGAAGGCCATGTTCTCGCCGACCGTCTTGTTGGGGTAGAGCGCGTAGTTCTGGAACACCATGGCGATGTCCCGGTCCCGCGACGGCACGCCGACCATGTTCTTGCCGCCGATGCGGATCTGCCCGCCGTCGATCTCCTCGAGGCCGGCGAGCATGCGCAGCGCCGTGGACTTGCCGGAGCCCGACGGCCCGACGAGCACCACGAACTCCCCGTCCTCGATCTCGAGGTCCAGCCGGTTCACGGCCGGTTTCGCGCCCGCGGTGTACACCCGCGACGCCTGGTCGAACACCACTTCAGCCACGACGGTCCTCCTTCACGTGACAGGCCCGATTCACTTCACGGCTCCGAAGGAGAGGCCCTGGACGAGCTTGTTCTGGGCGATCCACCCGGCGATGACGACGGGCAGGGCGGCCATGGTCGCGGCCGCGCAGAGCTTGGCGAAGTACAGCCCCTCGGAGGTGATGAACCCGACGAGGAACACCGGCACCGTGGCGGCCTGTGCCGCGGTGAGGTTGACGGCGAAGAAGAACTCGTTCCACGCGAAGATCACGCAGATCAGCGCCGTGGCCGCCATGCCGGGGGAGATGACCGGCAGCACGACCTCGCGCAGCGAGCGCCACAGCGACGCCCCGTCCATCGAGGCCGCCTCCAGGAGCTCCTTCGGCACCTCCTGGAAGAAGGAGCGCATCATCCACACCGCGATGGGCAGGTTCATCGCCGTGTAGAGGATGATCAACGTCCAGATGTTGTCGAGCATCCCGATGTTGTTGACGACGACGTAGATGGGCACGATGGCCGCCACGACCGGCAGCATCTTGGTCGAGATGAAGAAGAACAGGACGTCCTGCACCTTCTTCACCGGCCGCAGCGACACCGCGAAGGCGGCGGGCGTGGCCAGCAGCAGCACGAAGATCGTCGAGACGACCGTCGCGAACACCGAGTTCAGCAGGTACGGGCCGACGCCGGCGTTGAACACCTCCTTGAACTGGTCCAGGGTCGGGGAGAAGACGATCTTCGGCGGGCTCGTGTAGGCGTCCGCCTCCTGCTTGAAGGCGGTGAGGACCATCCAGAGGATCGGGAAGAAGAACCCGATGCCGACGATCCAGGCCAGCACGGCCAGCAGGGTCGAGCCGACCTTCGACTTCTTCGCGGGCGCGAGATCAGTGGGACGGTCCAGCGTCGCGGTCATACGTCCTCCCCTCCCGAGAAGCTCTTGAAGATCAGCCGCAGGGCGAAGGTCGAGACGATGATCGTCGCGACCACCACCACGACGCCCATGGCCGCCGACTGTCCGATGTCGAAGCCGAGGAAGGCGCGCTGGTAGATGTAGAAGGGCAGGTTCGCGCTGGCGGTGCCCGGGCCGCCCTGCGTCATCATGTAGATCGCGTCGAACGTGTTGACCAGGTAGATCGCGCCGAGCACGATGCCGAGCTCGATGAAGCGGCGCAGGTGCGGGAGCGTCACCTCACGGAACACGCCCCACCCGGTCGCGCCGTCCATCCGGGCCGCCTCCAGCACGTCGTGCGGCTGGGACTGCAGGCCGGCGAGGATGAGCAGCATCATGAACGGCGTCCACTGCCAGACCAGGGCGATCATCACCGAGGTCAGCGGGAAGGACGAGATCCAGTCGGTCCGGCCCACGCCGAAGGGCGAGAGCACGAAGTTGAGCAGGCCGTAGGTCGGGTCGAACAGGACCGTCTTCCACAGCAGCGCAGCCGCGACCGGCGTGATGAGGAACGGCGTGATCAGCAGCGTGCGGATGAAGCCGCGGCCGAAGAAGCTCCGGTCCAGCAGCAGCGCGAACAGCAGGCCCAGGACCATCGCGATGAGCACGGCACCCAGGGTGAGCAGCACCGTGTTGAGGGCGACGCCGCGGAAGGCGCTGTCCGTGAACACCCGGGCGTAGTTCTCGAGCCCGACGAACTGCCGCGAGCCGGGCCGCACCAGGTTCCAGGACTGGGTCGAGTAGTAGAGGGTGAACAGGAACGGCAGCTGCGTGACGATGATCGTGAAGACCAGCGCGGGCAGCAGCGGCGCGCGGCGGATCCAGCCCTCCCGCCCGGAGTTCCCGGGTTGGCGGGGGACGATCTCGGTCGGCCTCTCGAGCGTGGTCGTCATCGCCCCTCCCTCTGGTAGGACTCGCCGACCGTCTCGGCGTAGACCTGGGCCTGGTCGAGCGCCTCGTCCGTGGTCTGCTGCCCGGCGATCGCCGCCGAGAGCTGCTGGCTGACCCGCGTCCCCAGGTCCTGGAACTCGGGGATCGCGAGGAACTGGACGCCGGTGTAGGGCACCGGTTGGACCGTCGGCTTGCGCTGGTCGGCCTTGGCGATCGCGTCGAGCGTCTGCTGCGCGTAGGCCTTCGAGGCCTCGACGTACTGCGGGATCCGGTAGGTCGACTGCCGCGCACCGGGCGGGACGTGCTCCCAGCCGAGCTGCGCGCCCACGGTCGGGCCGTAGTCCTTCGACGTCATCCAGGACAGGAACTTCCAGGTGGCGTCGACCTTCCCGGCCTCCTCGGTGGTCTTCGGGATCGCGAGCGACCAGGTGTAGAGCCAGCCCGAGTCCGGCTTCTGCACGACCGGCGCCGGGGCGTACCCGACGTTGCCGGCGACCTTGCTCTCCTTGGGGTTCTCGACGATGCCGGCGGCGACGGTCGCGTCGTACCACATCGCCGCGTTGCCCTGGCTGAACTGCGTGCCGCACTCCGAGAACCCGCCGGTCGCGGCGCCGGGCTGGCCGTAGTTGCGCACCAGGTCCACGTAGAAGTTCGCGGCCTGCCGGAACTGCGGCGAGGTGAGCTGGGCGTTCCACTGCGGGTCGTACCAGCGGGCGCCGAACGTGTTGGCGACCGTGTCGAACGGCGCCATGACCTCGCCCCATCCGGGCTTGCCGCGCAGGCAGATCCCGGCCATCCCCTTGTCGGGGTCGTTCAGCCTCGCCGCGGCGTCGGCGACCTGCTGCCAGGTCGGCTGGGCGGGCATCGTGATCCCGGCCTGCGCGAAGAGGTCCTTGCGGTACATCAGGAAGGACGACTCGCCGTAGAACGGCACCGCGTACATGTGCCCGTCCGGCCCGGACAGCGCCTGGCGGACGGCGGGGATGAAGTCGTTCTCGTCGTAGCCGGGGGTCTTCGCCATCAGCGGATCGAGGTCGACGAGCCAGCCGTTGGCCGCCCACTGCGGCGTCTCGTAGTTGGAGATCATCACGGCGTCGAACTCGCCGCCGCCGGTGGCCACCGACGCGGTGATCTTCGCGCGGGCCTCGTTCTCCGAAAGGCTGACGAACTTCAGCCGGATCCCGGGGTTGTCCTTCTCGAACTGCGGGGACAGCGCGATGGCGTCCTGCATCTGGGGGTTGGAGACGATCGCGATGGTGATCGTCTGCCCGTCGCCCCCACCGCCGAGGGCCCCGGCCCCCGCGCAGCCGGACAGCGCGAGCGCGAGCGCGGCCACCAGGGCCAGGGGGATCGAGCGGGCGAGCCTCCTCCGGGGTGGTCGGTCCGGTCTCCTGCCTTCGGGTGGGGCCACGATGCCCTCCTGTCGAAGCTCTCGAACGGGACTTCGGGAGGAAGTTCCCGCTACGGACGTGTTCCATGTCACGACGTTCTGTACGGTAAGGCCAAGTTAAGCGCTTACGCAACCGCTTACGCGTTATGATCCGACCTCATGGCGACGATGGCCGAGGTGGCTCGGCTCGCGGGCGTGTCCATCGCGACGGTGTCCCACGTCCTCAACGGCACCCGCGCCGTCCGGCCCGAGACCCGCGCGATCGTGCTCGACGCGGTGCGTGCCGCGGACTACACGCCCAACACCGTCGCGCAGTCCCTCGCCACCGCCCGCACCACCACGATCGGCCTCGCCCTCTCCGCGATCTCCAACCCGTTCCTGGGGGAGCTGCTCGCCGCCGTCGAGGCCGAGGCGGCCCGCCAGGGCTACACGCTCCTGGTCGCCGACCCCCACGAGGACCCCGAGTACGAGGCCACGGTCCTGCGCCGGCTGCACGGCCGCCGCGTCGACGGCGTGCTTTTCGCCCCCTCCGCCTCGCCCGGCCCCACCCTGGACTTCCTCGCCGCACGCGGGGTCCCGACGGTGCTTGTCGACCGCCTCATCGACCCCGCCCGCGACCAGGTCGGCACCGAGAACGTCGAGGCCGTCGCCGGCCTGGTCGCCCACCTCGCCGGGACCGGTCACGAGCGGATCGCCCTGGTCGCCGGCCAGGCCGGCCTGCGGACGACGATCGAGCGCGTCGAGGGCTACCGGCTCGGCCTGCAGCGGGCGGGCCTGGCCGCGGCGCCCGGCCTGCTCGTCGACGGCCACTCGGCCGAGGAGCCCGCGCGGGTCGCCGTCCACGCCCTCCTCGCCGCCGCGCACCCGCCCACCGCCGTGATCACCGCGAACAACTCGATGACGATCGGCGCGATGCAGGCCTTCCGCGAGGCGGGCGTCGAGGTGCCCCGGGACATGGCCCTGGCCGCCTTCGACGACTTCCCGTGGGCGGACCTCTTCCATCCCCGGCTCACCGTGGTGGCGCAGCCGTTCGCGGAGATCGGGCGGGAGGCCGTCCGGCTCCTCCTCCGGCGGATGGCGGATCCTTCCGCGGCCCCCGTGACGACGCGGTTGTCGCCGAGGTTCGTCCACCGCGAGTCCTGCGGCTGCGAGGCTTCGTGAGCGCCGTTCACCCCTGCTGCGGGCACGACCACCCACGACCCCGGTTGACCTGCGCGGCAGACTGTGCGGCGTGGACCTGCCCGTGATGCCGCCCGTGCCCCCCATGCTGGCCAAGCCGGTGAAGGACATCCCGGCCGGGCAGCTCTACGAGCCGAAGTGGGACGGCTTCCGTTCGATCATCTTCCGCGACGGGGCGGAGGTCGAGATCGGCAGCCGCAACGAGAAGCCGATGACCCGGTACTTCCCCGAGGTCGTCGAGGCCGTCCTGGCCAACTTCCCCGAACGCGCCGTGATCGACGGCGAGGTGATCGTCGCCGACACCGGGCGCAACACCCTCGACTTCGAGGCCCTCCAGCAGCGCATCCACCCCGCCGCCAGCCGCGTGAAGCTCCTCGCGGAGCAGACGCCGGCCAGCTTCGTCGCCTTCGACCTGCTCGCCCTCGGCGACGAGGACCTCACCGGCGAGCCCTTCGAGGTCCGCCGGGCGAGGCTGGAGGAGGCCCTCGCGCACGCGAAGGCGCCCATCCACCTCACCCCGCTCACCCGCGACACCGACGAGGCGCGGCGCTGGTTCGAGCAGTTCGAGGGCGCCGGGCTCGACGGGCTGATCGCGAAGAAGCCGGACCAGACCTACCAGCCGGACAAGCGCGTCATGGCCAAGATCAAGCACGAGCGCACCTGCGACTGCGTGGTCGCCGGGTACCGCGTGCACAAGTCCGGCCCCGACCTGATCGGCTCGCTCCTGCTCGGGCTGCACGACGAGCGGGGCGTGCTCGCGTCCGTCGGCGTCATCGGGGCCTTCCCCATGGCGAGGCGCAAGGAGCTGTTCGAGGAGTTCCAGCCGCTGGTCACCGAGTTCGAGGGGCATCCCTGGAACTGGGGCGCGCACATGGTGGGGGAGCGGACACCGCGCAAGAACGAGGGCAGCCGCTGGAACAACGGCAAGGACCTCTCGTTCGTCCCGCTCCGCCCGGAGCGGGTCGTCGAGGTCCGCTACGACTACATGGAGGGCGTGCGCTTCCGGCACACCGCGCAGTTCGTGCGCTGGCGCCCCGACCGCACCCCGGAGTCGTGCACCTACGAGCAGCTGGAGCGGCCCGTCTCGTTCGAGCTGGCCGAGGTCCTCGCGAGCCGATAGCCCGGCCGTCGTCGCTGGTCGAGGGGCCGGAGTTCGGGCATCCTTGATCCGTGGCTCCCCATGTGCACGGGCCGACCTGCGACCACTCGGGCGACAAGCCCATCGGGTGGTGGCTCAAACACGTCGACGGGCTGATCGAGTCCTCGCTGGACCGCGTCCTGGCCGGCGAGGGCATCGGCCGCCGGCACTGGCAGGCGCTCAACGCGATCGCGGGCGGCGCCGACAGCGCCGAGGCCGTCGACGAGGCCCTCGCCCCCTTCCGCGGCACCGGCCCGGCCCTGCGTGTCGTCCTCGACCAGCTGCGCTCGATGCACTGGACGCAAGAGGTCGAGGGCCGCCTGACGCTGACGCCCACGGGTTCCGCGGCGAGGGGCCGCCTGATCGTCGCGGTGCGGGACTCCCGGGCGCGGATCGCCGAGGGCGTCGACGAACGGGACTACCGCACCACCCTCGCGGTCCTCCAACGCATGGCCCGCAACCTGAGCTGACGAGAGGAGCGAACGGCACCCTCGCTCACACCTACTGAGCGACGGTGCCGCTCGCCGCACTCCGCCGCGCCCGACGGCCGCCGGCGATCGGGACGAGCGAACGGCACTTTCGCTCACACCTACTGAGCGAGAGTGCCGCTCGCTCAGTGCTGGGCGAAGGGTCGCTCGCTCGTCCGGTGGCGGGGGTCGCCCGTCCGTGCGGGAGGTTCGGCGGGCGCGGTGATCGGCGGGGCGGCATGATGCGCCCGTGGCCCTGCCGACCGCCGACGAGCTGGAGGCGGCCCGCGCGCGCCCGCTGCCCGACGTCCTCCCCGGGCCCGCCGATCCCCGCCTGCGCGTGCTGTTCTGCGGCATCAACCCCGGGCTCGTCTCGGCGGCGACCGGGCACCACTTCGCCCGCCCCGGCAACCGCTTCTGGCCGGTCCTGCACGACTCCGGGTTCACCCCGCGCCTGCTGCGCCCGGCCGAGCAGGGGGAGCTGCCGGCCTGGGGCCTCGGGATCACGAACATGGCCTCCCGCCCCACGGCCCGCGCCGACGAGCTGACGGACGCCGAGCTCGTCGAGGGCGGGACGGTCCTGCGGGCCCTGGTGGAGCAGTTCTCGCCCGGCTGGCTCGCGGTCGTCGGGATCGGCGCCTATCGCACGGTGTTCGACGACAGGGGCGCGACGGTCGGCGCCCAGGAGCCGACGATCGGCGCCACCCGGATCTGGGTCCTGCCCAACCCGAGCGGGCTCAACGCCCACTGGTCCCGCGAGAGGATGGTCACCGAGTTCGCCCGGCTGCGCGCCGCCGCCTTCTGACGGCCACCACGTCCGGGGGGGCGACGCACTCACAGGTCGTCGAGGTCGGGGATCTCCGTGCCCTCGTCGCGGGCGTCGCGGTCCGCCCACTCCAGGAGCGGGGTGATGGCGAAGATCGTGTCGTCGATGTCCGCGTGGAGGTCGCCGAGCTCGGCGTAGCGGGCGGGGACCGTGGCGATGGTGAAGTCGCCGGGGTCGGCGGAGTCGATCTCGTCCCAGCGGATCGGCGTCGAGACGCGGGCCTCGGGGGTGCCGCGGACCGAGTAGGCGCTCGCGATGGTGTGGTCGCGGGCGTTCTGGTTGTAGTCCACGAAGATCGACTTCGGGTCCCGGTCCTTGCGCCACCAGTTCAGGTCCACGACCGGGCAGCGGCGCTCGACCTCCCGGGCGAAGGCGTGGGCGGCGCGGCGGACGTCGGCGAACCCGTGTTCGGGCGGGATCCGCACGTAGACGTGCAGGCCCTTGCCCCCGGAGGTCTTCGGGAAGCCGGTGGCGCCCAGCTCGTCGAGCACCTCGTGCACCACGCCCGCGACCCGACGGACGTCCGTGTAGGACGCGTCGGGCATCGGGTCGAGGTCGATGCGCCACTCGTCCGGGGCCTCGGTGTCCGCCTTGCGGGAGTTCCAGGGGTGGAACTCGACCGTCGACATCTGGACGGCCCAGATCACGTCCGCGGGATGGGCGACGGCCAGCTCGTCCGCGTGCCGGTTGTAGCGCGGGAAGTGCACGCGCACGGTCTGCACCCAGTCCGGGGCCCCGCGGGGGAGACGCTTCTGGTGGACCTTCTCGCCGTCGGTGCCCTTGGGGAAGCGGTGCAGCATGCACGGCCGGTCCCGCAGTGCGCGGACGATGCCGTCCGAGACGGCCAGGTAGTACCGCGCGAGATCGAGCTTGGTCTCCCCGCGCGCGGCGAAGTAGACGCGATCAGGACTGGAGAGGCGGACCACACGGTCCCCGACCTCCAGCTCGACGGCGTCGGCCATCAGGGGCCTCAGCGGCGCCAGTCGTTGCGCTTGCGGATGTTCCCCCACACCACACCGGCCAGGATGACCACGGCGGGGATCACGGCGTAGAGGATCTCGGTGGTGCTCGCGTGGTGGCCGATCAGGATCAGGCACAGGGCGATCGCGACGAACACACCGGCCGCCGAGGTGGCCTTCGGGAAGGTGCCGTGCCAGCCCCACTCGGCCGACGGCTCGTCCGCGGGGTCGACCTTCGCCAGCTCGCGGCCTGCCATGCGTTCCTCCTGTGTCCGAGCCCCCGGGGGGATCGTGCGTGCGGGCCACATCCTCGCACAACACGGGGGCGGGGATGATGGACGGTGATGAACGCGTACACACCGCGGTCGGTGCTGGTCCTGGGCTCGACCGGCTCCATCGGCACGCAGGCCCTCGAGGTGGTCGAGCAGGCGGGCGGCCGCTTCACCGTGGCCGGGCTCGCCGCCGGCGGCGGGGACGTCGCGCTGCTCGCCGCCCAGGTCGAGGCCACCGGGGTGCGGCGGGTCGCCGTGGCGGACCCCGGTTCGGCCGCCGCCCTGCGGGAGGCGGTGCCCGGCCTCGAGGTGCTCGACGGGCCGGACGCGGCGGCCGAGCTGGTCCGGTCCACCCCGGCGGACGTCGTGCTCAACGGGATCACCGGATCGCGTGGCCTCGGCCCGACCCTCGCCGCGCTGGAGTCCGGGGCCACCCTCGCGCTCGCGAACAAGGAGTCGCTGGTCGCCGGCGGCCCCCTCGTCACCCGGGCGGCGAAGCCCGGGCAGCTCGTCCCCGTGGACTCCGAGCACTCGGCCCTGGCCCAGTGCCTGCGCGGCGGCACCCGCGACGAGGTCGCCCGCCTGGTCCTGACGGCGAGTGGCGGCCCCTTCCGCGGCCGGCCCCGCTCAGACCTGGAGCACGTGTCCGTCGAGGACGCGCTGAAGCACCCGACCTGGGACATGGGCCCGGTCGTCACGATCAACTCCGCCACGCTCGTCAACAAGGGGCTGGAGCTGATCGAGGCGCATCTGCTCTTCGACGTCCCCTACGAGCGGATCGACGTCGTGGTGCACCCGCAGTCGATCGTGCACTCCATGGTGACGTTCGCCGACGGGGCGACGATCGCGCAGGCCAGCCCGCCGGACATGAAGCTGCCGATCGCGCTGGCGCTGGGCTGGCCGGAGCGGGTGCCCGGCGCCACGGTGCCGAACACCTGGGACGCCCCGCAGAGCTGGACCTTCGAGCCGCTGGACCACGCGGCGTTCCCCGGCGTGCGGCTCGCGCGCGCCGCGGGGGAGACCGGAGGCTGCCTGCCCGCGGTGTTCAACGCGGCCAACGAGGAGCTGGTGGCGGCCTTCGTCGCCGGCCGGATCCGGTACACGGACATCACGGACGAGCTGGAGCGCGTGCTGGCGGCCGCCGACGGCTGGGCGGGCGACCCCGCTACCGTGGCGGACGTCCTGGCCGCCGAGGAATGGGCGCGGGCCCACGCGCGGGAGCTCACATGACTGTCGTCTGGACGATCGTCGGGATCGTCGTCTTCTTCCTGGGCATCCTGCTGTCCGTCGCCTGGCACGAGCTCGGCCACTTCGTCACGGCGAAGTGGTTCGGCATCAAGGTGCCCGAGTTCTTCGTCGGGTTCGGGAAGACCGTCTGGTCGAGACGGGTGGGGGAGACCGAGTTCGGCGTCAAGGCCGTCCCGCTCGGCGGCTACATCCGCATGATCGGCATGCTGCCCCCGGCCAAGGGCGAGCTCTACGGCCGCAGCCGGCGCACCGGCCCGTTCCAGGGCCTGATCGACGACGCCCGGCAGGCCAGCGCCGCGGACGTCGGCCCGGAGGACGCGGACCGGCAGTTCTGGACCCGCCGGCCGTGGAAGCGGATCATCGTGATGGCCGCCGGGCCGATCATGAACCTGATCCTGGCGGTCGTGCTGTTCGCGGTCGTGCTCATGGGCTTCGGGCAGATGACCTCCACGTTCACGGTCTCCTCGGTGAGCCAGTGCGTCCTGCCGGCCACGGCCACCCAGACCACCACCTGCCCGCCCGGTGCGCCGCTCACCCCGGCCGCCGCCGCGGGCTTCCGGCCCGGCGACGTCATCACGCGGTTCGACGGCCGCAGCTACGACTCGTGGGAGGACCTGCAGCGGGCGATCCGCTCCGCGACCGGCACCGTCGACGTCACGGTCCAGCGCGGCGACCAGCAGGTCGACCTGCGCCCGGCGCTGATCACCACCACCCTGCCGGACCTCGACGACCCCTCGAAGACGGTCGACGGCAGCTTCCTCGGCCTCACCCCCGTCCGGGAGATCCAGCGGCAGGGCATCGGGGCCGTGGGCTCGACGATCGGCGGCATCGTGTCGCAGGTCGGGCAGAAGCTCGTCGAGATGCCGCAGCGGGTGCCGAACCTGTTCGGCGCGGTCTTCCTGGGCCACGAGCGGGACCAGGACTCGCCCGTCGGGATCGTCGGGGCCTCGCGCATCGGCGGCGAGATCCTCGCCAGCGACGCCCCGCCCGGCCAGGAGATCTCCGCGTTCCTGAGCCTGCTGGCGCTGGTGAACATCTCGCTGTTCCTGTTCAACCTGCTGCCCATCCCGCCGCTCGACGGCGGGCAGATCTTCCCGGCCATCTGGGAGGCCGTCCGGCGGCGCTTCGCGATGCTGCGCGGGCGGCCGGACCCCGGCCCGGTCGACGCGGCCAAGCTCATGCCGGTGGCGATGACCGTCGCCATCGTGTTCATCGGGTGGAGCGCCCTGGTCTTCGTGGCGGACATCATCAACCCGGTGAAGTTGGGGTAGGCATACTGAGCGGGTGATGAGAGCTCTCGCCGTCTTCGACATCGACGGCGTGCTGGCGGACGTCACGCACCGGCTGCACCATCTGCGCGCGCGGCCGCAGCGCTGGGAGCGGTTCTTCGCCGCCGCGGACGTCGACCCGCTCCTGGAGGAGGGGGCCGAGCGGCTGCGCAAGGCCCAGGCCGAGTTCGACGTCGTGTACCTCACCGGGCGGCCCGAGCGGAACCGCGCGCTCACCGAGGACTGGCTGGCGGAGCACGGCCTGCCCACCGGCCCGCTCTACATGCGGGACGACTTCGACTACCGCCCGGCCCGCGAGATGAAGCGCGAGGTCCTCCGGTGGCTCGCCCACAGCCGGGACGTGGCCTCGGTGCTGGACGACGACCCGGCCGTGGTGCGGGTCCTCGACGACGACGGCTGGCCGGTCGAGCTGGCCACCTGGCTGCCGCACTCGTCGACGCTGGCGGACGCGCAGGAGAACAAAGGGCGAACCTGAGGGACACGACCCGGGTCACAACGATCTCCGGCCCGGACAGGCGCATACTGGGGGTCGTGAGCGTCTCCCTGGGAATGCCGTCGGCCCCCGCACCCACCCTGGCTCCGCGCCGGCAGACGCGCCAGCTCATGGTCGGGAACGTCGGGGTCGGCAGCGAGCACCCCATCTCCGTCCAGTCGATGACCACCACCCTGACCTCGGACGTGAACTCGACGCTGCAGCAGATCGCGGAGCTCACCGCCGCGGGCTGCGACATCGTCCGGGTCGCGTGCCCGAGCCAGGACGACGCGGACGCGCTGCCCGCGATCGCGCGCAAGGCCCAGATCCCCGTCATCGCGGACATCCACTTCCAGCCGAAGTACGTGTTCGCGGCCATCGAGGCGGGCTGTGCGGCCGTCCGGGTGAACCCCGGCAACATCCGCAAGTTCGACGACCAGGTCAAGGAGATCGCGCAGGCCGCGAAGGACCACGGCACGCCGATCCGGATCGGCGTCAACGCCGGCTCGCTCGACCGGCGCCTGCTGGAGAAGTACGGCAAGGCCACGCCCGAGGCGCTCGCGGAGTCGGCGATGTGGGAGGCGGGCCTGTTCGCCGAGCACGACTTCCACGACATCAAGATCTCCGTCAAGCACAACGACCCGGTCGTCATGGTCCGTGCCTACGAGATCCTCGCCGCGCAGTGCGACTACCCGCTGCACCTGGGTGTCACCGAGGCCGGCCCGGAGTTCCAGGGCACGATCAAGTCCGCCGTCGCGTTCGGCGCGCTGCTGTCGCAGGGCATCGGGGACACCATCCGCGTGTCGCTGTCCGCGCCGCCGGTCAACGAGATCAAGGTCGGCCGGCAGATCCTCGAGTCGCTCAACCTCAAGCCGCGCCGGCTCGAGATCGTGTCCTGCCCGTCGTGCGGGCGGGCGCAGGTGGACGTCTACAAGCTGGCCGAGGAGGTCACGGCCGGTCTGACCGGCATGGAGGTGCCCCTGCGCGTCGCCGTGATGGGCTGCGTGGTGAACGGCCCGGGGGAGGCCCGCGAGGCCGATCTCGGCGTGGCGTCCGGCAACGGCAAGGGGCAGATCTTCGTGAAGGGCGAGGTCGTGAAGACCGTGCCCGAGCACGCCATCGTGGAGACCCTCATCGAGGAGGCGCTGAAGATCGCCGAGACGATGGAGGAGTCGGGCGAGCCCTCCGTGACCGTCGGTTGAGTGCCGGGTCGACGGCAGCGGTGAACGCGGCGTGAACGCGGTCCGGGGTTCCGGTGAGCCGGACGTAGGCAGTTCGGGCCGGTTGTGGCACCGTAGAGGGGTGCTGAGGGTCGCCGGTGCTCGGTTGCTCGATGATCGGGATCGCGGTGGGGTCCGAGCGGCCCTCGACGCCGACCCCGTGGCCGCCTGCATGGTGGCCGCGCGGGTGGAGCATGCCGGGCTGGATCCGTGGCGCCTCGGCGGCGAGATCTGGGCGGCCGGTTCGCGGCTCGAGGGGCTCTGCTTCTCCGGCGCCAACCTCGTCCCGCTGCGCGGTCAGCGCACCGCGATCCGCGCCTTCGCCGACCGCGCGCGCCGCCACGGCCGTTCCTGCTCGTCGCTGGTCGGGCGGGCCGAGCTCGTGCTGCCCCTGTGGGAGGAGCTGGCGCCGTCGTGGGCGCCCGCCCGCGAGCTGCGCGCGGACCAGCCGCTGATGGTGCTCGCGGGGCCGCCCCGGGTGCGCCCGGATCCGCGGGTCCGCGCGGTGCGCCCCGACGAGCTGGAGCGCTACCTGCCCGCGGCCATCGCGATGTTCACCGAGGAGGTCGGCGTCGACCCCCGGGCCGGCGACGGCGGGGCGGGCTACCGCGCGCGGGTCGCCGAGCTGATCGCGGGCGGCCGCGCGTTCGCCCGGTTCGAGAACGGCGAGGTCGTGTTCAAGGCCGAGATCGGCGCGATGTCCGCGGCCGTCGGCCAGATCCAGGGCGTGTGGGTCCATCCCTCGCGCCGCGGCGAGGGGCTCGGCTCGATCGGCACCGCCGCCGTCGTCGAGCGGCTGGGGGCGATGGGCCGGGTCTCGAGCCTGTACGTCAACGGCTTCAACACCCCCGCCCGCGCCACCTACCACCGGATCGGCTTCACACAGGTCGCGAGCTTCGCCACCGTCCTGTTCTGAACCCCGTGAGTGGCGATGGTCGCTCCGGCGACTGTCCAGTCTCATGAGATGTGTCGTTGGGCGTGTCGCAGGACATGTGTCGCAGGGTCGGG
>NZ_BAAAQK010000026.1:0-64561 GCF_039531635.1 Pseudonocardia ailaonensis | reverse complement strand
CGGGGCGCGGCCGGGCGCGGCGGGGCCGGGCGCGGCCGGTCGGCGCGGGCCGGGTGGCGCCGCGGGATCAGGCGGTCGCCTTCTCCGCTGCCGCGATGACGTTGCGGAAGAGCATTGCGACCGTGGTGGGGCCGACGCCGCCCACTCGCGGGGTGATCGCGCCGGCGACCTCCTCGCAGGACTCGTCGACGTCCGGGAGCAGCTTCTTGCCCGAGTACCGCACCCCGCCGCCGATCACCGTGGCACCGGGCTTCACGTGGGAGGGCTGGATGATCCCGGGGACGCCCGCGGCGGCGATCAGGATCTCCGCGCGCCGGGTGTAGCGCTGCCAGTCCGGGACGCCGGTGTGCACCACGGTGACCGCCGCGTTGGCGGTCGGCCGCTTCTGCGCCAGCAGCATCGCGAGCGGGCGGCCCAGGGTGGCGCCGCGGCCGAGGATCACGACCTCGCGCCCGGCGACCGGGATCTCGTAGAAGGCCAGCAGCTCCTCGATGCCCGCGGGCGTGCAGGGCAGCGGCCCGGGCAGGCCGACGGCGAGGCGGCCCATGTTCATCGGGTGCATGCCGTCGACGTCCATGTCCGGGTCGAGCTCGGCCAGCGCGGCGTCGTAGTCCAGGTGGCCCGGGATGGGGTACTGGATCAGCAGCCCGTGGACCTTCGGGTCCGCGTTGTACCCGCGGATCGTCTCGACCAGCTGCTCCTGGGTCGTCGACGCGGGCAGGTGGCTGTGCGGGGAGTCGATCCCCAGCTCGGCGGCCTGCTTCTGCTTGATCCGGATGTAGCCGGCGGACGCGTCGTCGTCGCCGACCAGGACGGTGGCCAGGCTGGGGGTGATCCCCTTGGCGCGCAGGGCGTCGGCCCGGGCGGTGACGTCGGCGAGCACCCGCTCGGCGACCGGCCTGCCGGGCAGCATTCGTGCGGTCATGGCATCCCTCGTGGAGCGGGGGCCCAGGCGGTCGACCCCCGCGGATGTCGGCTCCCCGATGGTCGTTGCCATCCTCTTCGTGCCGCCAGTCGCGCTCGTCGGCAGTCTAGTCGCGACCACTGCTCTGGAATTGGCCCTTGGGTAAGAGGCCACCCGGACGGAGGGTGGGGGGTATGGATCTGCGCCCGCTCCCCGTGACCTACGCGCCCGGCCGCCGGCTCCCGCAGCTGGCGATCGGCCTGGCGCTGTACGGGGCGTCGATGGCGATGCAGATCCGCGGCGGCCTCGGCCTCAACCCGTGGGACGTGCTGCACCAGGGCCTGGAGAACCGGCTGCCGTTCAGCTTCGGCGTGATCACCGCGATCACCGGCGTCACGGTGCTGCTGTTCTGGATCCCGCTGCGGCAGCGCCCGGGGATCGGCACGGTGGCCAACGTCGTGGTGATCGCCTTCGCCGTCGACGCCGTGCTGGCCCTGCTCCCGGCGGCGCAGTCCTGGCCGATGCGGGTGGGCCTGATGGCCGGCGGGATCGTGCTCAACGGCGTGGCGTCCGCCCTCTACATCGGCGCCCGGCTGGGCCCCGGCCCACGCGACGGCCTGATGACGGGCCTGGCGGCGCGGACGGGCTGGTCGCTGCGCCTGGTGCGCACCGGCATCGAGATCACGGTGCTGGCGACGGGCTGGTGCCTCGGCGGCACGGTCGGCGTCGGCACCGTGCTCTATGCCCTGGCCATCGGCCCGCTCACCCAGCTCTTCCTGCGGGCTTTCGCGGTCCGGCAGCCGGCCCACGCCGGGTGAGCGTGGGCCGGGTCAGCGCCGGGAGGCGCGCCGCACCCACCAGGCGTTCCACGCGGCCAGCCCCACGAGCGTGACGATCAGCAGCGCCTCGGTGAGCCCGACCGCCACCGAGACCGGCAGCAGGAACACCAGCGGGATCCGGATCAGCGCCTCGGCCAGCAGGCCGACACCCCAGACCGTCGAGCTGAACCGGTGGCCGCGCCGGACGTCCGCGTCGGTGTCGAACTCCGCCTGCACCTGCGCGGCCTGCGCCGGCTGGAAGCTCTGCAGCGCCGACAGCGTGAGCGGGCGGCGGCCGCAGATCGCGGTCCACAGGAACACCAGGCCCAGGACGCCGGTGATCAGCGAGTTGCGCAGCAGCAGCGTCCGCGGTTCGCCGGTGGCGAAGGCCAGGGCGAACCCGGCCCCGTAGACCACGAGCATGACGGTCGCGAACGGGTTGAGCCGGCGGTGCCGCACGGCCACCCAGACGATCCGCAGCGCCGCCACCACGCTGCCGCCCAGCAGCGCGATCCAGTCGTCGAAGCCCAGCAGGTGCAGGACGTAGTAGGTCGCGACCGGCAGGCCGACGTCCCAGGCCAGGCCGCGGATCATGGTGAGCGGGCCCGCGGTGACGGGCTCGTCCTCCGAGGTCATGACACGCTCCTCCGACTGTTCGCTCGTACGCTCGCTCATGACGCCTCCTCGGGGTTCCGGCTCAGCGCTCGGTGTCGGGGATCCACGAACCGTGGAACCCCGCGGGGACACCGCGCGGCAGGGTGACGCGGGCGACCGGCTCCCCAGCGATGTCCGTGGCGTCGAGCACCAGCAGCTCGGACGCCTTGCCGTCCCGGGTGGTGGTGATCGAGAGCAGCCAGCCGTCCGCCTCGCCGCGGTCCGGCGCGTCCGAGGGCACGAACACCGCCTCGCCCGCGACGACCTCGGATCCCAGCTCGTGGGCGTCGAGCGCCCCCGTCGCGGCGTCGTGGCGCAGGATCGCGCCCCGGCCACCGCCGTCGGCCACGGCGTAGAGGAAGCGGTTGTCCCGCCCGGCCCGCGCGTCGTCGACGGTCGGGAACTCCAGGCCCTGCTCGGACAGCTGCGCCTGGCCGACGGTCCCGGCGGCCGGGTCGATCGTCCAGCGGTGCAGGGTCGCGGTGCCGGTCGAGGCGGCCGAGGCCGCGGGCGCCGGGCCGATGGAGTGCCACAGCGAGGTGATGTCTCCGCCGGAGTACCGCGCCACGTCGAGCACGATGTTCCCCGCCGGGTCCTCGAACGCGTTGCCCACGTGGAAGACGTAGCAGGGATCGACGTCGAACCAGCGCACCTCGCCCGGCCGGTCCAGCGGCATGACGCCGAGGCGGGCACCGTAGGACTCGTCGTAGGCGTAGGGCAGCGCACGGCCGACCCGGGAGAGGTCGAAGACCATCGGCAGGTCGAGGAAGACCGCGTGCCGGGCCGTGACGGCGAAGTCGTGCATCATCGTCGGGCCCGCGACCGGCACCTCCGCGCTGGTCACGAGCTCGCCGGCGGCGCTCACCCGGTGGTAGGTGAGGTACGGCGGCAGCGCGCCGTAGCCGAAGAAGTGGAGGTCGCCGGTGTCCGGGTCCGCCTTCGGGTGGGCGGTCATCGCGGTGGTGAGCCGGCCGCCGAAGTCGTCCGCGCCGACCGTCTCCAGCTCGGGGGTGACGACGTACGGGAACCCGTTCTCGACGAGCGCCATGATCTTCCCGCCGTGCTCGATCACGTGCGTGTTGGCGACGACGGCGGTGCGGTCGAACGTCCCGTCCGGGCCCACGAAGTGCCGGCCCTCGAGCGTGCCGGTGCGCACCCAGCGATTGCGGTACCACTCCGCGCGGCCCTCACGCAGCCGGATGCCGTGCAGCATCCCCTGGCCGGCGAACCAGTGGCCCGGGTCCTGGCCCGGGAGCGGGTTGGGGCCGTTGCGGAAGTAGCGGCCGGTGAGCTCGGCCGGGAGCGCGCCGGTGACCGGGAGGTCGACGGCCTCGATCTCGTCCGGCACCGGGGCGAGGTGACCCTGCAGGTAGGACGGCTTCTCCGTGGTGGTCATGGAGGAAGACTGCACCTCCACGCGCTGACATGTCAACAGTGACATGTGAGAAATGACAGGTAGGCTGTGCACATGTCGTTGTCGCACGCATTGCTGGGCCTGCTGGCCGTCGAACCGCGCTCGGGCTACGAGCTCACCAAGGCGTTCGAGCGCGACCTCGGCCGTTATGCCTGGCAGGCGGGCCACACCAGCATCTATCCGGAGCTGAACAAGCTGGCCGACAGGGGCCTCGTCGAGGTCACGCACGAGGGCGCGCGCGGCTCCCGCACCTACGGGGTCACGGCGACGGGGCGCGAGGAGCTGCGCACCTGGCTGATGACGCCGCAGCGGCAGGGGAAGGTGCGCAACGAGCAGGTCCTGCGGATGTTCCTGCTCTCCTCGCTCGAGCCGGCGGACGCGCTGGCGGTGCTGCGCACCATCGCCGAGCACACGGACGCCAGCGCCACCGAGCTGCGTACGGTCCGCGAGGAGTACGCGGACGTCCCGCTCACCGGCGCCGAGGGCTTCGGCCAGCTCGCCGCCGAGTACGGGCTGCGGCAGTACGAGGCGGTGCGGGACTGGGCGCGCTGGGCGATCACCCAGCTCGAGAAGGCCTGAAGGGGGCCCGCCGGACGGCGGGCCCCCTCCAGGAGCGGACGGTCAGGCGCGGACGGGGTCGCCCTCGACGCTCTCGACCTCGGCGGCGGGGACCGCGTCGATGCTGGCCAGCTGCCACGGCCGCACGACGAGCACCAGCACCGTGAGGGCGAGGACCTGGGCGCCGGCGATCGTGAGGCCCATGGCCAGCGCGTCGTTGCCCAGCAGGCCGACGATCGGGGAGGTCAGCGCACCGACCCCGAACTGCACCGCGCCGAGCAGCGCGGCGGCGGTTCCGGCGCGCTCACCGTGGCGGGCGAGGGCGAGCGCCGGGGCGTTCGGCAGCACGAGGCCGACCGAGAACATCATCGCCCAGAGCGGCACCAGCACCCCGACGAGCCCGAAGGCCCCGGTCCCGGCGAGCAGCGCGAGCACGAGCGCCGCGACCGTGCCGGTGATGCTCGCGGTGAACGCGATCGAACGCGGCTCGAAGCGGCGCAGCAGGTAGGCGTTGAGCTGGGTGGCGGCGATCAGGAAGACCGCGCCGGCGCCGAAGACCAGGCCGAACGTCTGGGTGCCGAGCCCGAACTGCTGCTGGAACACGAAGCTCGACCCGGAGACGTAGGCGAACATCCCGGCGATCGAGAAGCCGGCCACCAGGATCAGGCCGACGTACACGCGGTCGCGCAGCAGCGAGCCGTACGCCTTGAGGGTGGGGACGAGTGCGGCACTGCGCCGCCGCTCGACCGGCAACGTCTCGCGGAGCCCGAAGGCCAGTACGACCAGGATGATCAGGCCGAACGCGGCGAGCGCGAGGAACACGCCGCGCCACTGCGCGACCCTCAGGAGCTCGCCGCCGAGCGTCGGGGCGAGCACCGGAGCCGCGCCCATGACGAGCAGCAGCCGGGAGAGCAGCGTGGCGGCCGCACGGCCGGCGAACAGGTCGCGGACCACGGCCAGCGCCACCACCGCACCGGCGGCGGCACCGACCCCCTGCAGCACCCGCAGGGCGCCGAGCACGGCGATGTTCGGGGCGATGACGATCAGCAGCGACGTCACGACGTGCAGCGCCGTGCCGACCAGGAGGGGCTTGCGGCGGCCGATCGCGTCGGACAGCGGGCCGATGAACAGCTGGCCGAGCGCGAGGCCGATCAGCGTGCCGGTGAGCGTGAGCTGCACCGTCGACGCGGTCGTCTCGTACTCGGTGACGATGGTCGGCAGCGCCGGCAGGTACATGTCGATCGTCAGCGGCCCGAGCGCGGTCAGGGCGCCGAGGAGGAGGGCTATGCGAACCCGGCTGGGAGTAGCGGGGGCGGTCAACAGCGGAGCCTTTCGTCGTGCTGGGTCCGGATCGCCCGGCATCGATGCTCGGTCGCGGTTCGTACCCGCCCATGAGTTTCGTGGCGTCGTTCGTGTTCGTGAGGGTCGAGTAGTTCCAAGGCACGACGCACGGCGTGGTGTTCCGATCCCCCGCCGGGTGTGCGGCAGCTCACCTACTCGCTGGTAGATAGGCTGGCCCGATGGGCAGCGCCGCGATCGTGAGCACCGTCCGCACGAGCGACGGGCTCGCGCTCGCCGTCCAGGAGGAGGGTCCGCCCGGCGCCCCGGTCGTGGTCGCCGTCCACGGCTACCCGGACGACCACTCGGTCTGGTCGGGCGTGGTCGCGGACCTGGCGCGCGACCACCGCGTGGTGACCTACGACGTCCGCGGCGCCGGTGACTCCGAGGCCCCCGCCGAGCGGGAGGGCTACCGGGTCGTGCGGCTCGCCGACGACCTCCGGGACGTGATCGACGCCGTCTCACCCGACGGACCGGTCCACCTGCTCGCGCACGACTGGGGCTCGGTGCAGGCCTGGCAGCTCGTCTCGGACCCGTCGGCGCGGGACCGGCTCGCCTCGTACACCTCGATCTCGGGTCCGGCGCTGCCGCACATCGGGGCGTTCTCCCGCAGCGCGCCGGTGCGCGAGCGGCTCCGGCAGGCCGCGGCGTCCTGGTACATCGGCTTCTTCCAGCTCCCGGTGCTGCCGGAGCTCGCCTGGCGCAGCGGGGTGTTCGGGGCGGCGATGGCGCGCCGCGAGCGGATCCCGCGCCCGCGCGTCCGGGACGCGGTACGGGGCCTGAACCTCTACCGCGCCAACCGGCAGGGTCCGCCGGACCCGCGCCGGGAGACGACGGTCCCGGTGCAGGTCCTCGCCCCGTCCGCCGATCGCTACGTGACCCCGGCCCTGGCCGCCTCCGCCGCCCGCTGGGTCCCGGACCTGCGGTTGCGCGAGATCCGGGCGGGGCACTGGCTCCCGCGCACGCGGCCCGAGGTGGTCGCCCGCTGCGTGCGCGAGCAGATCGCCGCGGTGACCGCGCCGGCCCTCGCGCCGGGCGCGCTCGCCACCGGCTCGGCGGCCGCCGGGCTGCCGCGCGCCGGATCGCCGGCCGCCGGGCTCCGCGGCGTCGGACGGCCGGGCCTGGGCCGGTGGACCGACCGGATCGTGCTGGTCACGGGGGCGGGGCGGGGGATCGGGCGGGCGGTGGCCCAGGGGTTCGCGCGCCGCGGGGCCCTCGTCGTCGCCGTCGACAAGGATCGGGCGACGGCCGAGCGCACCGCCTTCGAGACCGGCGGGTGTGCCTACGCCGTCGACGTCACCGACGCCGCCGCGATGGAGGACCTCGCCGAGCGGGTCTGCGCCGAGGTCGGGGTGCCGGACGTCGTGGTCAACAACGCGGGCATCGCCGTCTCCGGCCCCTTCCTCGCGCACTCCGCGAAGGACTGGCAGGACATCCTCGACGTCAACGTGCTGGGGGTGGTCCACGGCTGCCGGCTCTTCGGCGCCCGGATGCGCGAGCGCGGCGAGGGCGGGCACATCGTGAACGTCGCCTCGGCCGCCGCGTTCACCCCGACCCGGTTCCTGCCGGCCTACTGCACCACCAAGTCCGCGGTGCTGATGCTGTCGGAGTGCCTGCGCGCCGAGCTGGCCGAGGACGGCATCGGCGTCACCGCGCTGTGCCCCGGCTTCCTGCCCACGGACATCGCCGGCTCCGCCCGCTTCGTCGGCTCGGCCGATCCCGAGGCCGAGCAGCGCCGCACCGACAGCCTCCTCAAGCGCCGCCCCTACCCCCTGGACAAGGTGGCCGACGCGGTCGTGAGCGCCGTCGAGCGGAACAAGCCCGTCCAGCTCCTCACGGTGGAGTCCCGCACCGCCCACGCCCTCACCCGAGTGGCGCCCACGGTCCTCCGCCGCCTCGCCCGCCTCTCCCCCTGACCTGTGCATTATGGAGCCACAATGCACGCCGGAGGCTCCGAGAAAGTGCGTTATGGCTCCATAATGCGGCGGGGTAGGTTCGGGGGCGTGCTTGTTGACGAGCTTTCGACCCCCGCGCTGCTCGTCGAACGGGGGGCGCTGCGGCGCAATCTCGACGCGATGAGTGCCGCGCTCCCCGGGCCCCGGCTGCGCCCGCACGTCAAGGCGCACAAGTGCACGTCGCTCGCGCGCTGGCAGCGGGACAACGGCCACGCCGGCTTCACCTGCGCCACCATCCGCGAGTGCGAGGTCATGGCCGAGCACGGCCTGGGCGGGGACCTGCTGCTGGCCAACGAGGTGGTCGACGCCTCCCGGCTCGGCACGATCATCCGGGACGGCGCGCGCGTCACCCTGGCCGTCGACTCCCGGGAGACGATCGCGGCGGCGTTGCGCGGCAACGTCCTCGAGGTGGTCATCGACGTCAACGTCGGGCTCCCGCGCTGCGGCTGCCCGCCCGAGAAGGCCGGTGAGCTGGCCGATCTCGCCCGCCGCAACGGCCTCGAGGTCCGCGGCGTGATGGGCTACGAGGGCCACCTGATGATGGTCCGGCCCGAGGAGGACCAGCGCCGCATGGTGCGCGAGTCCATGGAGAAGCTCACGGCCGCGGCGCGCGACGTCGGCGGCGAGCTGATCTCCGCGGGCGGCACCGGCACCTACGCGCTCAACGAGTGGGCCACCGAGATCCAGGCCGGCTCCTACGCGCTCATGGACTCCGCCTACGACGAGCTCGGGCACCCCTTCGAGCAGGCGCTGTTCGTGCTGGGCACCGTCATCTCGATCTCCGACGGCTGGGCGGTCGCCGACGTCGGCCTCAAGGCCCTGGGCATGGACCACGGCAACCCGACCATCCCCGGCGCCGAGGTCTGGTTCTGCTCCGACGAGCACGTCACCTTCGCCCCGGGCAGCCTCAAGCTGCGCGTCGGCGACAAGATCCGGGTGGTCCCGGCCCACGTCGACCCGACCGTCGCGTACCACGAGGCGATGTGGCTGGTCGACGGCGAGCACGTGGCCGAGCGCTGGGCCGTCGACATGCGGGGCTGGTGAGGGTGCCGAGGCTGGTCCCGCGCCTGCGCCCCTTCACCTCCACGATCTTCGCGGAGATCACCCAGCTCGCGGTGCGGCACGGCGCGATCAACCTCGGCCAGGGCTTCCCGGACACCGACGGTCCCGCCTCGCTCCTCGCCGACGCGCAGCAGGCGATCGCGACCGGCGCCAACCAGTACCCGCCCGCCCCCGGCCTGCCGGCGCTGCGCGAGGCGATCACCCACCATCAGAAGCGCTTCTACGACCTCGACGCGGGGGACGTGCTCGTCACCGCGGGCGCCACCGAGGCCATCGCCTCCGCGGTGATCGCGCTCTGCGGGCCCGGCGACGAGGTCGTGATCTTCGAGCCCTACTACGACTCGTATCCCGCGGTGGTCGCGATGGCCGGCGCCACCCGCCGCACCGTCCCGCTCCGGGCCCCGGACTTCCAGCCGGATCCCGCCGAGCTGCGCGCCGCCTTCGGGCCCCGCACCAAGGCCGTCCTGGTCAACACCCCGCACAACCCGACGGGTGCGGTCTTCGGCCCGGACACCCTGCGCGCCATCGGTGATCTCGCGATCTCCCACGACGCCGTCGTGATCACGGACGAGGTCTACGAGCACATGACCTTCGACGTGGATCACGTCCCGATGGCCACGCTGCCGGGCATGGCCGAGCGCACGCTCACGATCTCCAGCGCCGGAAAGACCTTCTCGGTCACGGGCTGGAAGATCGGCTGGATCCACGGCCCGGCGGAGCTCGTCGCGGCGGTGCGAGCGGTGAAGCAGTTCCTGACGTTCGCCGGCGGCGCCCCGTTCCAGCCGGCCGTCGCCGGCGCCCTCGCCCTCCCGGACGAGGCCTACGAGTCGATCTCCGGAGACCTCCGCCCGAAGCGGGACCTGCTGGTGGAGGGCCTGCGCCGCACCGGCATGCGGGTCTTCGAGCCGCGGGGCACCTACTTCGTGGTCGCGGACCTGGCGCCCCTGGGCGTGGCCGACGCGGCCGCCTACGCCCGCGAGATGCCGGCGCGCATCGGCGTGGCCGCGGTCCCGGTCAGCGTCTTCTGCGACGACCCCGCCCTGGCCCCCACCCTCCTCCGCTTCGCCTTCTGCAAACGCGACGAGGTCCTGACCCAAGCCCTCACCCGCATTATGGAACCATAACGCGAAAAAGAGGGCCGAAAATTCGCGTTATGGTTCCATAATGCGGCGGGAGGGGTGGGCGAACCGCACCACGACCCATTTCGACGTCGGCGTCCCCGACTCGAGGGCCTGGGAGTCCAGCGGGATCAGCGGGTTGGTCTCCGGGTAGTAGGCCGCGACGCAGCCCTTCGGGGTGTCGTAGGAGACGAGCCGGAAGCCCTCGGCGCGCCGCGTCACCCCGTCCTCCCACTCCGACACGAGATCGACGTGGTCGCCGTCCGCCAGGCCCTGCTCGCGCAGGTCCTCGGGGCTGACGAACACCACCCGGCGCCCGGAGTGGATGCCCCGGTAGCGGTCGTCGAGGCCGTAGATGGTGGTGTTGAACTGGTCGTGGCTGCGCACCGTCTGCAGCACCAGCCGGCCCTCGGGGACGGTCATCACCTCGAGCGGGCTGGTGGAGAACACGGCCTTGCCCACGGCCGTCGGGAAGGTCCGGGTGTCGCGCGGCGGGTGCGGCAGGGTGAACCCGCCGCGCCGGGTGATCTTCTCGTCGTAGGCCTCGCAGCCGGGCACCACGCGGCCGATCCGCCTGCGGATGGTCGAGTAGTCCCGCGCGAAGTCCCGCCACGGGATGCCGTGCCGGTCGCCGAGGGTGGCCGCGGCGATCCCGCACAGGATGTCGACCTCGGAGCGCAGGTGCGGGCTCGCCGGTTCCGCGCGGCCGCGGGAGGCGTGCACCGCGGACATCGAGTCCTCCACGGTGACGCGCTGGACGATCCCGCCGGTGAGGTCCTTCTCGGTGCGGCCCAGGGTCGGCAGGATCAGCGCGTCCCCGCCGGCGGTGAGGTGGCTGCGGTTGAGCTTCGTCGAGATCTGGACGGTCAGGGCGGCGGAGCGCAGTGCGGCCTCGGTGACGTGCGTGTCCGACATGGCCGCGGCGAAGTTCCCGCCGAGCCCGACGAAGACCTTCGCCCTCCCGTCGCGCAGCGCGCGGACCGCGGCGGCGGCGTCGTGCCCGTGCTCGCGCGGGGGCTCGAACCCGAACTCGGCCCCCAGCGCGTCCAGGAACGAGTCCGGCGACCGCTCCCAGATCCCCATGGTGCGGTCGCCCTGCACGTTGGAGTGCCCACGGACCGGGCAGAGGCCCGCGCCGGGCTTGCCGATCATGCCGCGGACGAGCGCGACGTTGACGAACTCCTGGATCGTCGCGACGGCGTTGCGGTGCTGGGTGATCCCCATGGCCCAGCAGTGCACGGTGCGCTGCGAGGTCGCGAGCATCTCCGCCGCGGCCTCGATCTCCTCCCGCGCCAGCCCGGTCGCGGCCAGCACCGCGGTCCAGTCCAGCTCCCGGACGTGCGCGGCCCACTCGTCGAACCCGACCGTGTGCCGGCGCACGAAGTCCTCGTCGACCGCGCCCGCCTCCAGCAGCAGGTGACCGAAGGCCTGCCAGAGCGCGAGATCGCCGTTCGAGCGGATGTGCAGGAACCGGTCCGCCAGCGCGGTGCCCAGCCCGGCGAGGCCCGTGGGCTTCTGCGGGTTGTCGAACTTCAGCAGGCCCGCCTCGCGCAACGGGTTGATCGCGAGGATCTTCGCGCCGTTCTTCTTGGCGATCTCCAACGCCGACAGCATCCGCGGGTGGTTGGTGCCCGGGTTCTGCCCCGAGACGACGATCAGGTCCGCCTCGTGCAGGTCCTGGAGGCTGACCGAGCCCTTGCCGACGCCGATCGTGCGGGCCAGGCCCACCGACGTCGACTCGTGACACATGTTGGAGCAGTCCGGCAGGTTGTTGGTGCCGAAGGCCCGCGCGAACAGCTGGTAGACGAACGCGGCCTCGTTCGACGCCCGCCCGGAGGTGTAGAAGAGCGCCTCGTCCGGGCTCGACAGTGCGTTCAGGTGCTCGCCGACCAGCGTGAACGCGCCGTCCCAGGAGATCGGCTCGTAGTGCTCGGCCCCCGCCCGCCGCACCATCGGATGCGTCAGCCGGCCCTGCTTCTCGAGCCAGTACTCGGTCTGGCGTTCGAGCTCGGGGATCGGGTGGGCGGCGAAGAACTCCGGGCCGACCCGGTCCTTGGTGCCCTCCCAGGAGACGGCCTTGGCGCCGTTCTCGCAGAACTCCGCGGTGTGCCGGTGGTCCTGCGGGTCCGGCCAGGCACAGGACATGCAGTCGAAGCCGTCGACCTGGTTGAGCGTCAGCAGGTTCTTCGCGGTCTTGACCACGCCCATCTGCCGCAGCGCCCTGGTCATCGAGACCTGGACCGCCTTCAGCCCGGCCGCGTGCGTGGCCGGCGGACCGACCTCCAGGCGCGACTCCTCGGCGTCGACGGGCGGACGGTCGTCGGTCGTGGACACAGGGCACCTCCGGTCATTGCTGCCCGCTAGTCTAGGCAGCGACCCGGGTCACAGTATGAGGAACAGCGCCACGATCAGCACGACCACGCAGACCCCGGCGATCACCGCGACCACCTGGCCGGGCTTCGGGCCGGTGCGCCCGCGCGTCCAGCCCAGGGCCTCGGCCGCCTCGTCCACGAGCCGGTGGGCCTCGACGCCCGGATCGACGGCGGCCTCGGCGCGGCGGTCCAGGCGCAGCAAGGACGTGCCGCCGCCGGCGATCTCGTCGAGCGTCTCCCGGCTGTCGGTGATCCGGTAGGTACCGGCGGCGCGGTCGAGCTCGACCCGGTGGGTCAGCCGTTCGCGGTACCGGCGCCCGCGGGCCCGCGGCAGGCCGTCGACCTCGGCGGACAGGGTGAAGCCCGTGTCGTCGGCCTCGACGGTCCAGCCCGCCTTGACGGCCTTCCTGCGGATCCTGGCGACCAGCCGTGCGGGATCGTTCATGCGGCCGGACTCGCGTCCCGCCGTCCGCAGCCGGCGAGCAGGGCCAGGTCGAGGTGCAGCTCGGCGGCCAGTGCGGCGACGGTGAAGAACGCGGGGGTGGGGATGCGGCCGGTCTCGATCTTGCGCAGCGTCTCGGGCGAGATCTCGGCGGCCGCGGCCACCTCGCCGATGCTGCGCGCGCCCCGCGCCTCGCGCAGGAGGGCACCCAGCCGCTCGCCGCGCTCGCGGTCCTCGGGGGTCAGGGGGACTCGGACCATTCCGTCATACTAATACCGGTATTGTTATCTCTCGTGATCGAGCTGAAGACGCCGGGGGAGATCGACGCGATCGACGCCGCCGGTTCCGTGGTGGCCCGGATCCTCGCCGCGGTGCGCGCGCACGCCGCTCCGGGCGTGCGCCCCCGGGAGCTCGACGCGCTGGCCTCGGACCTGATCGCCGAGGCCGGGGCGGTCTCCAGCTTCCGCGGCTACCACCCGTCCTGGGCGCCGACGGGCTATCCGGCCGTGCTGTGCGTGAGCGTGAACGACGCCGTGGTCCACGGCATCCCCGGCCGCCCGAAGCTCAAGGAGGGCGACCTGCTCTCCGTCGACTTCGCGGTCCACCTCGACGGCTGGTGCGCCGACGCGGCGTTCAGCGTCGTCGTCGGATCGGGCAGCGTCGCGGACAAGGAGCTGATCGCGACCACCGAGGCGGCCCTGCAGGCGGGTATCGACGCCGCGCAGCCGGGCGCGCAGATGGGGGACGTCGGGCACGCGATCGCGCTGGTCGCCCGCGCGCCGGGCTACGGGATGCTCGCCGACCACGGCGGCCACGGCGTCGGCCGCTCGATGCACGAGGAGCCGCACGTCCCCAACGAGGCCAAGCCCCGCCGCGGCCTGCGCCTCAAACCCGGCCTGGTCATCGCCATCGAGCCGATGCTGCACGCGGGCGGCAGGGACTCCTACCGCCACGACCGCGACGGCTGGACCATCCGCACCTCCGACGGCAGCCGCGCCGCCCACGCCGAACACACCATCGCGATCACCGAGTCCGGCCCCCGCATCCTCACCCTCGACTAAAGACCCGCGAGTCGGCACTTTCCGCAGGCCGAAACACACGCTGACGACGTCGTCGCCGTCACATTCATGCTCCCGACTCTGCTGATGGCGGGCTCCGCCTGCGCGCCGACTCGCGGGGTGGGTTGTCCCCCTGGGTGGGTGGTCGGGGGCCGGGGGGTCCGGCACGATGGCGACGTGTCCGACGTCGCACCGTTCACGCCCGAGACCTCCGCCGCCATCGCCCGTGCCCGGCAGCACACGGTCGGTGATCTCCTGCGCCGCACCGCGCTGCGGTACCCGGACAAGCTCGCCGTGGTGGCGGGGGAGCGGCGCGCCACCTTCGCCGAGTTCGACGTCGCCGTGAACCGCTGCGCCAACAACCTGGCCGCGCGGGGGCTCGCCAAGGGCGACCGGCTCGCCCTGCTCGGCCACAACTCGTGGCAGTTCGCGGTGCTCGCCTTCGCGACCGCGCGGATCGGCGTGGTGCTCGTGCCCGTCAACTTCATGCTGAACGCCGAGGAGATCGCCTTCATCCTCGGCCACTCCGGCGCCCAGGGCATGGTCACCGAGGACGCCCTGGCCCCGACCGCCGAGAAGGCGATCGCGGTGGCGGGCCTGACCGGCGGGGTGCGCGGCTGGATCGGCACAGCGCCGAAGGGCGCCATCGGCGCTGCGCCGACAGGGGACTGGGAGAGCGTCGACACCTGGATCGACTCCGGTTCCGCCGAGGCGCCGGACGTGCTCGTGGGCGACGACGACCCGTTGCGGCTCATGTACACCTCGGGCACGGAGTCCCGGCCCAAGGGCGTGATGCTGTCGTCGAAGTCGCTGATCACGCAGTACGTCTCCTGCGCGATCGACGGCGGCATGGAGGCCGACGACGTCGAGGCCCACTCCCTGCCCATGTACCACTGCGCGCAGCTGGACTGCTTCTTCTCCGTCGACGTCTACCTGGGCGCGACCAGCATCATCCTGCCGAGCCCGGACGCGGCGACCCTGCTGGAGACGATCGAGCGCGAGAAGGTCACCAAGCTCTTCTGCCCGCCGACCGTCTGGATCTCGCTGCTGCGCCATCCGGACTTCGACACCCGCGATCTGTCCAGCCTGCGCAAGGGCTACTACGGCGCCTCGCCGATGCCCGTCGAGATCCTGCGCGAGCTCGGCCGCCGCCTGCCGGACGTGCGGTTCTGGAACTTCTACGGCCAGACCGAGATGTCCCCGCTGGCCACGATCCTGCGCCCGCACGAGCAGGAGCCGCACGCCGGCTCGGCCGGGCGGGCCTCGCTCAACGTCGAGACCCGGGTGGTCGACGACGAGGACCGCGAGCTGCCCCCGGGCGAGGTCGGCGAGATCGTGCACCGCTCCCCGCACGCCGCCCTGGGTTACTACAACGACGAGGAGAAGACCGCCGCCGCGTTCCGCAACGGCTGGTTCCACTCCGGCGACCTGGGCGTGGTCGACGAGCGCGGCTATCTCGCCGTCGTCGACCGCAAGAAGGACATGATCAAGACGGGCGGGGAGAACGTCGCCTCCCGCGAGGTCGAGGAGGCGATCTACCTGCTCGACGGCGTGGCCGAGGTCGCCGTGTTCGGGATCAGCCACCCGCACTGGATCGAGGCGGTGACCGCCGTCGTCGTCCCCAGGCAGGGGGTGGCGCTGACGGTGGAGCAGGTCGACGCCCATGTCCGCGAGGTGCTCGCCGGCTACAAGCGCCCCAAGTACGTGGTCCTCGCGGAGTCCCTCCCCAAGAACCCCAGCGGCAAGATCCTGAAGAAGGACCTCCGCGTCGAGCACGCCCGGCTCGCGCAGGGCTAGCTGCCGGACCAGATCGCCGGTCGGGTGCCCTCACGCAGATCAGGCATGCGTGAGAGCACCCGCCCGCCGATCACCCCGCCTCACGACTCCCGCGGACCAGCTCGCGGATGCCGGTGGCCGGGCGGCCCAGCAGGGTGGCCAGGTCGTCGCCGGGCGCGGCGAAGAACCCGTCGGAGATCAGCTGCCCGATGAAGGCGGCCTCCCCGGTGGGCGCAACGGCCTTGTGCACCACGGACTTCCCGGTCGCCGACGCGATCTCGGCGGCCAGCTCGTCGTACGTCCACAAGGGACCGCGCAGCTCGAAGGTCCCGGTCTGCCCGCCCGTCAGCACGGCGGAGGCCGCGAGCCCGAAGTCCCGGATGGTCGCGGTGTTGAGCGGCTGCCCGCCGTCCGCCGCGACGAGCTCGCCGGACTCCGCGGCCGCCGCGACGACGCCCTGGTTCACGAACAGGTCCGTGTAGAAGCTGTTGCGCAGCGCCGCGAACGGCACGCCGGACTCGCGCAGCAGCCCCTCCGTGGTGGCGTGGTCGGCGAGGAATCCCGGACCGGTGTCGGCCGAGATCGCGCTGGTGTAGACGATCCGGGCCGCGCCGGCGGCCCCGGCCGCGGTGATCGCGTTGCCGTGCTGGCGCGGGCGGGCCCCGGGCGTGATGTCCGGCGACGACACGATCAGCACCGTGTCCGCCCCGGCGAAGGCCTTCTCCAGGCTCGCGGGGTCCTCGTAGTCGCCCTGGCGCACCTCGATGCCGAGCCCCGCGAGCTTCTCCGGCGTCCGCGCCACCGCGACGACCTCCTCGGAGGGCACGCGGGTGAGCAGGTCGTCCACCACGACCCGGCCGAGCTTCCCGGTCACTCCGGTCACGACGTACATCGCTGTTCCCTTTCGTTGACGACGTCGCTAACCTACGAGCACGTACTCTCTTTTCGTAAGTACGTACCTTGAGGTAAGCACCGGAGGTGGACGTGAGCGTGCAGGTGGAGTCGCTCCTACCGGGCGACGCGTTCGACCAGAACTGCCCGACCCGGGTGGTGCTCGACCACGTGACGTCCAAGTGGGCGGTGCTCGTGCTCGTCGCCCTGCTCGAGGACGGCGAGACGCGGTTCAGCGCGCTGCGCCGCCGGGTGGGCGGGGTCAGCGAGAAGATGCTCGCCCAGACGCTGCGGACCCTGGAGGCGGACGGCTTCCTCTCCCGCCGCGTCGTCCCGGCCACGCCGCCGCAGGTCTCCTACGCCCTCACCGACCTGGGGCGCGGGATCACCGAGCACCTCGCCGGGCTCGTCGGGTGGATCAACGCGCGGATTCCCGAGGTGGAGTCCATTCGGAGAGCAGGTCGGCCAGATCCGGGAGCCCGCTCAGCGTGAGATCGCCGCGCAGCCCGCGCAACGCCGCCGTCTGCGCGCCCGCGCCGTAGCCCGCGGCCAGACCGGGCGTGCTGTCCTCCACGACCAGGCACGCCCCCGGGTCCACGCCGAGCGCGGCCGCGGCGGCGAGGTAGCCCTCCGGGCTCGGCTTGCCCTCGGACACGTCCTCGCTGGTCACCAGCACCCCGGGTGGGGTGATCCCGGCGGCCTCGAGCCGGACGGCGGTGAGCCGGCGGTCCGCGCTCGTGACGATCGCCCAGGGCATCTCGAGGATGTCCAGCAGGCGCAGCAGGTTTCGGGCTCCGGGGACCTCCCGCACGTCGTCGAGATCCGTGTACTGCAGCGCGAGCTGGCGGGCCGCGGCCTCGGCCACCCCGGCGTCGTCGAGATCCGGGCGGAACTCGCGGACGGTCGGTTCGGACGGGCGGCCGTGCGCCACCGTGATCACCTGCTCGGGATCGACGCCGTACTCCCCGGCCCACACCCGCCAGGCCCGCTCCACGGCGGCGTCGGAGTCGACGAGCGTCCCGTCCATGTCGAACAGGATCGCGCGCAGGTCCTCGAGGTCCATGGCGGCACGGTAGCGCGCCGGAATACCCCAGAGGGGTATCAGGTTGGGGCGGACATGATGGACACGCTGAGCTACCGGATGGCCGAGGACTGGGTCGACGGCGGCAGCCCGCTGGAGGCCCTGCACCTGCTGGAGCCGAAGGCCGACGAGCTGCGCGCGAGCGCGAGCGGGTCGCTGCTGCTGGGCCGGGCGTACTACCGCTCCGCCCAGCTGCGGAAGGCGGAGGAGGAGCTGCGCCATGCGGTGGAGCTGGCGCCGGCCGACGCCTACGCCCGCTACCTGCTGGGCCGCACGCTGCAGCGGCAGAGCCGCCACGCCGACGCCCTGCCCCACCTGCGCCTCGCCGCCGCCCAGAACCCGGAGTACGCCGAGGACCGCGACACCTGCGCCGCCCGCCTCGCCTGACCCGTGTGAGCGAACGGCGCTCTCGCTCACACCTAGTGAGCGAGCGGCCCGTTCACCGGACCTCACAGGGGGTTTCAGCCGACGAGGTCGGGGACGGGGTCGGAGCCGGCGGTGGTGGGGGCGGGGTCGTCGAGGAGCGGGCAGGCCAGCCAGGACTCCGGGATGCCGAAGCCGTCGACCAGGAGTCGGGCGTGCGGGCGCAGCTCCGCGCACAGGTCGTTGACGGCCGCGGTGACCGCGCGGGACTCGCTCGCCGTCAGCCGCCCGTGTTCCAGGAACCACGCGCGGTCCCGCTCGATGACCGACAGTGCGTGCAGGTCGCACACCTTCTCCAGCAGCGCGCGCACCGCGGGATCCGGCGTCCGCGCGATGCCGGCCACGAAGGCGTCGACCACGATCCGGTCGACGTGCGCGCGGGCCGCTTCGAGCAGGTGGTCCTGGGCGGCGTTGAAGATCCCGAACTGGTCCGCGCCCTTGCGCAGCGCGGGCCGCAGCCGCCGCGCCACCCCGGCGAGCAGGTGCTCGGCACGGTCGGCGATCAACGCCCGCTGCGCTTCCCGTGAGCGCGGGGTCAGCCGGCGGACCCGGTGGGGCAGCTTGTTCGCGCCGGTCCGCTCGGCCACGGACTCCAGCGCCTGACCCCCGGCGAACCTCGCGAGACCCAGGGGCGAGAGCGCGCCGACCCGCTTGCCGTAGTCGCCGAGCAGCCCCTTGGCGAGCAGTTGCAGCAGGACGGTGTTGTCGCCCTCGAACGTCGTGAAGACGTCGGTGTCCGCCTTGAGCTGCGGCAGCATGTTCTCCGACAGGTACCCGGCCCCGCCGCAGGCCTCGCGGCAGGTCTGGATCGTGTGCGTGGCGTGCCAGGTGGCGATGGCCTTGAGCCCGGCGGCGCGGTTCTCGAGCTCGCGCTGCTCGGACTCGACCGGCGCGGCGCCGGGCCGCTGGATCCGGTCCATGTCCGCGATCAGGTCGTCCTGCGCGAAGGCCAGGGCGTAGGTGGTGGCCAGCGCCGGGAGCAGCTTGCGCTGGTGGGCGCGGTAGTCGAGGACCGCCACCTCCTGCCCCGTCGCCGGATCGGAGAACTGGCGGCGCCGCTCGCCGTAGCGGATGGCGAGGGTGAGCGCCTTCTGCGCCGCGCTGCCCGCGCCGCCCGCCACGCTGATCCGGCCGCGGACGAGCGTGCCGAGCATCGTGAAGAAGCGGCGGTTCTCGTTCTCGATCGAGCTGGAGTACGTGCCGTCCTCGGCGACGTCCGCGAAGTGGTTGAGCAGCGCCTCGCGCGGCACCCGGACCTGGTGGAAGGTCAACCGCCCGTTGTCGACGCCGTTGAGCCCGGCCTTGTGCCCGCAGTCGCCGATCTCGACGCCGGGCGCGGGCTCCCCGTCGACCCGGATGGGGACGAGGAAGGCGTGCACCCCGTGCGAGACGCCGGCGGTGATCAGCTGCGCGAACACCACGGCCATCTGGCCGTCCCGCGCCGCGTTGCCGATGTAGTCCTTGCGCGCCCCGGGCTCGGGGGTGTCGATCACGAACTCCCGGGTGGTCAGGTCGTAGGTGGCGGTGGTGCGCAGGTGCTGGACGTCGGACCCGTGCCCCGTCTCGGTCATCGCGAAGCAGCCGAGCAGGTCGCCGTCCATGATCCTGCGCAGGTACTTGTCGTGGTGACGAGAAGTGCCGAGCACCTGCACGGCACCCCCGAACAGTCCCCACTGCACACCGGCCTTGACCAGCAGCGACAGGTCGCCGTAGCCCAGCGCCATGAACGCCGCGACGACGCCGCCGACGTCGCCCTGCCCGCCGTACTCGGGCGCGAACCCGGCGTGCGGACGGCCGGTGGCGGCGAGCTCGTGGATCAGCTCCAGCACCCGCTCGCGGTACTCCTCGACCGACAGGCCGGGGCGGACGGGACGGAACTTCGCCATCTGGTCGCGGACGTCCGTGCGGACCTCGGCGAACCGGCCGTCGAGGGTGGTGCGGAGTGCTTCCACACTGGGAATCACGGGAGTGCCTCCTCGGTGGGGAGACCGGCGAGACCGGTCCAGGCGAGATGGGTGAGCCGGGCGCCGAGCTCCTCGCGGGTGGTCCCGTCCGGCCGGGCGAGCCAGTCGTCCGCGGCGCCCCGGACCATGCCGACGACGGCGTGCCCCCAGGTCCGCGCGGCCGCGGCCCCGGGCAGGTACCCCCGGATGACCTCGCAGATGTGGTCCCCGATGACGGTCACCAGGTCGGTGACGGGGTCCGCGTCGGCCCCCGGCGTGAGCAGCGGCCGGTGTACCACGAACCGGTACACCTCGCGGTCCGACTCGATCAGGCGCAGATAGGCGTCTATACCTGCGGAGACGGCGGCGTGCGGGCCCTCGGCGAGCGCGCGGCCGGTGGCCTGGCGGATCTGGCCCACGAGCACGTGGGCCACCGCCTGGCACACCGCGACGTACAACCCGGTGCGATCGCGGAAGTGCCGGTACACCGCGGTCTTGCTGGTCCCGGCGGCGGCGGCGACCTCGTCCATGCCGACGCCGGCGCCGTGGGCGCGGATGGCCTCGACGGTGGTGGCGACGAGCTCGGCGCGGCGCTGCTCCCGGTGGGCGTCCCAGCGGGAGTCGCGCCGGTCGCGTGTGACGTCGACCTCCGTCTTCATGGAACCCACAGTACCGGGTACTGTGGGTCGCAGCTACTCACCAGTAGGAGGAACGGCCATGGCGTCAGGCAAGGCCGTCGTGATCGGCGGCAACCGCATCCCGTTCGCGCGCGCCAACGGGCGCTACGCCCGGGCGTCCAACCTGGACATGCTCACCAGCACGCTCGACGGGCTCGTGGCCCGCTACGGGCTGGCCGGCGAGCGGCTCGGCGAGGTGGTCGCCGGCGCGGTGCTCAAGCACTCCCGGGACTTCAACCTCACCCGCGAGGCCGTGCTCGGCTCCCGGCTCGCGCCGTCGACCCCGGCCTACGACATCCAGCAGGCCTGCGGCACCGGGCTGGAGGCGACCATCGCCGTCGCGAACAAGATCGCGCTCGGGCAGATCGAGAGCGGCGTGGCCGGCGGGGTGGACACGGCGTCCGACGCGCCGATCGCGGTGAACGAGGACCTGCGGAAGGTGCTCGTCGCGCTCAACGGGGCGCGGACCCTGCAGCAGCGGCTGAAGGTGCTCACGAAGCTGCGGCCCGGCCAGATCGTGCCCGAGATCCCGCAGAACTCCGAGCCCCGCACCGGGCTCTCGATGGGGGAGCACGCGGCGATCACCGCGCGCGAATGGGGCGTGTCCCGCGAGGCGCAGGACGAGCTCGCCGCCGCCTCCCACCAGCACCTCGCCGCCGCCTACGAGCGCGGCTTCTTCGACGACCTGGTGACGCCGTACCTCGGCCTGACCAGGGACGACAACCTTCGCCCCGACTCGACCGTCGAGAAGCTGGCTCGCCTGAAGCCCGTCTTCGGGAAGGGCGAGGGCGCGACGATGACGGCGGGCAACTCGACCCCGCTGACGGACGGCGCGGCGCTCTCCCTGCTCGGCTCCGAGGAGTGGGCCCGCGCGCACAAGCTCCCGGTGCTCGCCCGGTTCGTCGACGCCGAGACCGCGGCGGTCGACTACGTGCACGGTCGCGACGGGTTGCTGACGGCGCCCGTGTACGCCGTGCCGAGGCTGCTGGAGCGCAACGGGCTCACGTTGGCCGACTTCGACTTCTACGAGATCCACGAGGCGTTCGCCTCCACGGTGCTCGCCACGCTCGCGGCCTGGGAGGATCCCGCCTTCGCGAAGGACCGCCTCGGGCTCGACGCGCCCCTGGGCCCGATCGACCGGTCCCGCCTGAACGTCGTCGGCTCGTCGCTGGCGACCGGGCACCCGTTCGCCGCGACGGGTGGCCGGATCGTCTCCACGCTGGCGAAGCTGTTGCACGAGAAGGGTTCCGGACGAGGGCTCATCTCGATCTGCGCCGCCGGCGGTCAGGGCGTCGTGGCGATCCTGGAGGCGGTCGAGTCATGAGCACCGACGACGTACTTCTTCCCGCGGAGGAGAAATGAGCACCGACGACGTACTTCTTCCCGCGGTCGAGTCATGAGCACCGACGACGTACTTCTTCCCGCGGAGGAGAAATGAGCACCGACCGGTTCCGTGACTTCTCCAACGGGTCGATCGCGAAGCGGCTCGGGGTGCCCCGCATCCCGGTGCTCCGCCGCTACGCGCCCGGCCAGCCGCTCCTCGACGGCCCGGCGCTGGTCGCCGGCGCCGGGCGGTTCGCCAAGGCGGTCAGTGCGCTGCTCGCCGAGGAGAACGTCCCGGTGGTCGAGGCCGCGGAGGCCGAGCCTGCGGGGCCGACCGTCGGTCGCGGGGAGGAGAGGCTCGCCGCGGTGGTCGTGGACCTGACCGGGGCGACGACCCTCGACGATCTCGCCGCGGCCCGGGAGATCCTGCAGTCCGCGGTGCGGAAGCTCGCGCCGTCCGGGCGGGTGCTCCTTCTGGGGCCCGACGCCTCGCAGGCAGCCTCGCGGGCCGGCTCCGCCTCCGCCGGGGTCGAGGCGGCCGCGGTCGCGCAGGCCCTCGACGGGCTCGTCCGCACGATCGCGAAGGAGCTGCGCGCCGGCGCCACCGCGAACCTGCTGGTGGTCGACGCCGACGCGGTGCCCGCCGCCGTCGACAGCTCCGTGCGGTTCTTCCTCTCGGCCCGGTCGGCCTATGTGGATGGGCAGGTGGTCCACATCGGCGTGCCCGTCGGCGCACCGCAGGACCCACCGGCCGTCGACTCGCCCACCGAGAGGCGCCTGGAGGGCCGCATCGCCGTGGTCACCGGCGCGGCCCGGGGATCGGCGCCGCCATAGCGGACACGCTCGCGCGCGACGGGGCCACGCTCGTCGTCGTCGACATCCCGGCGGCCGGGGAGGGCCTGGCCCAGGTGGCCAACCGCACCGGCGGTACCGCGCTGCAGCTCGACATCACCGCGGCCGAGGCGCCGGCGCGGCTGGTCTCCTTCCTGGAGCAGCGCTTCGGGCGGCTGGACCTGCTGGTGCACAACGCCGGCATCACCCGCGACAAGCTGCTGGCCAACATGGACGCCGAGCGCTGGGACGCCGTGCTGAACGTCAACCTGCGCGCCCAGCTGCGGATCACCGAGGCCGTCCTGGCCTCGGACCTGCTGGAGGACGGCTCCCGGATCGTGAGCGTGTCCTCCCAGAGCGGCATCGCCGGCAACCGGGGGCAGGCGAACTACGTGGCGTCCAAGGCCGGGATCATCGGCATGGTGCGGGCGCTCGCACCGGTCGTCGCCGAGCGCGGGGTGACGGTCAACGCCGTCGCCCCGGGATTCATCGAGACCGAGATGACCGCCCACATGCCCGTCGCGACCCGCGAGGGCGGCCGCCGGATCAACTCGCTGCGGCAGGGCGGGCTGCCCGTCGACGTCGCCGAGGCGATCGCGTGGCTCGGCCAGGCCGCGTCCGGCGGGGTCAACGGGCAGATCGTGCGGGTCTGCGGCCAGTCCATGATCGGAGCCTGATGCTGGGCCTCTACGCGAAGGCGGCGGTGGGAGCGGTCCTGCCCGGCCGCGGGACGAGCCTCCCGACGGTGCAGCTCGAGCGCTCGGTCACCCCGACCGTCGCGCAGCTCGCGGACTACGCCGAGGTCTGCGGGTTCGGGCTCGGCGACACCCTGCCGATCCCGTTCCCGCACGTCCTGGGCTTCCCGCTGCAGATCGAGCTGATGGCGGGGCGGTCCTTCCCCCTGGCCCTGCCGGGGCTCGTGCACATCGCGAACACGATCACGGTGCACCGCCCGATCGGCCTCGGGGAGCGTCTCGACATCCGGGTGCGCGCGGAGCGGTTCGCCGCGCACGCCCGCGGCGCCCAGGTGGACCTGGTGACGGAGATCGACGTCGACGGCACGCGGGTCTGGGACGGCCGCAGCACCTATCTCGCCCGGGGCGCCCAGGCACCGACGGGCGTGGCGGGCATCCTGCCGGAGCCGGAGGCGCCGGAAGGCCCCGCGAGCGCGGTCTGGCGGGTGCCCGGCGACATCGGCCGCCGCTACGCCGCGGTGAGCGGGGACGTGAACCCGATCCACCTGAACCCGGTGACCGCCAAGGCCTTCGGCTTCCCACGGACCATCGCGCACGGCATGTGGACCGCCGCCCGCGCCCTCGCCTCCCTGCAGGGCCGGACCCCCGACACCGCGACCTACACCGTCCTGTTCCGCAAGCCCCTCGTGATCCCGTCCACGGTGGAGCTGGTCACGGAACCCGGCTGGACCCTCGCGGTCCGCGACCGCAAGGGCTCCGCCCACCTGGTGGGAGCGATCACGCCCTCGCGGTGATCATCAGGACCTCACTGTCGGATGATCAGGAAAAATTCGCACTGACGTCCTGGTGATCACCACGGAGTTCGTTCACCACTGCGAGCGGGCGGCGACGGGCACGGATCACCCGGGCGGGGGCGGCGCCCGGGACGGGGACTCGCCCGTTCGGCCTACACTCCGCGCATGTCGGACCGAGAGCTGCGGCCCGGGCGTCCCGTGCTGGGGCTGCCCGTCCGCCTGCTGCTCTCCGGCGTCGTGGCCTGCGCCAACATCGGTGGGGCACTGATCGTCTTCGTGCTGGCGGCCTGGGTGGTGCCCACGGGCTCGGTCGCCGATCCCGGCGCGGTCCGGCTGCTCAACGTGGCGGTGTTCGTGGGGTTCGTGCTGGTCTCGACGCCGCTGGGGGTCGTGTTCGGGCATCTGGCCTTCCGGCTGCGGGGGCGTGCGGCCCGGCGCGACCCGGCCCGGCGCGCCCGGTACCTGGTGGTCTACGGGCCGTTGCGGATCGTGCGGGTGCTGGCGGTGCTGTGGGCCGGTGCGGTCGTCCTCTTCGGTCTCCTCAACCTGCAGTTCTCGCCGCGGCTCGCGCTGTCGGTGGCCGAGACCATCACCATCGGCGGGATCGCCACCTGCTCGCTGTCGTTCCTGCTCGGCGAACGGATCCTGCGCGGCGCGGCCACGCGGATCCTCGCCGGCGAGCCGCCGCGGAGCCGCGCGGTGCCGGGTGTGCTGCTGCGGCCGGTGCTGTTCTGGGCGCTGGGCACGGCGGTCCCGGTGATCGGGCTGCTCGTGGCGGGCGTCTCGGCGCTGGCCTTCCGCGACGTCAGCGCGGAACGGCTGGCCGCGATGATCCTCGCGATCGGTGGGGCGGCGCTGCTGGCGGGGCTGCTCACCACCATCGGCGCCGCCCGGGCGGCCGCGGACCCGGTGATGGCGGTACGCCGCGCGATGCAGAAGGTGGAGAGGGGCGATCTCGACGTCGTCGTGCCCGTGTACGACCACACGGAGCTGGGCCGGCTGCAGGCCGGCTTCAACACGATGGTCGCCGGGCTGCGCGAGCGGGAGCGGATCCGGGACCTGTTCGGGCGGCACGTGGGCCAGGAGGTCGCGCAGGCCGCCGCCGCGGCGGAGCAGGTCGAGCTCGGGGGCGAGGTCCGCCGGGTCGCGGTGCTGTTCGTCGACCTCGTCGGGTCGACGGCGATGGCGGCGGAGCGGCCGCCGGCCGAGGTCGTCGACGTCCTGAACGGGTTCTTCGCCGTCGTCGTCGAGGTGGTCGAGGCGCACGGCGGCTGGATCAACAAGTTCGAGGGCGACGCCGCGCTGGCGGTCTTCGGCGCCCCCACCGAGCTCGACGACGTGGCGGGCCGCGCTCTCGCGGCCGCCCGCGAGCTGGCGGAACGGCTGGCCGGGGGACCGCTCGCCGCGGGGATCGGGGTCTCGGCGGGCGACGCCGTGGCCGGCAACGTCGGCGACCCCCGTCGCTACGAGTACACGGTGATCGGGGACCCGGTGAACGAGGCCGCCCGGCTCACGGACCTCGCGAAGTCCCGCGGCGGCGTGGCGGCGTCCGGCGCCGCGGTCCGGCTCGCGGAGCCGGCGGAGGCGGCCCGCTGGGAGGTCGGGGACCCGGTCGTCCTGCGCGGCCGGACCGCACCCACCCCGGTCGCCGTGCCCCTGCGGGCAGGCAGCCCTAGCGACCGTCCACGCTGACGGGAACCGGGACGTTCCCCCTGGTGGCGCCGGTGACCTCGCGCGCCAGCTGGTCGACGGGCAGGGGTCGGCGGCGCGTGACGGTGGCGGCGGCGACCCCGGGCAGGTGGACGAAGGGATAGTGGTCGGAGAGCCGGTTGACCCGGACGCAGGCCTCGGCGCCGAACCGGTCCACGTCGGCCGGGGCCCACGAGGGCAGGACGGCGAGGAAGTCGTCGCGGCCCAGCCGGACCACCTTGTCGACCTCGCCGAGCATGTCCGCCACGCAGTCCGCCACACCGTGCAGCGCCGCCAGCTCCGCCCGCAGGCCGTGCCGGGCGCGCAGGTCGGACACCCCGAAGACCCGCAGCAGGACCAGGCCGATCGGGAGCGTGCCCTCGCCGAGCCCGCGGGTCCAGCGGTCGAGGAAGCCGACGGTGTGCAGGCCCGTGCGGGGGTCGCGGTCGTGGCCCTCCTCGAGGGCGTCGGCCAGCCGTTCCTCGGCGGTGAGCCGGAGCCGCTCCGCCTGGTCGACCCGCTCCGTGAGGAAGCGCAGCGGCGCGTCCCACTGGTCCTGCGCGAGCGGCTCCGGCACCGCGACGACGTCGCCGAGCACCCGGTCGATCGCCGCGACCGTCTCGTGCGGCAGGCGCAGCTGGGAGCGCAGCCGCAGCACCTGCCGGTAGGCGTCCTCGCGGCGGAACGACCAGCGCCCGCGGAACTGGCGGCCGGCCTCCAGCGTCGGTGCGCCCGAGCCGACCCGCTCGAGGTCGCGGGCGACGAGCGTCGCGCCGCCGTGCGGGCCCAGGACCGTCACGCTCCACTCGCGGGCGAGGGGGTCCTGCGCGTCGACCAGCGCGTGGCGCACGCCCGGGGGCAGCCGCGGCGGCAGGTCCTCGGCCAGCCCGACGATCGTCAGCGCGCCCGAGTCGGCGATGCGCCGGTAGACTTCGACCTCGCGTTCGAAGTAGGACCACTTCTGGAACATCGCGATCACCACGAGGGGTTCGCCGGGCGGGCCCGCCATGGCGAAGCGCTCGATGGCGTGCGAGATCTCGACCAGCAGGCGCTTGCCGTAGAGCCTGCCCGCCTCATCACGTGCAGTGATCGTCACTCGACGGAGGGTAGCGAACGCCCGCGGGCGTGCGCGTTCAGGTCGGCTCTGCGACTTCCGCCCCTGTAGCGTCCCCGAACGAGTACCCGATCGAGTATCGGCCCGGGGAGGAGGTCCCGACGTTGGCCAGGCCCCGCGACGAGGATGTGCGCGTGCCGATCCTGACGGCCGCCTTCAGCTGCGTCGGCCGCAAGGGTGTGTCGGGGCTCTCCGTCCGCGAGGTCGCCCGCCTGACCGGGCTGAGCACCGGCAGCGTCACCCACCATTTCCCGACGCGGCGCGACCTGCTCCACAGCGCGATCGACTTCGGCTTCGAGCGGCTGGTCCCCGAGCTCGGCGCCCTGGAACCGGGCACGGGCCTCGGTGTGTTGCTGGAGCACTACGACCTCTCCGACGCGGCCCGGCGCAGCTGGTGGCGGTTCGTCTTCGCCCTGATGTTCGAGGCCGAGTCCAGCCCGGACATCGCGACGCGGCTGGAACAGGGGTGCCAGGTCGGCATGGACCGGTGGCGCACCGTGCTGGAGCAGGAGCGAGAGCTCGGGCGGGTGCGCGAGGACGTCGACGTCGGGGAGGCGGCGCGCACGCTCGTCGCCGTGGGCAACGGTGTGATCCTCGCCCAGCTGATCATGTCCGCCGATGCCGGGTCGGCGGTGGCGGACCTGGCGGGGGCCGTCCACTCGCTGCGCCCGCACCCGGAGCCCGCCGCCCGCTAGGTGTGCTCCGTCAGGCGACGACGACGTTCGCCATCATCGCCATGTCCTCGTGCTCGAGGTTGTGACAGTGGAAGACGTACCGGCCGGGATAGCGGCCGAACCGGATCGCGATGGCCGCCTCCTCGGCCGGGCGCAGGTCGAGCGTGTCCTTCCAGCCGGCGTCGAACGGCCCGGGGCCGTCGATGCCCCGGGAGAGGACCTGGAACGGCTGCAGGTGCAGGTGGATCGGATGGTGGAAGTCCGTGACCAGGCGCCAGATCTCCACGCTCCCCGCCCGGACGCTCGCCGCGGCGGTGTCCGGGGTGAACGGCGCGCCGTTGACGAGCCAGCCGCGCATGCCGCCGATCCGGCCGCTCCGGAACTGCATCGTCCGGGTGGTCACGGCCTCGGCGGGATCGATCGGGTCGACGGTCGAGAGCCGGTCCGGGATCCGGTAGGGCGGTGCGGTGGCCGGTCCGACGCGGAACTGCGCGACCTCCGACGTGCGGTCGCTGCCGAAGTCGTTCACCAAGCGGACCACGCTGCCGGGGCGGTAGCCGCCGAAGTCGACCAGCAGGTCGAACCGCTCGGCCGGGGCGAGCTCCACGTGGTCGTGGACGGCCGGGGCGGCGAGCAGCCCGCCGTCCGAGCCGATCTGGACGAGGCCGCCGGGTGGGGGCGGGTCGAGGCGCAGCGAGAGGCGGCGGGCGTTGCAGGCGTTGAGGATCCGCAGCCGGTACGTCGCGCCGTCGACCGTCGCGACCGGCCAGGGGGCACCGTTGACCAGCATGACGTCGCCGAGCACGCCGGCCACGAACCCGTCGCCCACGCCGGGGATGCGGGTGAGCGTGCGGTCGACGCTCGGGTAGAGCAGCGACCCGTCGGCGCCGAAGCTGCGGTCCATGATCATCAGGGGGAGCTCGCGATCGCCGGACGGCAGGCCCAGCGCGTCCTCCTCGTCGTCGCGGACCAGGTGGAAGCCGGCGAGCCCACGCCACACGCTCGGACCGGTGAAGTCCATGCGGTGGTCGTGGTACCAGAGCGTGGCGGCCCGCTGGTCGACCGGATACGTGTAGGTCCGGCTCCCGTGGCTGACGTTCCCGGCCATCCCGCCCATGTCCATCGAGGACATGCCGGCGGGGTGGACGTAGTCGGTGGGGTAGCCGTCGCTCTCCTCGGGGACCTCGCCGCCGTGCAGGTGGACCACCGTCGGCACGGGCAGCCGGTTCGTGTGCGTGACGACGGTGCGCCGCCCGCGCCTGCTGACCAGCGTCGGGCCGGGGAAGGTGCCCTCGTAGCCCCAGATCTCGGTCGGGGGGCCGGGCAGGATCGCCGCCGTCGCCCGCTGCTGGGTGATCTCGTAGAAGTCGGTGTCGGCGGAGCGGCGCACCGGCTGCAGGACGCGCGGCACCGCCAGCGGCCGGACGAACGCCGGGGGGAGCGGGGCCGTGCTGGGCACCAGGTTCCCGGTCGACGAGGAGCCGCTCGCCCCGACCGCGAACGGGATCCCCACCGCCAGGCCGATCCCGGCCACGAGCCCGGTCCCGAGCACCGCGCGCCTGCTCACGCCGCCCATCGGAACCTCCACGCCCACACGGCGATCGCGGCGGCACACAGGATCGTCAGCACCCCGAGCGGCACGTGGAGCGTCAGCGCCCGCTCGAACCCGAACACGATCTGCAGCGCGACCATCCCGAACACCCCCAGCGTCGCCGCCAGCGGCAGCCACGGGCCGCGCCCCGGGCGCAGGACGAGTACGGCGGCGACCAGGGACACCAGGACGCTGATGCCGGCGTAGGTCGCGTTCTCGCGGTGGACGAGCAGCGAGTCGTAGGTGCCGGACAGGAACTGCCCGGCGAAGACGGCCTGGTCGAACAGCATCACCGCCGCCACCGTGCTCGTGATCCGGAAGGCCCAGCCGGGCCACGGGACCGTCATGGGACCCCCCTCTATTAGATTCATATGAATCTGATCCATGTGAATCTAACAGGCCGCTGCTAGCGTCCGGGCGATGAGTCCTCCCGGGGTGCACGTCCGGCTCGGCATGCTGCTGCGCCAGGCGCACCGCCATGCCGCCCGCGCCTTCGCCGAGGCGCTCGCCCCCCTGGACCTGACTCCCCGCCACTACGGCGTGCTGCTGGTGCTCACCCGCGACGGCGTGTCCACCCAGCGGGACCTGATCGGGCAGACGGGCAGCGACAAGGCCGGGATGACCCGCACCGTCGAGGATCTCGAGACGCTCGGCCACGTGCGCCGCACACCCTCGCCCACCGACCGCCGGGTGGCCGAGATCCGGCTGACCGACCGGGGGCGGGCGGCGTTCACCGAGGCCACGGCGCTGGCGGAGGAGGTGGGCCGGGGCCTGTTCGCCGGGTTCACCGAGGGTGAGCTCGCGACCGTCGAGTCAGTGCTGTCCCGGCTGGTCGCCGGGGAGTAGCCGCTGCCCGGTCGGCTCCTCGGCCAGCTCCTCGAGGCGCGCGAGCAGCTCGAGCCGGCCCGAGAACGGGTTGGCCTCGTCCGAGGTCGCCCGCCGGACCGTGCCTTCGAGGCGCCCCTCGCGCTCGACGAGGTCCACGACGATTTCCATACCTCGCAGCGTCCCCGCCGGCGGGCGCGAAGTCCCTGGGGAGAGTCCCTAGCCCACGAGCTCCCGCAGCCGCCGGCGGGACCGGATGCCGAGCTTCGCGTAGACGTTGCCGAGGTGGTACTCCACCGCCTTGTCCGTGACGAACAGCTCCGCCGCCACCTCGCGGTTCGTCATCCCGCGCGCGACCAGCGCGACCACCTCGCGCTCCCGCTCGGTCAGCTCCGCGGCACCGGGGAGGACCGGCACCACCGGGGCGACCGCGCCGAGGGACCCGAGATCGCGGCGGACCCGGGTCTCGTACGGCACCGCGCCCGCGAACGCCACGAGCGCGGCCTCCAGGCGCTCGCGGGCACCCGGGGAGCCCTGTGCCGCAAGGAGCCTGCCGTGCCGGTGCAGCAGCTTGCCGCGGTCGAGGGCCGGCACCTCGGGGCCCGCCAGCGCCGTCGCCCGCGCGTACCCGGCGAGGGCGGCGGCGGTGTCGCCGCGGGCCTCGGCGATCTTCGCGGCCAGGCCGGTGACGACGGCGTCGAGGTCGATCGCGCGCTCGACCGCGGCAGCCCGCAGGCGCTCCAGCAGCTCGGCGGCGGTGTCCGGCTCGCCGGCGTCGAGCGCCGCGTCGACCACCATCGGCCACCAGGTCAGGGCGGTGGACATGGGGACCGGCATGGCGTTCGCGACCAGCCCGGCGAAGACGGCGAGGATCTCCCGCGGGTCCTCGCGGGCGTCGGCGACCACGGCGCGGGCGATCAGCGTGGTGAACGCGGCCTCCAGGCTGCCGAGCCTCCCGACGGCCTCTCCGGCCGCCTGCAGGTGCGCCTCGGCCGCGGCCCAGTCGCCGCGCACGCAGCCGGCCAGCCGGGCGTGCACGCCCTCGGCCTGGGCCCGCACCCAGACCAGGTCCTCCTCGTCGACGAGCCCGGACGCGAGCCGGGCGTGCAGCGCGGCCGAGCCCCAGTCCCCGGTCAGGAACAGGGCATTCGCCAGCTGCATGTGGGCGCGGGGCAGTCGGTCGGCCGCGACGCTCGGCGCGGAGCGGGCGAGCCGGATCGCGGCCTGCAGGTCCGCGGCGGCGCGGGCGGGCCGGGCCGCGAAGAACTCCAGGGTGCCGCGGGCGACGAGCAGGTCCGTGTCGGCGGGATCGGTGACCTCGGCGGGCAGCCGCGGGGCGAGGCGGGCGAGCCCGGCGACCGCGCCCGAGCGCATCTGCTCGCCGACCGCGAGCGCGGTCCAGGCCTCGCGCTCGGCCTCGGGGGTGAGGTCGAGCTCCAGGGCACGGGACGCGACGGCGATCGCCTCCTCACCGCGGCCGCCGGTGTAGAGCAGCACCGCGAGCCGCACGGCGGCCTCCGCGGCGATCCGTGATGTCGACGCGTGGGCTCCCCGAGCGTCGCCGAGTGGTGCTCGGGGTCCCCGAGCGTCAGCGGGGCTGTCGGGGGTGTCGGAGTGGTCGAGGGCGGCGGCCCGGCGCAGGTGGGGCTCCGCCGCGCCGGGTTCGCCCGCGTGCCAGTCCAGCAGGCCCAGCACGAGCTCCCGGTGGGGCCCGTCGGCGCAGGCCTCGACCTCGGGCCGGTGCTCCGCGGCCTGCCGGTGCCGCCCCGCTCCGATCAGCAGGACCACCGCGCGGAGCAGGAGCTCCTCGGCGCGCGGGCCCTCGCTGACCCGCGCCGCGTCGAGCAGCAGGCGGGCGGCGGGGACCTCGTCGAGGCCGGCCGCCGCCGATTCGAGGTCCGCGGCCAGCGCGGCGTCCGGCCCTTCCGCGGCGGCGACCCGGTGGGTGAGCGCCTCCCGGGCGCCCAGGTGTTCCGCGGCGGCCCGGTGCAGCGCCCGCCGGCGGGAGGGCGGGAGATCGTCCCGGACCGCGACCCGGTGCAACGGGTGCGTGAAGGCGAGCCGGTCGTCCTGGAGCCGCACGAGACCGGAGGCGACCAGGGCGTCCGCCGCGTCGACCGGCACGTCCGCGATCCGTGCGACGGTGAGCAGCGGCACCGGCCGCCCGACGACGGCCAGCGCGAGCGCCAGCTCCCGCGACGGCGCGGGCAGCGCGGCGAGGGCGGCGAGCGTCGTGGCGGCGAGGGAGCGGGGTGCCGGGAGAGCACCCTCGGGGCGGGTGAGCTGGGCGGGCGTCAGCTCCGTGAGCAGGGTCCGGACGTGCAGGGCGTGCCCGACGGTGTGCGCGTGCAGCCGCTCGGCGGCCCGGCTGCCCAGCTCGACGCCGTGCGTCGCCGCCAGCTCGGCGACCTCCGCGACGGTCAGCGCGCCGACCGGGATCCGCAGGCAGCGCCGGGCGTCGAGGCCGAACCGCGCCCAGCCGTCGAGCGCGCCGGGCCGGCTGGTGACGAGTACCAGCACCCGGTCCCCGCCCAGCCGCCGGACGGCCGTGAGCAGCGCGGTCCGCGAGTCCGGATCCGCCCAGTGCAGATCCTCGACGACGACCGCGAGCGGCCCGGAGTCCTGCGCGGCCGACCAGCGCGCCAGGGTCTCCGGGGCGGGGGCGACCAGCGCGAACGGCTCGTCGGAATCGAGCTCGTCCGCCTCCGCGCGGAGCACCCCGAACCCGGGCGGGAGGTCGCCGACCAGGGCGTCGACCAGCGCGGACTTGCCCGAACCGGCCTCGCCCTCGATCCACACCACGGCGGGCCGGCCGTCGCGGGCACCGGCCGCGGCCTCGCGGACCGCGGCCCGCTCCGCGACCCGGCCGACGAGCGGCGGCCCCGACTCGGGACGCGTCAGCAGCGGGCCGGTTCCAGTCATCGCACCAGCCTGCTCGCCGCCCGTACCGGGTCCGTTACGCCCGGTTCAGCCCCCACCGCGCCTGGCCCGTCACGAACAGGTCGGGTCAGGCCCCCACGTACTCCGCGAGGTGCTTCCCCGTGAGCGTGGACCGGTCCGTCACGAGCTCCGCCGGGGTGCCCTCGAACACGACCGTGCCGCCGTCGTGACCCGCGCCGGGGCCGAGGTCGACGATCCAGTCCGCGTGGGCCATCACGGCCTGGTGGTGCTCGATCACGATCACCGACTTGCCGGAGTCCACGAGGTGGTCCAGCAGCCCGAGCAGCTGCTCGACGTCCGCCAGGTGCAGGCCCGTGGTGGGCTCGTCGAGGATGTAGACCCCGCCCTTCTCGCCCATGTGCGTGGCCAGCTTGAGCCGCTGCCGCTCGCCGCCGGACAGCGTGGTCAGCGGCTGCCCGATCGTCAGGTACCCGAGGCCGACGGCGTCGAGCCGCTCGAGGATCTTGTGCGCGGCCGGGACCTTGCCGTCCCCGGAGGCGAAGAACTCGACCGCCTCGGACACCGGCATCGCCAGCACCTCGGCGATGTCGCGACCGCCCAGCTTGTACTCGAGCACCGACGCGTCGAACCGCCGCCCCTCGCACAGCTCGCAGGGGGTGGAGACGCCCGCCATGATCGCCAGGTCGGTGTAGATCACGCCGGCGCCGTTGCAGTTCGGGCAGGCGCCCTCGGAGTTCGCGCTGAACAGGGCCGGCTTCACCCCGTTGACCTTCGCGAACGCCTTGCGGATCGGCTCGAGCAGGCCGGTGTAGGTGGCCGGGTTGCTGCGCCGGGAGCCCTTGATCGCGCCCTGGTCGATGGCGACGACGCCCTCGCGCTTGGCCACCGAGCCGTGGATCAGCGAGCTCTTGCCGGAGCCCGCGACGCCCGTGACCACGCACAGCACGCCGAGCGGGATGTCGACCGACACGTCCTGCAGGTTGTGGGTGGACGCGTTGCGGATCTCCAGCGTGCCCGTGGACTTCCGGACGGACGGCTTGACCGCGGCTTTGTCGTCCAGGTGCCGTCCGGTGAGGGTGCCGCTGGCGCGCAGGCCCTCCAACGAACCCTCGAAGACGACCTCGCCGCCGCCGGACCCGGCCCGCGGGCCGAGGTCCACGACGTGGTCCGCGATCGCGATGGCCTCGGGCTTGTGCTCGACCACGAGCACGGTGTTCCCCTTGTCCCGCAACGCGAGCAGCAGCTCGTTCATCCGCGCGATGTCGTGCGGGTGCAGGCCGATCGTGGGCTCGTCGAACACGTAGGTGACGTCCGTGAGCGAGGACCCGAGGTGCCGGATCATCTTGGTGCGCTGGGCCTCACCGCCGGACAGCGTGCCCGACGGCCGGTCCAGCGACAGGTAGCCGAGCCCGATCTCGACGAACGAGTCGAGCGTCTCGCCGAGCGACTTGAGCAGGGGAGCCAGGGACGGCTCCTTCAGGTCGCGGACCCAGACGGCCAGGTCGCTGATCTGCATCGCGCAGCAGTCCGCGATGCTGATGCCCTTGATCTTCGACGAGCGCGCGGCCTCGGTCAGCCGCGTCCCCTCGCACTCGGGGCAGGTGGTGAAGGTGATCGCCCGCTCCACGAAGGCCCGGATGTGGGGCTGCATCGCGTCGACGTCCTTGGACAGGAACGACTTCTGGATGCCGGGGACCAGGCCGGAGTAGGTGAGGTTGATGCCCTCGACCTTGATCTTCGTGGGCTCCTTGTAGAGCAGGTCCTGCAGCTGCTTCTTCGTGAAGCTCTTGATCGGCTTGTCGCAGTCGAAGAAGCCGCAGCCGCGCAGGATCCGGCCCATCCAGCCGTCGAGCGAGTAGCCGGGGATGGTGAGTGCGCCCTCGTTGATCGACTTGTTCTCGTCGTAGAGCTGGGTGAGGTCGAAGTCGTTGACCGCGCCGCGACCCTCGCACCGCGGGCACATGCCGCCCGTGATGGAGAACTCGCGGCGCTCCTTGACCGTCTGCCCGGCCTTCTCGATGGTGACCGCGCCGGCGCCGCTGATCGACGCGACGTTGAACGAGAAGGCCTGCGCCGAGCCGATGTGCGGGTCCCCGAGGCGGCTGAACAGGATGCGCAGCATGGCGTTGGCGTCCGTGACCGTGCCGACCGTGGAGCGGGGGTTGGCGCCCATCCGCTCCTGGTCGACGATGATCGCGGTGGTCAGCCCGTCGAGGACGTCGACGTCCGGGCGGCCCAGGCTGGGCATGAAGCCCTGCACGAAGGTCGAGTAGGTCTCGTTGATCAGCCGCTGCGACTCGGCGGCGATGGTGCCGAAGACCAGCGAGCTCTTCCCGGAGCCGGAGACCCCGGTGAACACGGTCAACCGGCGCTTGGGCAGCTCGACGCTGATGTCCTTCAGGTTGTTCTCCCGCGCGCCGTGCACGCGGATCAGGTCGTGGCTGTCGGCGGCGTGCAGGTCGGCGGTCGTCGCTGCCTGCTGCTCGGTGGCCGTGCTCATTCCGAAGGGCTCCCTACTTGGCCTGGGCGATGCGGATCGTGTTGCCGGCGGGGTCGCGGAACGCGCAGTCCCGGACGCCGTAGGGCTGGTCGGTGGGCTCCTGGACGACCTCGGCGTCGCCCGCCTGCAGCGTCGCGAAGGTCTCGTCGACGTCCTGGCTGGTCAGGTTGATGGCGCCGAAGGTGCCCTTCGCCATCATCTCGCTGATGACGCGGCGTTCGTCGTCGGTGATGCCGGGGTCGACGGCCGGCGGGGTGAGCACGATGGAGACGTTCGGCTGCCCGACCGGCCCCACGGTGATCCAGTACAGGTCGTTGTAGCCGACCTCGGAGCGCACCTCGAAGCCGAGCACGTCGCGGTAGAAGGCGATGGCCTCGTCCTTGCCGGTGTGCGGGAGGTAGGCCTGGGCGATGGAGATGTCCGTCATGCCGCTCACGCTAGGGGCGGTCCCGCGGCGGGTGCTTCTCGATTCCTGATCGGTCGGGTGACGTGCTTCTCCACGCAGGACGGGATGCCCGGTTCGGGGTCCGCGTCCCGCTTGTAGACGCTCGGGGGCACCCCGACGAGCTCGGTGAACCGGGTGCTGAAGGTGCCCAGCGAGGAGAAGCCGACCGCGAAGCAGACGTCGGTGACGGACAGCTCGCCGGCCCGCAGCAGGAGCATCGCCCGTTCCACCCGCCGCGTCATCAGGTACGAGTAGGGCGACTCGCCGTAGGCGGCCTTGAACTGGCGGCTCAGGTGCCCGGCGGACATGGCGACGCCGCGGGCGAGCGCCTCGACGTCGAGCGGCTGGGCGTACTCGCGGTCGATCCGGTCCCGGACACGGCGCAACCGTGCCAGGTCGTCGAGGTTCGGGGCCGCCACCTGCGGGATCATGCCACGGGCCGCCGGAAAGGTCCGCATTCGAGCGGACCACGAGTGGGGGAGCAGAGCCGCCGAGGCATCGTCGGGCGGCTCGGCAGGCGGAGGCCGGCGGCCGCGCCGTCAGCCGGAATCGGCACGGTCCACGGCGCACGGCAGACGCGATACGGTGGCCCCGGACGTTTGTGGCTCCGGAGGGAACGATGACGACGGGACAGCGGGCCGACGCGCGGCGGAACTACGAGCGGATCCTGGCCGTCGCGAAGGCCGAGGTCGCCGGTCAGGGCTCCGATGCCTCATTGGAGAGGATCGCCCGCGTCGCGGGTGTCGGCTCGGCGACCGTGCGGCGGCACTTCCCGAGTCGCTACGCCCTCCTCGAGGCGGTCTCGCGGGCCGGCGTCGACGCGCTGGTCGAGTACGCGGACACCCTGCTCGACGCGGGTGTCCCGGCGCGGGACGCCCTGCTCGACTGGTTGCGCGAGGTCGTCGACCACTGCATCACCACGCGCGGGCTCCTCGCCGCCCTCTCCTACGTCCCCCAGCAGGGCCTGGTGTCGGACAACTCCTGCTTCACGAGCGTGCGGGACGCGGCCGCGCCGCTGTTGGCCCGGGCGCAGGCCGAGGGTGCGGTCGCCGACGGGACCACCACGGGCGACCTGCTCGAGCTCGTCCTCGGCATCGTGCTGGCGACCGACGGGCACCCCGGCCGGACCGTCACGGCGCACCGCCTGTTCGACATCACCGTGGCGGGCATCAGCCCGTCGCGCTGACCCGCCGTCCTTGTCAAACGGTGGGCCCCGCCGTATCGTAAACGGCGGGGGCCGCCGTTTGTGCTCCCGGTACGGGAGCGGGGTAGGCACATGCGGTACTCACTCGTCGAGCTGGCACCGGTCGTCCCGTGCGCGGACAGGTCCGCGGCGCTGGAACTCGCACTGCGGGCGGCGGTGGACGCGGAGGGGTCCGGGTACCACCGAATCTGGTACGCCGAGCACCCCGGCGCGCTCAGCTACGCCTCCCACGACCCGGCAACGCTGATCGCCGCGGCGGTCGGCCGCACCTCCCGCATCCGGCTCGGGTCCGGTGCGGTCCTGCTGAACCACCACAGCCCGTTCGGCATCGCCGAGCGCTACCTGATGCTCGAGGCGCTGGCCCCCGGCCGCATCGACCTCGGTCTGGGGCGCGCGAGCAGCGGCCCGCTCGTCGACCACCTGCTCCGGCGGGACCGCCGCGCCGCCGCGTCGGACGACTTCGGCGAGCAGGTGCAGGAGCTCGTCGGGCATCTCCATCGCGCGTTCGAGCCCGGGCATCCCTACGCCTCGGTCGACCTGACGGCGGGCCTGTCGGGCGTTCCCGAGGTGTGGGTGCTGGGTTCGTCCGGCCACAGCGCCGCGCTGGCCGGACAGCTCGGCATCGGGTACGCCTTCGGCGCCCATATCAACCCCGCCGTGCTACCCGCGGCGTTGCGTCGCTACCGCGACAGCTTTCGGGCAACGCGGTTCGGCACGGGGAAACCGCAGGTCGTGCTGGCGGTCAACCTGGTCGCCGCCGACGACGAGCGGCTCGCCCACGAGCTCACCTGGCCGGCCCGCGCACTGCGCGCAGGTGGGCGGGATCGCCCCATCCCCACCCTCGAACAGGCCCGCGCGGAACTGGACAGGCTCGAACGGGCCCGGCCCAGCGCGATCGAGGGCGGCGTCGTTCCCGCACAGGTCTCGGGCACCACCACGTCGCTGCGCGAGCAACTGCAACCACTGGTCACCGAGACGGGGGCCACCGAGATCATCGTGCACGACATGCTCACCGACATCGACCTGCGGCGCCGGTCCCGCGAGCTCGTGGCCGACGCGCTCGGCGCCCTCGTCCCGGGGGCATGACCCTCGGCTCGGTCCGACCGCGGGCACGTCCCGTCCCGCGCGGTCCCCTCGCGCCCCCTGTCCTGGATTCCCTACCACGGAGAGTGCACTGACATGAGAACTCGCTCGGGCTCGGTCCGGTGGGAAGGCGAGGACGACGGGCTCGTCGTCGTCACCTTCGACGCCGAGGGCGCCCGCACCAACCTCGTCACGGCTGCCCACGTGGCGGGCGTCGACGCCCTGGTCGACGACCTGCGCGCCAGGCTCGACGAGGTCACCGGGGTCCTGCTGACCTCCGGCAAGGAGTCCTTCTTCGCCGGCCCGGAGTACCGGGAGACCGACGCCGGACCTGCCGGCCCGGCGTGGGACCTCGCCGCGCGCTTCCGCACGCAGCTGCGGGACCTGGAGACGATCGGCCGCCCGGTCGCGGCGGCGCTGGTCGGCTCCGCGCTCGGCGGCGGGTTCGAGATCGCCCTCGCCGCTCACCACCGCGTGGGCCTGGACGACCCGGCCGTGCGCTGGCAGCTGGGCGAGCGGACGATGGGCATCCTGCCCGCCGGAGGCGGGACCGTCCGCGCCGCGCGGATGCTCGGCCTGGCCACCGCGGTGCGGGAGGTCGTTGGCGAGGGGGTCGCCTACACGCCCCGCTGGGCGCTGCACCGCGGACTCGTCGACGAGCTCGCCGCGACCCGCGACGAGGTCGAGGCCAGGGCGAAGGCCTGGATCCGGCGGACCGGGCCCGCGGCGGGTGGCCAGCGGTGGGAACGACCGGACTACCGCGTTCCCGGCGGTGTTCCCGGAGAGCCGGCCTTCGATGCCGAGCTCGCGCGGGTGCGGGCCGAGCTCGACGCGATCGGCGACACCCTGACCGGTGCCGCACGGCGGGAGATCCTCGGTGTCGTCCACGCCGCGATCACCTCGCCGATCGACACCGCGTTCGAGCTGGAGACCGCCGCGTTCCAGCGCCTGGCACCCACCGCGACCACCGCACCGCTGCTGTTCGGCGCCGTCAAGCGGCTCCGCGACCGCGTCGAACGCGGCAACGTCGCGGCCGACCCGTCCACGGCACGCGAGCTGCGCACCTTCACCCTCGGGGCGCGGCACCCGCTGTGGGACACGTTCGTCCCGGACCTGCCCGGCCGCATCGTCGAGGTGCCCGTCGAACCGGCGTCGACCGAGGAGGAGATCACCCGTCGAGTGGCGGCAGCCGCGGCCTACGGGATCCCCTGCTCGTCGGCGCAGGCAAGCCCGATGTACTGCACGATGCCGTGCGCGGCCGGTTCGACGACGGCGACTACGTCGATCCCGCGGAGGCGATGCTCGCCCGGGCGCTGTTCGGCACGGCCGAGGAAGGCGACGCCGGGGCGGCCCCACCCGCGTGACCGGCGGCCGCGGACGGGATCACGATCTCATCGGAGCGGACGACGGGATTCGAACCCGCGACCCTCACCTTGGCAAGGTGATGCGCTACCAGCTGCGCTACGTCCGCATGTCCGGTCACCCGGAAACGCTCCGGCGACTCTACCCCAGGACCCGCCGGCCCCCCGCCCGTCATCAGATTTGACGATCTCGGCACCCGGGCCTGCACGTCGGCGGGCGCCGCGGCGATAGGCCGGGTATGGACATCGAGCCGGCCACCGAGCGGATCGCGCACGTCCCGGCGGCCGCTCCGGTGGCCCCCGCGATCGCCCCGTCGATCCCGCTGCCGCGGCCCTCCCCGGAGAACGCCCCGCCGGGGCCGCGCAGCCGGGTGCCGCTCGTGCTCGGCGGGGTGGGCCTGCTGCTGGCGGGCCTGGTCCTGGGTTTCGCGCTGCGCCCGGTGGTCGTGGGCGCCCTCGCCTCCTCCGTCCCGGCGCCGTCGACCCGTCCCGCGGTCGCCTCCGCCGCGCAAGCCACCCAGGCTGCCGTCCCGGCCACGCCGGAGCAGGCCTACGTCGCCCAGGTCACGGGCACGCCGGGGCTCACCACGAGCATGAGCGAGGGCGACCTGATCCAGGTCGGGAACTCGACCTGCCAGGTGCTGTCCGAGCGCCGGTACACCCGGGCCGACCTGGTGGCCCGGCTCGGGCAGTCCAAGCTCGGACCGCAGGTCATGGGCGTGCTCGTCGACGCCGCCCAGCGCAACCTCTGCCCCCAGTACACCTATCCCGCCGCGTCGATCCCGCGCTGATCCCGCGCTGATCCCGCGCTGATCCCGCGCTGATCCCGCGCTGATCCCGCGCTGATCCCGCGCTGATCCCGCGCTGATCCCGCGCTGAGCCGTGCCCGGCGGACGGTGACGGGTCCGGACGATCCACAGATCGGTCCCCTGTGGATCGGTCTGTGGATCATGTGGATGGACGGTGCGCACACCCTCCGATCGGAGGTGGTGGGCGTCACTCCCGGCCGTGACGATGGAGGTCATGGACCTCCGGGAGATCGTCGACACCGGGCGCTTCCCCCTCGACGCGGCGGGCGGCGCGGGCTGGACGGAGGCGGTCGGGCGGGCCCGGGCCGAGCTGGGGCGGGACGGCTGCACGGTGCTGCGGGGGTTCGTCCGGGCCGGCATGCAGGAGCGGCTCCGGGAGGAGGGTGTGGGCGTCGCGCCGCACGCGTACCGCGAGGTCGAGATCGTCAACGTCTACAACACCGACCCCGATCCGGCGCTCCCCGCGGACCATCCGGGCCGGCGGACGGTGGAGCGCGGCAACGCCTTCGTCCCCCGCGACCGCATCCCCGCCGACCTGCTGATCTCCCGGCTCTACGGCAGCACCGAGGTGCGGCGGTTCGTCGCGGCCTGCGTGGAGGTGCCCGAGGTGCACGCGCTGGCGGACCCGCTCGCCGGCCTGTGCCTCAACGTCGTCGCGCCCGGCCGCGAGCACCCCTGGCACTTCGACACCAACGAGTTCGCCGTCAGCCTGCTCACCCGGGCGCCGGAGGGCGGCGGCGCGTTCGAGTACGTGCCCGGGATCCGGGCGCCCGGCGACGAGCGGTTCGCCGACGTCGCCGCCGTGCTCGACGGCCGTTCCGACCGGGTCCGCCGGCTGGTCCTGCAGCCCGGTGACCTGCAGATCTTCCGCGGCCGGTACGCGCTGCACCGGGTGACCGCGGTGCAGGGCCGCGTCGACCGGCACACCGCGATCCTGTCCTACAGCGCGCGCCCGGGAGTGGTCGGCGGCGCGGCCCGCACCCGCCAGCTCTTCGGCCGGCTGACCCCCGCACACCTCGCGGGTGAGCGCTCCCGCGTCGACGAGCTCCTGGACTGAAGAGGTATCGAGTGGAACTGCCCGAGGTGCCCCTGCCCGAGCCGGCCGAGAGCGTGGAGCGCTTCCTCGCCTGGTGCGCGCCCCTGATCGACGCCGACGAGCTCGCCGAGACCGAGAAGGCCACGGCCGAGTTCCTGGCCGGCCCGGCCGCCGCGCTGCAGGAGGAGCTGCGCGCCTACGCTGCCGATCCGGCCGCCGGGGCCGACAGCTGGCTCGACGACTTCTGGGCCTACCGCTACCTCGGCCGCCGGGACCGCATCGCGCTCAACGCCAACTTCTTCTTCCTGTTCCGCGAGGCGGAGCCCGCGGACCAGCTGGTGAGGGCCGGGGAGCTCACCGCCGCGGCGGTCGCCCTGAAGCTCCGGATCGACGAGGGTCGGGTCCCGCCGATCGTGCGCCGCGGCCGCCCGACCTCGTCCGCGCAGCTCCCGGAGGTCTTCTCCACCACCCGGATCCCCGGCGAGCCGCAGGACACGGTGCGGGTGGCCGACACCTCCGCCCGGCACGTGGTGGTCCTGCGGGACGGGGCGATGCACTCCCTCGACGTCCTCGATGCGGACGGCCTGCCGTACCCGGCCGCGGCGATCACGGAGGCCCTGCGCGCGCTCCCGGCGGAGGAGGGCGAGGGCGTCGGAGCCCTGACCAGCGGCGCCCGCGCGCAGTGGGCGGCGGACCGGGCCCGGCTCGACCCCACCGCGCTGGAGATCGTCGAGACCGCCCTGCTCTTTGTCTGTCTGGAGGCGGGCGACCCGCCCGGCACCCAGGAGGCGTGCGACCGGCTGCTGGCCGGCGACGCCGCGAACCGCTGGTTCGACAAGGCCCTGTCGATCGTCGTGTTCCCGGGCGGGCGGGCCGGCGTCAACATCGAGCACTGCCGCCTCGACGGGACCACGGTCCTGCAGGCCGTCGAGGAGATCCTCGGCCCGCAGGAGGACCGGCCCACGAGCACCGGCACACCGGCCCCGCAGCGGATCGACTTCGGAGGCGTCGCGCGGGACCGCATCGCGCAGGCCCGGCAGGAGTTCGCCGGCTACGCGGCCGCGAACGCCACCCGGTGCCTCACGTTCGGCTTCGGCTCCACCGCGATCAAGGCGCTCGGCGTCTCGCCGGACGCCTTCGTGCAGATGGCCTACCAGCTCGCCCACCGCCGCGCGAAGGGGCTGACGGGCGCGACCTACGAGTCCATCGCCACCCGCGAGTACGCGGGCGGCCGGACCGAGGCGATGCGGGTCGTCACGCCGGAGGTGGTGGCCTTCGCCGACGCCCTGACGAGCGGTGCGGACCGGGCCACGCGCAAGGCCACCTTCGCCGCGGCGGTGCGGGCGCACGGTGCGCGGGCGCGGGACTGCCAGGAGGGCCGGGCACCCGAGCAGCACCTCTGGGAGCTTGCCCGGCGGGCGCGGGAGGAACCCGCCTTCCTCCGCAGCCCCGGCTGGCTCACGATGCGCGACGACTACCTGTCCACGAGCTCCGCGCCCTCGGAGTCCATCGAGTTCTTCGGGTTCGGGTCCACCGGCGAGCGCTGCATCGGGGTGGCGTACGTGCTGCTCCCGGACCGCTTCCACCTGTACCTGAGCACCCCGGTGTCCGTCGCGGAGCAGCTCGAACGCTTCGCCGACGAGCTCGCCCGGGCGCTCGACGAGCTGCGGGAGCTGGCATGACCGTCATCGACGTGCGGTTCGCGGCCCCGACCGGCGGCGCCGGCCCGGACCAGGACGAGGAGTGGTGCGAGGTCACCCGCCACGGGAGCACCGAACGGATCCGCTTCCACGACTACGCCGCGATCTTCGCCGTCCCGGGCCTCTACGAGCGGATCTTCCACGACCTCCTGGAGTGCTGTTCCCCGCGGGTGGTCGCGGACCTGCTCGCCGAGGTGCTCCCGGATCCCGGTGCGGCCCGCGTGCTCGAGCTCGGCGCCGGGAACGGCCTGGTGGGCGCCGAGCTGCGGCGGATCGGCGTGCGGCACCTCGCGGCCGTCGACATCCTCCCGGAGGCCGCCGCGGCGGCCGAGCGTGATCGTCCGGGCACCTACGACGCCTACCACCTCATGGACCTGACCAGGGACGACACGACCCCGCTCGGTACCCCGGACGTGCTGGTCACAGTGGCCGCGCTGGGCTTCGGCGACATCCCGCCCGAGGCGTTCGCGGCGGCCTTCCGGAGGCTGCGGCCGGGTGGCCTGGTCGCCTTCACGATCAAGGAGGAGTTCCTGGGCTCGCAGGACCGCAGCGGGTTCGCGGACCTGATCGCCCGGACCGACGGCCTCACCACGCTCGCGGAGCGCCGCTACGTGCATCGCCGCACGATGTACGGTGCGCCCCTGCACTACGTCGCCCGCATCGCCCGGAGGCAGCCCGCGGGCCCGGAGACAGCCCGGAGGTAGCAGGACCATGGACCACGAGGTGACCCTCGAGGAGGTCGCCGCGCGCCCGACCGCGGTCGTCCCGGCCGTCACGACCTGGTCCGAGTTCCCGGCGCTCTGGCCGGTCCTGTCCGGCGAGGTGTGGGCCTGCCTGCGGGCCGCCGGGATCGACCGCGGCTGCCGCAACGTCATGCTCTACCGCGACGACCCAGCGTCCGGTGGGGTGGGGGTCGAGATCGGCGTCGAGCTGACCCGCCCGTGTCCGCTCACCGGGCGGGTCGTGGCGTCGAGCCTGCCCGCGGGCCGGGTGGCGCGCACCCGCCACCACGGCCCGTACGCCGGCCTCGGCGACGCGCACCGCGCTGTCCTGCGCTGGTGCGCCGCCCACGGTCTCGAACCGAGCGGCACGCGCTGGGAGGTCTACGGCCCGCACTCCGACGATCCGGCGCAGGTCTGGACCGACGTTCAGTACATCATCCGGGGATCGTCGTAGTACTTGAACTCCAGCAGGTTGTTCGACGGATCGGCCAGCACGAAGGAGCGGTGCTCCTCCGCCGTCCCCTCGAAGCGGTGGAAGGGCTCGGCGAAGAAGCGCAGCGTGCGCAGCCGGGCCAGCCTGAGCAACCGCTCCCAGTCCTCGCGGTCGTGGAAGGTCACCCCGAAGTGCCGCGGGTACAGCTCCGGCTCCTGGTCGATCTTCTCGCTGAGATGGCACACCACCTGGTCTCCGAAGAAGTCCAGCGTGATCCGGTCGCCGTAGCGCCGCGCCAGCTTGCACCCCAGGCCCGTGACGTAGAAGGCGAAGGCCTCGTCGAGGTCGAGGGCGGGGACGGCCAGGTGGAAGGTGTCCTGCGTGGTGCGCATCAGGCGCCCGCCGGGAGGGTGTCCGAGCGGAGCCCGAGGCGCAGGGTCTCGCAGGCGATCACGTCGTCCATCGCGACGTTGCCCATGTTCACCGCGGGGCCCAACAGCTTCACGAAGTAGGTCTGGAGGTCCTTGGTGGGCGCCTCGAACAGCAGCTTGTCGGGGTCGACGCCCGAGGCCAGCACCTGGTCGACGATGTCCTCCCGTGGTTTGCCGTCCGCCGTACAGAGCCCGCTGCGGCCGCTCTCGCGCGCCTCGGTCGTCACCAGGTGGGCGCCGGCGGCCAGGTCGGAATGGATCGCCGAGACCCACTGCTCGGCCGTCTGCGCCGCGGCGCGCTCCTGGTTCTTGGCGCCGACCTCGCTGATCACCGTGAACTCGTCCGAGAGCCGGGCGACCCACCGGGACTTCTCGGCGTCGTCCATGGCGATGGTGCCGTTGGAGACCTCCACATAGGACGCGCCGACGGTGCGGCAGACCGCGCGGAAGTCGTCGACGAGGTCCTCCTGGGCGAACCGCTCGAACAGCGTCCCGCCCAGGTAGAAGCCGATCCGGTGTTCCTTCAGCGCGTCGATCTTGCGCTTGATGTCCCGGGTGACCAGAGCCGTGCCCCAGCCGAACTTCACCAGGTCCACGAGGTCCCCGACGCTCTCGATCGCGTCCTCGAAGCGGCCGGTGGACAGCCCCGGGTCGACGACCATCGTGAGGCCGCGGGTCCGCGGGGCGCTCTCCCGGAAGGGCAGGTCGAGGCGGGTCATGATCATGTCATTCCTCCTTCTCGGCGAAGGGCGCCCACGCGCAGGGGCGGCCTCCGGGTCTCCGGTGTGCGGGGTCGTCCCTTGCCGGTCAGCGGCAGGGAGAGCGGGGTGCGTCGCAGGATCTCGACGACGAGGAGCGAGCCGGCGACCGCCGCGAGGTACGCGACGACGCTCGACCAGGGGGACGGCAGCGCCAGCACCGTGCCGGCGACGGTGAGGGCCCACAGGATCGCGGGGTGCACGAGGAACACCCCGAAGGAGCGTTCGGACGCCAGGTCGATCACCCGGGGAACGCGCCACACCGTGCCGAGCGTGAAGAAGCCGGCCACCACCGCGACCGACCAGACGATCATGACCGGCTGGAAGACGTCCGCCGCGAAGGCCGCGGGCTGCCCGGCGGCCACCGAGCGCAGGTACCAGAGCTCCGCGCCGGCCCCGCTCACCACGACCACGGCCGCGACGACCCACGGGAGCCGCCGGACCCAGGCGACCACCGCGTCCAGGTGCATGGCCACGACGCCCCCGAGCACCAGGAAGAACTGGTAGCTCAGGACGAACGAGCCGGCGTACGGCAGCAGGACGGCCTTCAGCCCGGTCGGGGCGGGATCGTGCAGCACCAGGTCGATGCCGATCTGCAGCAGGAAGCTCGCGGCGAGCAGCAGCAGGTGGTGCCCGTGCGTGGCCCGCATCAGCCGCCGGAACAGCGGGAACAGCAGGTAGAACTGCAGCGAGACGAGCAGGAAGTACAGGTGGAACCAGCCGACGCCGGTGCCGAGGTTGATCCCGAGATCCGCGAGCGCCTGGCCCGCGGACGCGGGTGCGGCAGTGGCCCACTGCAGCCCCGTGTAGATCAGCGTCCACACCACGTACGGCACGCCGACCAGCAGGAACCGCCGCTTCCAGAACGGCACCGGCCGCGGCCCGCGGTCGAGGTGGCGCACGGTCAGCACGAACGCGGTGAGGACGAAGAACGCCTCGCGGGTGAAGTGCAGCAGCATCACGACGGCGTTGGGGGTCACGCCGTCGAGGGGCTGCGTGGTGGAGAGGGTGTGCACCGCGATCACGCACGCGAACGTGAGGACCCGGACCATCTCCGCCTGCCGGACCTTCCGGCTCATGCCAGGGTCCTGCGCAGCTCCGCACGCCGGATCTTGCCCGTCGGCCCGACCGGGAAGGTCTCGACGAGGCGGATCTCCGCGGGCCGCTTCCACCGGGCGAGCCGCTCGGTACAGCGGCGTTCGAGGGCGGCGACGAGGTCGTCGCCCGTCCCTCGGACCAGCGCGACCGGCACCTGCCCGAGCACCTCGTCGGGCCGGGCCACGACCACCGCCTCGGTCACCCCCGGTTCCTCGAGCAGCACCTCCTCGACCTCGCGGGGATGCACCAGCTCCCCACCCCGGTTGACGACGTCGTCGGCGCGGCCCACGAGGAACAGCTGCCCGTCGTCGTCGATCCGGCCGAGGTCGGCGGTGTCGAGCCAGCCGCCGGGGAAGGCGTCGCGGCCCGCGTAGGAGCGGATCACCCCGGCCCCGCGGATGCGCACCCGGCCGACCTCGCCGGGCCTGCACGGCCGGCCCGCGCGGTCGACGACCTCCAGCTCGCCGTCGACCACCCGGCCGACGGAGCCGGCCGGTGCGCCGCCGTCGAGCGGGGTCGCGGTGATCTGGCTGGCGGCCTCGGTCATCCCGTAGCTCTCGACCACCGGCACTCCGAGCGCCTTCTCGACGGCCTCGCGCACGGCGGGCGGCAGCGGCGCCGATGCGGAGCGGACGAACCGCAGCCGCGGCGGGACCGGCCCGAGCCCCGTCCGGGCGAGGACGGTCAGGAGCGCGGGTGCCGCGTTGAGCCAGGTGACGTCGTGCTCGGCGAGCAGCTCCCAGAAGCCGGTGCGCCGGAAGCGCCGGTCGAGCACCAGCTCCGCGCCGCTGACCAGGGCCGCGACCAGGCCCACGACCTGCGCGTTCACGTGGAACAGGGGTAGCGGGTTGAAGCCGCGGTCGCCGGGGGAGAGGCGGTGGTGGCGGGCGACGGCCCGGCCGACGTGCAGCAGCTGGGCCTCGGGGAGCGCCACGATCTTGGGCGTCCCGGTGGATCCCGAGGTGAGCAGCACCGCCGAGCCGGGCCTCCCGTCGGGCTCGCGAGGCGTCCCGGCGGGGGCCGCGGGCAGCCCGGTGAGCGGACCGGTCCCGACCGGGATCGCCCCCTCGAGCCCGATCCCGGGGCGGTCCGTCAGCGCGGCGGTGGGGCGCAGCACCCGGCGGAGCCGCTCGGCCTCGGCCGGGGGCGCGGCGGGGTCGAGCGGGGCGCTCTCGTACCCCGCGGCGATCAGCGACAGGTGGGCGACGGCGAAGGCGAGCGGGTCGTCGACGTCGACCAGCACCCGAGCGCCCGGTGTGATCCGGCGGGCGGCCAGCTCACCGGACCAGGCCCGCACCGCATCCGCGAGCGCGCCCCGGGTGACGATCCGGGAAGAACGGGCATCGCGAAGGAAAATATCCGTTTCTTCGCGAAATCGTATGGAGAGACGGAGACCGTCGTGCATGGGAACCCAGCGTGGCCCGTTTTCCTGTGTGCGAGCTGTGGGTCGCCTAGGAACGGCGTCGGTCGAGCTCCGAGGGTTCATACTCGGGACTCGTGGCATCTCGTCGACGGGCACTTCTGCGGGCGCTGCGACTGGTGCCGTTCCTGCTGCTCATCGCCATTGTGGCGGTGTCCTCGCCGGCTCGCGACGATTCCGCCACGCTGCCCGTCGGAACCGTTGTCACAACTCACACGATTGCGGTCGGCGGCGTGTCGCGCACTTTCCGGACGTATGCCCTCGAGGGCGCGAATTCACCCCTTCCGCTCATTGTGGTTCTCCACGGACGCGGTCAGTCGGCCGACACCGTTCTCGCGCGTACGGGATTCCTCGGACTGGTCGGCGACGGGCGGGCCGTCCTCGCCTTCCCGGACGGCGTCGGCCGTTCGTGGAACGCCGGCGGCGGCTGCTGCGGGGTGGCGGCGCAGCGCGCGGAGCCGGACCAGGAGTTCGTCACGGACGTGGTCGCCGCGACCGTGAAGGCGCTGCCGGTCGACCGTCGGCGGATCTACCTCGTCGGCTACTCCAACGGCGGTAAGCTCGCCTACGCGGAGAGCTGCACCCACCCGACGACCTTCGCCGCCGTCGCCACCTACGGCTCGGTCCCCCTGCAGCCGTGCGACGCCCCGCAGGCTCGTCCGGTGCTCATCGGGGCCGGCCAGCTCGACCCGATCCTGCCCTACCGCGGCCAGCCCCGGGGCCGCCCGCCGCTGCCCTCGATCGACACCGCCGTGGCCGAGCTCCGCGCCCAGGACGGCTGCACCGCCACCCCGTCCGAACGCCGCGACGGGCCCGCGGTGATCCGCCGCTGGGCGGGCTGTCGCGACGGCAGCGCGGTGGAGCTCGTGGTCTACCCGCACCTCGGCCACGACTGGCCGACGGTCTCGGAGGTGGGCACCGACGCCGCCGTCGCCACCCTCGCCTGGGACTTCCTCGCCCCCTTCCACCTGCCGGCGCCCCCACACACCACGCCCCCCACCGCCTGAGCCCGAGAGTCGGCGCGCGGGCGGAGCCCGCCATCAGGCGGAGCCGGGAGGCCGAAATACACATCTGCGACGTGGGTCCGTCAGGGTAACCTGGCACTGTCGTCAAGGAGACCTGACGCTCGGGAGGGATCATGGCCAAGGAGTCGAGGCCCTGGCGCGAAGGCCGTCGCTCGTGGGACGAGCTCGCCGACTGGTACCGCGAGCGTGAGGGTGATCCCCTCGACGCGCTGAGCGACGTCGGCGTGGTCCGCCGGCTGCTCGACGAGGCGGAGCTCGAGGCGGTGCGGTCGGCCCGGCGCGTGAGCCGGTCGTGGGCGGAGATCGCGACCAAGCTGGGCGTCACGAGGCAGTCGGCCTGGGAGCGGTGGCGGGATCTCGACGTCGAGGAGCCGGCCCGGCCCGAGCCGGCCCGATCCGAGTCGGCGCAGTCCGGGTCGGCGCAGTCGGGGTCGGTGCGGTCGCCGGAGCTCCCGCCGGAGGCGAGCGGTTCCGTGCTGGAACGTGCGGCCCGCGCCGCCCGCCGCCGCGCCTGGATCACCGTGCCGAACCTGGTGGGGCAGACCGTCGACCATGCCCGCCGGGTGCTCGACGGCCTGGACCTCATTGCCGTCTCCGCCGATCCGGACGGGCCCCAGCTCGCCGAGCCGTCGATGCAGTACGCCCTGGTCACCGACCAGAGCCCGGAGTCGGGCGCGAAGGTCGCCACCGGTGCGCCGATCCGGGTGTGGGTGGACCGCGGCGGCGGCTCGGGGGTGCGCGAACCGCGCCGGCCGAGGCCGAAGGCGTGGGAGGCGCGAGAGATCCCGGACGAGGAGCGGGAGCAGGCGATCGGCTGAGTGTTATGGTCTGGGTGTGCGCGCGGTGCTGATCATTACCCGGCGCGCCGACTGAGCCAGGAAGTCGGCGCGCGGTCTCCGCACGCCCGACCGGGATCTGGCCCGGATCTTTCTTCCGTCCGCGAGGAGATCCGTGATGACCGCAGTCCTGGACCATGCCGCTCCCGTCGAGCTGGTTCGTCCCTCCGACCAGCCCACCCACCGGCACGTGACGGTGCACGTCACCGCCGGTCTCGACGGCGTCCTGCGGGTGGTGTCGATGCTGCGCGGGCGCACCTACCGCGTCACCGACCTGCAGGTCGACGTCCACGAGGGCGCCCTGGAGAGCCGGCTGAACGCCACGGTCCTGCTCACCGCCGACGGCGTGGACCTGCTGGTGGCGCGGCTGAACCGGCTGCCCGCGGTGACCAGCGCCGTCGCGCGCTGACTCTCAGAGCAGCGCCGTGATCGAGTCCGCGGCCTTCAGCGCGGAGCCGGTCAGGATCGTGACGACCGTGTCCCCGGGGGAGATCGCACCGCGCCGCGCGAACTCGGCGAGGGCCGGGACGACCTGCGCGCTCGTGGGCTCGGCGTAGTGGCCGCGCCGGGCGAGCCCCAGCGTCGCGGGCCCGATCGCGTCCTCGGGGACGGCGACCATGTCGCCGCCGGATGCCCGGATCGCGGCGAGCACCTCCGGCGCCCGCACCGGTGCGGCGATCGCGGTGCCCTCGGCGATCGTGGGCGACCAGCTGGTCGGCTCGACACCGGTGAACGCGCTGACCAGGGGGCTGACGTTCGCCGGCTGGGAGACGAGCAGCCGCGGCCGTCGCCGGATGGCCCCGGAGGCGAGCAGCTCGCCGAAGCCGAGATGGCAGCCGAGCACGAGGCTGCCCGCCCCGGCCGGGAGCACGACGGCGTCCGGAGCGCCGAAGCCGAGGTCCTCCCAGATCTCGTAGGCCAGCAGCTTCGTGCCCTGCAGGAAGAACGGATGCCAGTTGTGGCTGGCGTAGAAGCGCTCGGCGGAACGCCGGACGGCCTCCTCGGCGGACGCCTGCCGGGGCCCCGGCACGAGCTCGACGCCCGCCCCGTGCGCCCGGCTCTGCCGGATCTTGGCCTCGGACGTCGACTCCGGCGCGAGGATCAGCGCGTCGATCCCCGCGGCGGCGGCGTAGGCCGCGACGGACGAGCCGCCGTTGCCGCTGGAGTCCTCCAGGATCGCCGGCACACCCTGCGCCGCCAGCACCGAGATCATCACCGTGGTGCCGCGGTCCTTGAAGCTCGCGGTCGGGTTGAACCACTCGGGCTTCACCACGACCGGGATCCCGCCGAACTCCATGGGCAGCAACGGGGTACAGCCCTCACCCAGGCTGACGGGCGGCACCGGCCCCGGCAGCGCGGCGGCGTAGCGCCACTGCGAGCGGCGGCCGGTGTCGACGTCGTCGCGGGTGATCCCCGGCAGCGGCTCGACCAGGAGCGGTGAGCCGTCGTCGCCGCGCCAGCGGGGCTCGTCCAGCGGATAGGTCCGGCCGGAGCGGTCGACGAGGCGGGCGGTCACGCGCAGATCATGCCGCGCGGAACTGCTCGGGCCGCTCGGACGGGGTCTCGGCCAGGGCCTTCGTGACACCCGCGGCGTCGAGGTCCGTTCCGTACACCGGGGTACCGGGCTGCTGGCGCCAGGACTCCTCGAGGCTGCCGCCGTCGACCGGGTCGAAGCCCAGCTCGTCGACCAGCGCGAACACCGTGTCCTTGCCGGCGCCGGGGGCACCGGCGATCGGCAGCGCGATCCGCTTCTCGGCGCCCTTCGGCGCGCCCTGGGTCAGCAGGTGCTTCCAGAAGATGCCGTTGAAGACCTTGTAGACCGGCACGCCGAGCTGCTGCGACACCCACACGCTCTCGGCGAGGCCGTCCTCGATGGCGTCGATCCGGCCGTCGCGCTCGCGCGGGTAGTAGTTGTTGGTCTCGATCACCGGCGCACCGTCGCGGGCCTTCGCGACGATGCCCGGCGCGAGATCCGGGACGCATCTCTGCGGGATGCTGACGATCACCAGGTCCGCGTCCGTGGCGGCGTCGGCGGCCCAGACGGGCGTCGCACCGGTCTCGGCGGCCAGCTCCGCGAGGGTCTCCGGATCCCGCGAGTTCGCCACCTTGACGTCGTGCCCCAGCGCGGCCAGCCGCCGGGTCAGGCTGCCGCCGATGTGCCCCGCTCCGATGATGCCGATTCTCATGTGGGCGCCAACCCCGACGGGCCACCCCCCATTCCCCGTGAGTGCGGATGGTCGCCGGGGCGACCATCGCCACTCACGACCCCTGGGCCGTCTCGCGCCGTCGTCGCAGAAAGGTCTGCTCGGCCGCGTCGTCGGTCAGCGCGATCGCGGCGTCGTAGGCCTCGACGGCCTCGGCGGCCCGGCCCAGGCGGCGGAGGAGATCGGCGCGGACCGCGTGGAAGGGGTGATAGGCGCCCAGGTCCAGGTCGTCGACCAGGGCGAGGGCCGCCTCCGGCCCGTCCCGCTCGGCCACGGCGACCGCCCGGTTCAGGGCGGCGACCGGACTCGGGGTGATCGCGAGCAGCTGGTCGTAGAGCGCGACGACCTGCGCCCAGTCCGTCCGTTCCCCGTCCGTGTGCACGGCCTGGATCGCCGCCTGCACCTGGTACGGACCCGGTCGGCCGCGCCGCAGGCACTGCCGCACCAGCTCGTGGCCCTCCGCGACGAGCCCGGCGTCCCAGAGCGAACGGTCCTGCTCGTGGAGCGGGACCAGGGTGCCTCCGGAGCCGGTGCGGGCCGGGCGGCGGGCCTCCCCGAGCAACATGAGCGCGAGGAGCCCGCGGACCTCAGGCTCGTCCGGCATGAGGTCGAGCAGCTGGCGGCCGAGCCGGATCGCCTCGGTGGCGAGATCCGTGCGGGGCAGCGAGCCGTGCCCCTCCGTGTACACCAGGTAGACGACGGCGAGGACGGCGTCGAGCCGTTCCGGCAGGTCGACGTCGTGGGGCACCCGGTAGGGGATGCGGGCGTCGCGGATCTTGGCCTTGGCCCGCACGATCCGCTGCGCCATCGTCGCCTCCGGCACGAGGAACGCCCGCGCGATCTCACCGGTGGTGAGCCCGCCCAGCAGCTTCAGGGTGAGCGCGACCCGGGCGGGCGTGCCCAGGGCCGGATGGCAGCAGGTGAAGATCAGCCGGAGCCGGTCGTCGTGCACGGGACCTTCCTCCTCCGGCTCGGACCCGGTGTGCAGGACGAGCGCCTCGACGTGCTTCTCGTCGCGGACGCGCTCGCGGCGGAACCGGTCGATCGCCTTCCGCCGGGCGGTGGTGATGATCCAGCCGGCCGGGCTCGGCGGCATCGGCGGCCAGCGGGTCGCGGCCTCGGCGAAGGCGTCCGCGACCGCCTCCTCGGCGAGGTCGATGTCGCCGAGGAGGCGGACGAGCACGGCGACGGCCCGGCCGTACTCCTCGCGGAAGACCTGCGTGACCTGATCCGTCACGACCAGAAGAACGGGCGGACCTCGATGGGCAGGGTGGTCGCCGCGGCGGCCTTGCGCCCCCACTCCAGCGCGGCGTCCAGATCCGGGGCGTCGATGATCGTCAGGCCGCCGAGGTACTCCTTGGCCTCGGCGAACGGTCCGTCCGTGAGCAGGGCACCCCCGTCCCGGACGACGGTCGCCGTCTCCTGGCCCGCGAGCCCGCCGGAGAAGACCCACACCCCGGCCGCCTTCATCTCGTCCTGGTTCGCCCGGACGTTCTTCATGATCGCGTCCAGCTCGTCCTTCGACGGCGGGGTGCCCTCGGGCTGGTAGACGCTGAGCAGGTAGTTCGGCATGGCTTCCTCCCGGTGTCTCCGGGCCGGTCCGTCCGGCCCGCACCCTCTACACGGGCGGGCCCGGCGGGAATCGACATCCGGCGGAAAAATCTTCCCGGAGACGACGACGCGCCGCACCCCGCAGGGTGCGACGCGTCGTCCGGTGGTGGGAGCGTCAGGCTCGGCGGTTCTCCGCGCTGACCATCCAGGCCTGCTTCTCCAGGTCGTGGATGATCGTGTGGAGCAGGTCGGCGGTGCTCGGGTCCTCGGCGTCCACGGTGTCGTGCACCGCGCGCACCGTGGCCGCGGTCCGGTACAGCCGCTCGGTGATGTCGTTGACGACGTCCGTGGTGTTCAGCTCACCCGGGAGCATCAGCGGCAGCGAGGTCGACTCGGCCACGGTGGTGGGCCTGCCGTCCGGCACCGCGTAGAGCGCGCGCATGCGCTCGGCGACGGTGTCGCTGTGGTCGCGCGCGAGGTCGACGATCTCGTCGAGCTGCAGGTGCAGGTCGCGGAAGTTGGCCCCGACGACGTTCCAGTGGGCCTGCTTGCCGTCGAGGTGCAGCGCGATCAGGTCGACGAGGACCCGCTGCAGGCTCGCCTCCAGCTCGGGGGTGGCGGTGAAGGCGCGGGAGGTGGGGACGGTGGTGTTCTTCGCAGCGGTGGTCGGCATGACTCCGTTCTACTCCTTCTTTTGACTGAGTCAAGTTAGTGACTCCGTACAGGGTGAACGCGTAGGCTTGCCTTCATGGACGATCCGACGACACTCCTGCGAGCGAAGGGCCTGCGCAGCACCCCGCACCGCCGGGCCGTGCTCGCGGCGCTGCGCGAGCGGTCGCACGCGACCGTGGTCGAGGTCGCCGAGGACGTGGCCCGCCTCGGCGCCGCCGCCGGCCCCGCCGCGGTCTCGGAGCTGTCCCGACAGGGCCTCTACAACGTCCTGGAGGACCTCCGCCGGGTCGACCTGGTCCGCAGCATCGAGCCCGCCGGCTCGCCCACCCGCTTCGAGCTGCAGCACGGCGACAACCACCATCACCTGGTCTGCCGGGTCTGCGGCACGGTCAGGGACGTCCCCTGCGCCACCGGCACCGCCCCCTGTCTCACCCCCTCCGACCAGGCGGACTTCGTGATCGACGAGGCCGAGGTCCTCTGGTGGGGGACCTGCGGCGCCTGCGCGGCTACCCGCGGGGGAGCGTGACCCGGACGGCCGTGCCGCGTCCGCCCTCCGGCGGGGCGGCGTCCTGGACGACGATCGTGCCGCCCAGTGCCTCGGTGATCCGGGCGCAGGTCGACAGCCCGATCCCGGTGCCGCGGGTGGCGTGGTCGTGGGCCAGGCGCACGAACGGGTCGAAGACGCGTCTGCGCTGGTCCTCCGGGATGCCGGGGCCGTTGTCGCTGACCTCCAGCGTCCACCCGTCCGGGCCTGCGGCGGCGCGGATCCGCACGCGCGGGGCGACGCCGGGGCGGCCGTGCTCCAGCGCGTTGGCGATCAGGTTCTGCAGCAGCCGGTGCAGCAGGGCCACGTCGCCGCGCACGTGCTCGGGCCCCTCGTAGCTCACCTCGCCGGCGGCCGCGCGGATCTCGGCCGCCAGGTCCTCGACGAGTGCGGCGACCATGCCGGGGAGGTCGACGTCGGTGATCTGCGGGCGGACGTCGAAGGTGGCGTACTCGAGCAGGCCGTCGACGACCGTGCGCATCCCGGTCGCCGCGTCGAGCGCCGAGCCGATGCAGTCGGCGGCCCGCGCGGACGTCTCGTCCCGGAAGGGGCCGTCGGCGAGCCGCAGGAACCCGAGGACCGCGGTGAGCGGTGCGCGCAGGTCGTGGGCGACCCGTCCGGCGAACTCGGTGAGCTCGTCGTCGGTCCGCCCCGGCCGTCCGGGTGGGCCCGCCTCGCGTTCCCGCCGTTCCAGGACCGCCCCGGCCTGTGCCGCGAGGACGTCGACGACCTGGCGCTGCCGCTCGTCGAGCGCCGTGGCGTCCACGGTGAGCGATCCCCGCACCACGCCGTCGTTGCCGCGCAAGGGGATCGCGCACGCGGCGCCGGTCGTCGGGACCGCCTGGTCCGCGAGCGAGATCGCCGAGAGTGCGCCCGACAGCTGCGTGGCGAGGCGGGCGATGCCGTCGAGCTCGGGATCGGGGCCTGTGTTCACCGGTCCTCGTCGAGGGCGGTCATCGGCGGACACCCAAGGGGGACAACGGGTGTCGGTGAGCGTTCATGGCCGATGAGGATAGAGAGGCGCGCCGCGCGGAACGGCCGTCCGACCGGAAAGTGGCACGCACTTCCCCTGGTCGGCGACGCTGCTCACGCTGGGTGTCGGGTTTGCGGCCCCGTGCATCCACGGAGCGGTGGCGGAGCTGGTGCTTAGGTCAATATGTATGAACAAAGTATTGACGTCGCTCCGTGGCGCTCGTACTTTCGAGTGTGAGCCCCGCACGAGCGTCGAAGAGGACCCCGCATGAGTGAACCGGCAGAGCTGTTGACCTTCGGCCGCGCGGGCGTGGACATCTACCCCCTGCAGGTCGGCGTCGGGCTGGACGAGGTCGAGACCTTCGGCAAGTTCCTCGGCGGGACCACCGCGAACGTCGCCGTGGCCGCCGCCCGCCTCGGCCGCCGCACCGCGATCGTCACCGGTGTCGGCGCCGACCCCTTCGGCCGTTACGTCCGCGCGGAGCTGCGCCGGCTCGGCGTGAACGACGAGCACGTGGTGACGAACCACGAGTACCCCACACCCGTCACGTTCTGCGAGATCTTCCCGCCGGACGACTTCCCGCTGTACTTCTACCGCAAGCCCAGCGCCCCGGACCTGCAGGTCACGGCGGCCGACATCCCCGTCGACGCGGTGCGCGAGGCCGGTCTGCTGTGGCTCTCGGTCAGCGGGCTGTCGGAGGAGCCGAGCCGGGGCGCCCATCACGAGGCGCTCGCCGCCCGCGCGGGCCGGCCGACCGTGCTGGACCTCGACTACCGGCCCATGTTCTGGACGGACGCGGCGGCCGCCACCGAGCAGGTCCAGAAGATCCTCGGGCAGGTCACGGTGGCCGTCGGCAACCGCGAGGAGTGCGAGGTCGCGGTCGGCGAGACGGACCCGGAGCGGGCGGCCGACGCGCTGCTCGCCGCGGGCGTCGAGCTGGCCGTCGTCAAGCAGGGCCCGAAGGGCGTGCTGGCGAAGACCCGCTCCGAACGCGTGGTGTCCCCGCCGATCCCGGTCACCCCGTACAACGGCCTCGGCGCGGGCGACAGCTTCGGTGGCTCGCTCGCCCACGGCCTGCTCGCGGGCTGGCCACTGGAGAAGGTCCTGAGCCGGGCCAACGCCGCGGGCGCGATCGTCGCCTCCCGGCTGGAGTGCTCGACGGCGATGCCGACCGCTGCCGAGATCGACGTCCTGCTGTCCGGGGGAGACCCCAACGAGAAGGTGAACCCGTGAGCGAGCTTGCGAGCGAGCCGGTGTCGCACCAGCGCTTCGCGACGAACTACGACGAGGTCCGGGACATCCGGACGTTCGAGCCGCACCGCATCCCCGAGCTGCTGCGCTCGCGCGCCCGGCGCCCGTTCGTCCCGGCCGACGGCCGCCTGATGATCGTCGCCGCCGACCATCCGGCCCGCGGCGCGCTCGGCGCCCGCGGCCGTGCCGACGCCATGGCCAGCCGCCCCGAGCTGCTCGACCGGCTGCGCGCCGCACTGGGCCGCCCGGGTGTCGACGGCGTGCTCGGCACCGCGGACATCCTCGAGGACCTGCTGCTCATGGGGGCCCTCGAGGGCAAGGTCGTGGTGTCGTCGATGAACCGCGGCGGCCTGCAGGGCGCCACGTTCGAGCTCGACGACCGGCTGACCGGCTACGACGTCGCGGGCACCGCGGCCGCCGGGTTCGAGGCGATCAAGATGCTGACGCGCATCGACCTGGCCGATCCGGCGTCCGTCGCCACCCTGGAGCTGTGCGCGCAGGTGGTCACCGACGCCAACCGCGCCGGCGTCGTCGCCATGGTGGAGCCCTTCCTGTCGAACCGGGTGGACGGCAGGGTGGTCAACGACCTCTCCCCGGAGGCGGTGATCAAGTCCGTGCACATCACGCAGGGGCTGGGCTCCTCCAGCGCGTACACGTGGATGAAGCTGCCCGTCGTCGACCAGATGGAGCGGGTGATGGAGGCGACCACGCTGCCCACGCTGCTGCTCGGCGGCGATCCGACGGGGGCGCCCGAGGAGACCTACGCCTCCTGGAAGGCGGCCCTGGAGCTGCCGTCGGTGCGCGGGCTGATCGTCGGGCGGGCGCTGCTCTACCCCGAGGACGACGACGTGGCCGCGGCCGTCGACACCGCGGTGTCCCTGGTCAGGCCGGCGGACGTGGTGGCGGCATGAGCGAGCGTGCGAGCGGATCATCTACCCGGAGCGAGTACGTGATTCCCGCCGGCAGCGGTGCCGCGGACGGGTACGAGCTCGAGGTCACCCCGAAATCGGCCGGCTGGGAGCACTCCAGCCTGCGGATCCTCTCGCTCGCACCGGGTGCGGCCAGGGTCGTCGAAACCGGCACCGAGGAGATGTTCGTGGTGCCGCTCAAGGGCTCCGCGCTCGTCACACTCGGTTCGGAGACCCATGACCTGGAAGGCCGGGAGTCGGTCTTCGAGGGACCCACGGACGTCTCCTACCTGCCGATCCGCTCCACGGTGACGCTCTCGTCGGAGTCCGGCGGCCGGTTCGCCCTGTGCGGCGCGCAGTGTGCGGTCGAGCTGCCGTTCCGGTACGGCCCCAAGGCCTCCGTGCCCGTGGAGCTACGCGGCGCCGGGCAGTGCACCCGCCAGGTACGCAACTTCGGCGCGGTCGGCGCCTTCGACGCCGGCTCGATGATCGCCGTCGAGGTCATCACCCCCGGCGGCAACTGGTCGAGCTACCCCGCCCACAAGCACGACGAGGCGGGCCCGCACGAGTCCGAGCTCGAGGAGATCTACTACTTCGAGATCGCCCCCGGACCGGCGGGACAGCCGGGGCTCGGCTTCCACCGGACGTCCGGCTCGCCCGGCCACGACATCGACATCATGGTCGAGGTCCACGACCGCGACACCGTGCTGATCCCGTGGGGCTGGCACGGTCCGTGCGCCGCCGCACCCGGGCACGACATGTACTACCTCAACGTGATGGCCGGCCCCGGCGACGAGCGCGCCTGGCTGATCACGGACCACCCCGACCAGGCCTGGATCCGCGACACGTGGGCGTCCCAGGCCGTCGACCCCCGACTCGGAGGGCAGTGATGGGCACCGTTCGGCTCACCGTCGCGCAGGCCACGGTGAAGTTCCTCGCGGCGCAGTACAGCGAGCGCGACGGCGTGGAGCAGAAGTTCTTCGAGGGCTGCTTCGGGATCTTCGGCCACGGCAACGTCGCGGGGCTGGGCCAGGCGCTGCTGCAGGCCGAGCTCCTGGCCCCGGGCGAGATGCCCTACGTCCTGGGCCGCAACGAGCAGGCCATGGTGCACACCGCCGTCGCCTACGCGCGGATGAAGGACCGGCTGCAGACCTGGGCCGTGTCCTCGTCCGTCGGGCCCGGCGCGACCAACATGGTCACCGGCGCCGCGCTCGCTACCATCAACCGGATCCCCGTGCTGCTGCTCCCGGCCGACACCTTCGCCGACCGCTCGGCGTCGCCACTGCTGCAGGAGCTGGAGCAGCCCTTCGCCGGCGATCTCACGGTCAACGACTGCTTCCGCCCGGTGTCGAAGTACTTCGACCGGGTCTGGCGGCCCGAGCAGCTGCCCGCGGCCCTGCTGAGCGCGATGCGCGTGCTCACCGACCCGGTCGAGACCGGCGCCGTGACGGTCTGCTTCCCGCAGGACGTGCAGACGCAGGCGCACGACTGGCCCGTCGAGCTGTTCGCGAAGCGGGTGTGGCACGTGGCGCGGCCGCTCCCCGAGCGGGCCGCGCTGGCTCGTGCGGCGGAGATCATCCGCTCGGCGACGCAGCCGGTGATCGTGGCCGGTGGGGGAGTGCACTACTCGGGCGCGACGGAGGCGCTGCGGGCACTGTGCGAGGCCACCGGCATCCCGGTCGGGCAGAGCCAGGCGGGCAAGGGCACGCTGGTGTTCGACCACCCGCAGTGCCTGGGCGCCATCGGGTCCACCGGCACGACCGCGGCCAACGCGATCGCGCGGGACGCCGACGTCGTCATCGGCATCGGGACGCGTTTCTCGGACTTCACCACGGCGAGCCGCACCGCGTTCCAGAATCCGGACGTCCGGTTCGTCACCATCAACGTGGCGCCGATCGACGTCGTCAAGCATTCGGGGACCGCGGTGCTCGCGGATGCGCGCGAGGCACTGGAAGCGTTGCGGCCCTTGCTCGACGGCTACGCCGTGGAGCCGGCCTACCGGGAGCGCTACACCGCGCTCGACGCCGAGTGGGCGGCCACGGTGAAGGCCGCCTACGAGCCCGAGGAACTGACCCAGAACGTGGTCATCGGGCTCGTCAACGAGCTGACCGACCCGCGCGACGTCGTGGTGTGTGCCGCGGGCTCCATGCCCGGTGACCTGCACAAGCTCTGGCAGACGCGGGACGCGAAGGGCTACCACGTCGAGTACGGCTACTCCTGCATGGGCTACGAGGTCGCCGGCGGTCTCGGCGTGCGGCTCGCCTGTCCGGACCGGGACGTGTTCGTCATGGTCGGCGACGGCTCCTACCTGATGATGGCCACCGAGCTCGCCACGGCGGTGCAGGAGGGCATCAAGGTCATCACCGTCCTGGTCCAGAACCACGGCTTCGCGTCCATCGGCTCGCTGTCGGAGTCGCTGGGCTCGCAACGGTTCGGTACGAGGTACCGCTACCGGTCGGGCACGGGCCGCCTCGACGGCGACGTGCTCCCGCTCGACCTGGCCGCCAACGCCGAGAGCTTCGGGATCCGCGTGATCCGCACCAAGACGCCGGCGGACTTCGCAGCCGCGATCGCCGAGGCCAAGGCGGCGCCGGACAGCTCGGTGATCTACGTCGAGACGGACCCGCTGATCGGCGCCCCGGACTCGGAGTCCTGGTGGGACGTGCCCGTCAGCGAGGTGTCCGAGCTCGACTCCACCAAGGCCGCTCGCGAGGTCTACGACGCGCGCAAGGCCACCCAGAAGACGTTCCTGACGCCCGGTACCTGAGGAGAGAGATGACGAACACCCTGCACCACTGGGCCAACGGGCAGAAGGTCGACGGTAAGTCGGGCCGGTTCTCCGACGTCACGAACCCGGCGACGGGCGAGGTGACGGCGTCGCTGCCGCTCGCCTCCGCGGAGGAGGCCGCCGAGATCATCGCGGCGGCGAAGGAGGCCTTCCCGGCCTGGCGGGACACCTCGCTGGCCAAGCGGACCCGGATCCTCTTCAAGTTCCGCGAGCTGCTTGACGCCCGGGCGCCGGAGCTGGCCGCGATCATCACGGCCGAGCACGGCAAGGTCCTCTCCGACGCCGCCGGTGAGGTGGCGCGCGGGCAGGAGGTCGTGGAGTTCGCGTGCGGGATCCCGCACCTGCTCAAGGGCTCGATGACGGAGAACGCGTCGACGAACGTGGACGTGGCCTCGATCCGCCAGCCGCTCGGCGTCGTCGGGATCATCTCGCCGTTCAACTTCCCGGCCATGGTGCCGATGTGGTTCTTCCCGCTCGCCATCGCCGCGGGCAACACCGTGGTGCTCAAGCCCTCGGAGAAGGTCCCCACAGCGGCGTTGTGGATCGCGGAGCTGTGGCGCGAGGCGGGGCTGCCCGACGGCGTGTTCAACGTGCTCAACGGGGACAAGGTCGCCGTCGACGCGTTGCTCACCTCGCCGGACGTCAAGTCGGTCAGCTTCGTGGGCTCGACTCCGATCGCCCGCTACGTCTACGAGACGGGCACGGCGCACGGCAAGCGGGTGCAGGCGTTGGGTGGGGCGAAGAACCACATGGTGGTCCTGCCGGACGCGGACCTGGACCTGGCTGCGGACCAGGCGATCAACGCCGGCTTCGGCTCGGCGGGTGAGCGGTGCATGGCGATCTCGGCGCTGGTGGCCGTGGGGGACATCGCGGACACGCTCGTCGACAAGATCGCGTCGCGCGCCCGGGGCCTGAAGACCGGTGACGGTCGCCGCTCGTGCGACATGGGCCCCTTGGTGACGGCGGCGGCGCGGGATCGGGTGTCGGGCTACATCGACGCGGGTGAGGCCGCGGGCGCGACGCTGGTGGTGGACGGCCGGCAGGGTACCTACGACGCGGACGGGTCGGGCTTCTTCGTCGGGCCGACGCTGTTCGACAACGTGGGCACGGACATGAGCATCTACACGGACGAGATCTTCGGGCCGGTGCTGGCGGTGGTGCGGGTGGACTCCTACGAGGACGCGGTGGGGCTGGTCAACGCGAACCCGTACGGGAACGGCACGGCGATCTTCACCAACGACGGTGGGGCGGCGCGGCGTTTCCAGAACGAGGTGGAGGTCGGGATGATCGGCATCAACGTGCCGGTCCCGGTGCCGATGGCCTACTACTCGTTCGGGGGCTGGAAGAACTCGCTGTTCGGCGACACCCACGCCCACGGCACGGAGGGCGTCCACTTCTTCACCCGCGGCAAGGTCGTCACCACCCGCTGGCTCGACCCGAGCCACGGCGGCATCAACCTGGGCTTCCCGCAGAACAACTGACCCTGTGACTGGCGATGGTCGCTCCGGCGACCATCGCCACTCACGAGGTGGGGCAGGATGACGGTCGTGACCAGCCCCGGACCTCCGCCCGCCGGACCGGGGTCGATCGCCGTGCTGCTCGCGATGGTGGGCCGGCGCGTGCGCGAGGAGATCGACTCGGCGCTGCGCCAGGAGCAGCTCGCCATGCGGCACCTCTCCGCGCTCGGGCACCTCGCCCGCCGGCCCGGGATGTCCTACAGCGAGCTCGGCCGCCGGGCGGGGGTGACCGCGCAGAGCATGCAGGCGACCCTGCGCCAGCTCGAGGAGCGCGGGGCCGTGGAACGGCGGACCGAGCCCGGCCGCGGCCGGGTGGCCGAGCTCCACGTCACGGCGGACGGACGACGGCTGCTGGCGACCGCCGAGAAGGCCGTCGCCGAGGTGGAGCGCGTGATGCTCGCCTCGGTGCCCCGGCCCGAGCGGGCCCTGCTCGCCCGCACCCTGATCGGCATGGTCGGGCGGCTGGGCGAGGACGCACCCTGAGCCGCAGGTGCTAGTTTCAGTCTGACTGGAACTGATCGCTCTCGATGGTGGCCCTCCGAGGCCCGGCTCCCGTTCCGCCGGAACGCCGTCGACGGCCCCAGTTTCAGTTGGACTGAAGGAAGAGCGGCCGATTTCGGGGCCGCGGAGGGAGGTACGCATGACCGCCGTGCTGCTGTCGATCCATGTCCTGGCGGCCATCGTGTTCATCGGACCGGTGACCGTGGCCACATCGATGTTCCCGCGCAGTGCCCGTGCGGCCCTCGCGGGTGACGGTCCGCCGGGCGCGGTGGAGGTCCTGCACCGCATCAGTCGCGTCTACGCGGTGCTCGGGGTCGCCGTCCCGGTCTTCGGGCTCGCCACGGGCGCCGCCATGGGGGTGCTGGGCGACGCGTGGCTGATCGCGTCCCTCGTCCTGACCCTGCTGGCCGCCGGGATCCTCGGCCTTCGGGTGCTACCGGAGCAGGCCGTGGTGATCCGGGCCCTGCGTGGGGAGGCCGAGGTGGCGCCCCGGACCGTCCGCGGACTCTCGATGAGCTCGGGGTTGTTCGCCCTGGCCTGGGCGGTCGTCGTGGTGCTGATGATCGTGCGCCCCGGCTCGACGACGGGAGTCTGAGATGGGCCTGCGGATCGCCGCCGCGGCGGAGGCCGTCTCCCTGGTGGTGCTGCTCGTCAACCTGGTGACGCTGCACCTGCGGCCGGTCACCCAGCTGGCCGGCCCGCTGCACGGCTGCGCGTACCTCGCGGTGATCGCGCTGACCGTCGCCTCGACCCGGGCGGGACGGGGGCGCCTGCTCGCCCTGGTCCCGGGAGTCGGCGGGGCGCTCGTGCTGCGATTCCTGGCGCGCACGGAAAGAGCGTCTCCCACCGGCGGCCGCGGAATTGCTTCGCCCCCGCGTTCGCGACACATCCGGTGAGAGACGCTCATCGGGTACAACGGCGCGAACCGCGCGGAGATGCGCGCCCGAACGGGTGGTCCGAGCCCACTGCCTGCGGTGATGTGATCACAGCGGGCTGTCCGGATGCCCTGGACGGGGTGGCGCGGACGCGTTCTGCGGAGTGATCACCGCCAGATCACGTCGCGGGCGGAATTCTGGTGCGGTCCGGATCACGTTGGGCCCGAACACTTCTGAACGGTGGAGCGCGGAGGGACCACTCCCGGACCGCGCGCCGGCAGGCGCCCGTGTGGCGGCTCCGCGGGGGCGCCGGACCCGATGGCCGGCGGAGCGGCTCTTTCGCGCGCACACGCCGCGCGCACACGCGAGGGACGCGAGTGCGACGACGAGGGCATCGCACGCCTCCCTCGAAGGTGTGACCGCCGTCATGAAGGCCGAAATCTGCCGTTCACCTGGCCGAAACGCGCCGTGCATGCCCGTCCGCAGGCCGCTGAGCTGCGAGAACAACCCCACAGGCCCCGAGGGGACCCCGATTTGACCCGTGCCGTGGGCAGGGCGTAACTTTCTCGTTGTCAGCGAGACGCCGGACAGAACGGGCCTCAGAGCCCGGTCAACAGGCCCGCTGGCCGCCCCCGAGCCGGACCCCCCGGAATCAGCTTGATTTCTGGCGGGTGTACGGTTGGGAAAAGCCCCGGAAGTTCTCCGACAGGAGATCCATGGTGTGCGGGTGTCCTTTGAGAACTCAACAGTGTGTCGAGCTAGTAATACCGAGACTGGTAGAAGTCGTGCCAGTTCATTTTTGGGCTCGTAATCCCGACCCCGTCGGGAGCGAGCCCGCCAGCTAGAGCCAGATTTTGTTGGAGAGTTTGATCCTGGCTCAGGACGAACGCTGGCGGCGTGCTTAACACATGCAAGTCGAGCGGTAAGGCCCTTCGGGGTACACGAGCGGCGAACGGGTGAGTAACACGTGGGTGACCTGCCCTCCACTCTGGGAT